>JBCDFY010000180.1:0-15247 GCA_039176995.1 Bacteroidota bacterium
ATAACCCTGAGCAGACTACTTCCTATATTGACGAACATCCTGCGCAACGTACTAAAACTTCCCGTGAAATTATCATTGAAAACATTAATCTAATCTCAGCTAGTCACTGGATTATTCATGGACTGACTTTCAGAGGCTGTTCTCAAACCTCTAATAGGGGAAATGTGGGAGGTGCAAGTAATCGTATTAGCGCAAATTCTAATTATAATGTGATTAATAAATGTTTATTTGAAGAAGTTGCAAAAAAAGGTACGCTCCGTATTCACCAAAGTCATTACAACACTATTCAAAATTGTGTCATACGCAATGCTCTACCTAATATAAATGCAGATAATATTGGTGTAGGAGTAAAAGGAGGAAATGATAATGCTATTGGTAATCGAATAGTGAACAACGAAATATATAACTGCACAGATGGTGTCCAGTTAATATATAATAAAAACACAAAAACAAATGGTTTTGCATCAGGAACTATAATTGTAAATAATGATATATATCTTACTAGCAAAATGTACAGAAATACAGCAAATGGTCAATTAGCTTGTGCGGAAAATGCAATAGATATTAAAGTTGGGGGTCGCTACGATAAAGCAGACGAGTATGTACGAGTACTTAATAATAGAATGTGGGGGTTTAGATTCACAGATACTAGCTGCGGAGGCTCAGGAAGCAACGGTAAAGTTATTTCTACACACATTAAAGCTAATTATATCTATCTCAAAGATAACATTATATTTGATTGTAATGACGGGATGCATCTTACTTCTGATATAGCAAATCCAAAAATCTTTGTAGAAAATAATGTCTTAAGCAATATTCATAATTATACAAATCACGAAAAAAAATCTTGTGCTTTTCGATTAGGCGTGAATGTCAATCTGATTGGCAATACGATAGAAAACGTAGATTATGCGATCGTGTGTAATTCAAAAAATATAGATAATATCGTATTACAGCGGAATATAATAGCGAAGGTAAAATTTGAAAACCGAATACCCAAAAGAGTGCTATTTCAAGAAGAAGGTAATCAATGGTATTCAGTCTCCCGTAATCCTACTTTAAAAATCAGTTCTTACGTTGGCAAATGGACAAAAATCAAACAATTTTAAAATTAGGTAAACAAAACTATGTTGCACTATTCTGCAACACCCTCAACGGAGGAGGGGCAGAGCGAGTAATGGTAACATTAGCTAACGGTTTTGTTCAGCGTGGTTTAAAAGTTGATTTTTTACTCTGCCAGAAAGTAGGAAGCTTACTAGAGGAACTAAACTCCAGTGTACGCATAATTGATCTTAAAACTAGCCGAACCAGAAATGTTATTTTCAAGTTAGCTCGATTTTTGTTTAAAAATAAGCCAGATGTTCTACTTTCCACACAAACACATATTAATATTACTAGTGTATTAGCCAATTGGTTATCTTTCAAGTCCACAAAAAATGTAATAAGAGAAGCTAGTACTCCTTCCATTGCAAATCATCATCATTCCTATACTAAGCAGCCCTTGTTAAGAAACATTTACAAGAAAATTTATCGGTCTGCGGATGCTATCGTCAGTGTGTCTTTTGAATCTAGAAAAGATATTGTTAAATACTACGAACTTAGTGAATCAAAAATATATAACATATATAATCCAATTTATTCTACTCAACTGATAAACAAATCATTAGAACCAGTAGCCCACGATTGGCTAAATGATAAGAGTAAGCGAGTTATTATCGGAATGGGAAGAATCGCAACGCCCAAAAATTTTCCAAATCTTGTCCGTGCTTTTGCTTTAGTACATCAACAAATGTCAAACTCACGCCTAATGATTCTAGGGTCTAAAAGACCTCGATTCGTTCATGTTTACGAAGAAGTTTGTTCAGTAATTGAGCAGAATGGACTTCAAGAAGTAGTAGACCTGTGTGGTTTTGTCAGCAATCCTTTTGCTTATCTCAGTAAAGCAGCACTTTTTGTTTTATCATCTGATTGGGAGGGACTGCCAGGAAGTCTTATTCAGGCACTTAGTTGTGGTTGTCCCGTCGTGAGTACTAAATGCAAAAGTGGACCTACTGAAATATTAGAAAATGGAAAATATGGTCGTCTTGTAGAAACTAATAATGCTTCTGCATTAGCTAATGCTATCAGGATGACTCTAGAAAATCCACCAGATAGATCAGTGCTTGTACAAAGAGGACAGTTTTTTGATGTGGATAATGCGGTGGAAAGCTATATTGAATTATTTCATAAAGTAATTTGACAAGTATTAGTTGAATGATTTCCTTGTCCTCTGCACAAAAGCTACTAAAAAAGTGCCACATAGAAAAAACACAAAAACAATCCTATTAATAGGGCCTTTGCCTAATAAGAACAGCACCCGCATCGGAGGCGCAAAAGTTTCTTTTGCTGGTTTTGTTACTTATTTGGAAGAACAAAATATAGCGCATCAGGTCATTAACATTGATAAATACGGTAGAAAACATGGTACAGCCTTGGCTAACTTATTCTACTTAGTCGTTAATTTTGTAAGACATATTTTTTTTGTCGATTTAGTAATGCTTAATTTCTCTCAACGTGGCTCTAAAATTATAGCTCCTTTTCTCTACTTAATTGCACGCACTTGCAGAACAAAAATTGCTTTTAGAATTTTTGGAGGCGAAGCAAAAGTTATTTTTCAATCGCTGATCTGGCGAGTAATTTGGAAATCTACTATCTTGAACAGTGATGTTGTTTTTTTGCAAACTAAAGAATTACTAGACTATTTTAAAGGACATAGCAAAAATTTACAATGGCTTCCCACTAGCAGAAAACATGTAAGAAAACAGCTTTCAGATATTTCTTTCCAAAGACGCTTCGTATTCCTAGGGCAAGTAAAAATATCCAAAGGAATACTACATATCAGGGAGGCTATTGAGCAGCTAGATAGTACCTATGCCATACACATTTACGGACCTATTTATGAAGAAAATCTCAAATTTTTAGCACAAAAAAGTTATTATAAAGGTTTTGTAGAGCCAAGTAAGGTGATAGAAACGCTGAAAGATTATGATGTTCTGATACTGCCTACTTATTACAGAGGGGAAGGTTATCCTGGGGTGTTAATTGAAGCTTACTCTCTTGGCATACCAGTTATTACGACCAATTGGCGATTTATCCCTGAAATTGTGAAAGACGGCGAAACTGGTATATTGATAGAGCCAAAATCTACTAGAAGCCTGGTTGCCGCTATTCAGCACTTCAATGCAGAAAACTATTCAACTTATTCAAAAAAGGCTTTTGAATACTTCAATTTATTTGATGCTGATGTCGTCAACGATAAATTGATTCGAACTTTGAATGCTCTTTGAGCCAATTACTTTTTAAATAGCATATTTCTTTGGAGCAAACTATATTTATCGTTGGAGTAGGACGTTCAGGTACAAGTATGTTGATGACGTTGCTGAATGGGCACTCCAAAATTGCATTTACGCCCGAAACACACTTTCTCCGCTTTTATGTGGGGAGTCAAGAAATCCAAGCTGAATTTGAGGCTAAAGGAGTGACCAAATTCAAAGAAATCATTGATCAAGATGACTATTACAAAAGACTCCATATTGATTCATCTGAACTTTTAGCACCTTACCTAAAAGAAAAGAAAGTATTTGATTTAAGGGCAATTTACAAAGAAATACTAAGCACTTATCTTCGTCGAAAAGATAAAACATACATTGGAGATAAAGATCCTCGATACATTGACTACTTGCCTATTATCAAGGAAATATACCCGAATGCGAAAATCATACATATTTACAGAGACCCAAGAGATATTGTGCTTTCTAAAACTAAAGCAGATTGGTCTGCACATCGTCCCTACTGGATGAATGCTATTATCAGTCAAGTACAGATTAAAAAAGGAAGAAAAAAAATACAAGAACTGTTTGACGGTCACTTCTATGAACTTTCTTATGAATCTTTAGTTGCCAATCCCAATGAAAGTCTAACAAAGTTACTAGCCTTCTTAGACTTAGAGCTTGAAAAGGAAATGCTAGATTTGAGGAAATCTGCTGAAGAGCTAGTAGATAAAGCAGAAATGCAGTGGAAAAACAATACTTTTAAACCTGTAATGAATGCCAACAAAGAAAAATGGCGTAAAGGATTAAGTACTTCTCAGATACGTTGCACGGAAATAATTTGTAAAGAATGGTTCAAAAACTTAGGGTATGGATATTCAAAAGTTAAAATCAATTTCATGGAAGAACTATTCTATCAATTGATATTTGCCGCTCAAAATCTTCAAGAATTAGTCTATGATCGGCAGCTCAGCAAGCAAATGAAAAAAACACTCCTAGAAGCAGAAAAAAATTAGTTTCTTCTTTCTATGCTAAACAAACTCACCACCGCTTTCCAGGCTGCAAAAGATTTTGGCTTCAAATGGACGTTTCAGCGATTGTTCTATGAATTGAGATTGCGAACTGGCTATCATAAGCGTATCCTGCCGAAAAGAGCTTGGAAAACAAACGAATTAGAAGCTTGGATGAGCGAAGGGATAGACACAAAAAACCTTAAAGCCGAATGGGAAAACACTAAGCGTAATTATTTCTTCTCTATAAAAGAAAAAGAAGCCTTAGCAGAGGCAGTTGCTGCCGTACACAAAAACGATAAATCAAAGTACGATCAATTGATTAGTGAATATAATTCCGATAAATTGATGTATTTCACACATCTGGAGTACGAAGTTACTTATCCTGACGTTTGGTTCACCAATCCTTTCTTATCACCCCCTGTACAATGTGAAAGAGATAAACATTGGTCAGATTATCCTATGCACACCCATGAGTACGAAGACTTAAAGTTCATTTGGGAGCCTGGGCGATTTACGGTAGTTTATGAGTTGGTGCGAAGATATTTTCTGACAAATGATGAAAAGTTGCCTGAGTATTTTTGGCAGTATATCGAATCTTGGATAGAAAATAATCCTCCTAATACTGGACCGCACTGGAAATGTGGACAAGAAACGTCTCTACGCTTGATGGCATGGTATTTTGGATGGTTTGCTTTCAAAGATAGTGCCGCTATAAATAACGAGCGTGTTCGTAAATTCTTTGAAGCTGTTGCAGTGCAAGCTTATCGAGTGTCTAAAGACTTGGAATATTCTTACTTACAACACAGTAATCATGCTATTAGTGAGGGACTGGGACTATATGTAACAGGCATGCTTTTTCCACAATTCAAGCAAGCAGCAGAATGGCGAAAAATTGGAAAGGAAAGCCTAATTGAACGGGGCTTATTCCTAATCAGAGCTGATGGTACATACATTCAAAAATCCCATAACTATTTACGATTCATTCTTCATGCTTACCTCTACGTTTTTGGCGTAGCGGATGCCAACGGAGATACCTTCCCTGATGAACTGCACGAAAGAATAAAAAAGGCACTGAATTATTTGATAAGCGTATGCGATGAAAAAAGTGGACGAGTGCCTAATTTTGGGAGTAACGACGGTGCTTTGATCTTTCCTATCAACTCCTGCGATTTCAGAGATTTTCGTCCCGTAATCAATGCCTTATATTTCTACTATTATAAAGCAACATGGTTCGAGCAAGGAATTTGGAATGAAGATTTGATTTGGTTGTTCGGAGCAAACGCAGCGAAAGCAGTAGTTGATAAAACGAAAGTTAGTCAGAATAAACCAGCCATAAAACGCTTCGATACAGGAGGAATATATGTGTTAAATGCAGAAGATACTTGGGCTTTTATCCATGCTGAAAGCTACCGAGACCGCCCCGCACATGCAGATGCTTTGAGTGTAGATTTGTGGTGGAAAGGACATAATATATGTATAGATCCTGGGACGTATCTTTACTATGGTAATTCTCCTTGGCTAGATGCTTTCAAACATACCCGCTATCACAACACTATGACAGTGGATGGAGCAGATCAAATGAAACGAGCTTATCGCTTTACTTGGGGGTATTGGCATGATTGTGAAGTAGTTGCAACTAAAGAAACAGCTTTTTTTCGATATATGACCTTCAAACATGATGGGTATCATAGGCTATCTTCGCCCGTTACTCATCAGCGAACGGTACTTTCTTTGCAAGATAGTTACTGGGTAATTATTGATGATTTGCTGGGAGAAGGAACGCACGAGTTTCTATTACATTGGTTAATCCATTCATTTCCACGCCAAGCCATTGAAGATGGCATCAATTTGGAGACACCAGCGGGCAATTATCAACTAAAAATACTCAACGCCAGCAGTGAAATCAATGTTTTTTCTGGTCTAAATCATACTTCTACCTTAGCTAAGCAATCCAACTACTATGGAAGCTTGGAAGACGCAATAGCAGTGGTCTGTGAAGAAAAACAAAAATTGCCGATTAGACGCATTACATTGTTTGGCAAAGATCTAAGTAAAGCAAAATATCAATCAGGTGCTGAAGCGATGATTCTGCTTGATGAAAAAACTAAAATCTCCCTGCACACTATTCAGATGGGAAAAGTTATTCAGGAAGTTTTTACCAATCAGTCGACAAATTCAGATCGACTGATTAAGACTACTGTTAATTAAAATTAATTATTTAATCATAGATAATAAAGAGAAGAGATCAAAAGGTCTTTTCTCTTTTTTATTAAGCTCTTTTTGCATGAGAAATAGGCTACATCTTTTCATGTAACGAAGTAGTTATATATTACATCCAGTAAATGAATATAAGCATATTTGGTTTAGGCTACGTTGGAAGTGTCACTGCGGCTTGCCTCTCGGAAATTGGGCATCAAGTAGTTGGGGTTGATATTTTACCACAAAAAGTCATTAACTTGCAAAACGGTATCCCACCTGTAAAAGAACCTCAGCTAGAAGAATTATTGAAGAAGAATATTACTGCTGGAAATCTATCTTTTTCCATGAATGTGGCAGAAGCAATCAAAAATTCAGAATGTGCTATCATTGCCGTTGGTACACCGAGCGATGAAGCAGGTAATGTCAATCTTATCGCTGTAGAGAGATGTATTGAGTCGATAGCGGGGGTGCTGAAGCTAAATAATCGAAAAGAATTTTCCATTGTTATTCGGAGTACCGTACCACCTGGTACAACGATTAGGATGGAAAAATTGGCTAAAAGTACGTTAGCAGAGACTTGTAGGCTTACTTTTTGTATGAATCCTGAATTTCTGCGAGAAGGGGTAGCTGTGAAAGACTTTTTTGAACCTTCTTTAATTGTTTTTGGCTCTGATGCTAGGGAAGCGAAAGAAAAATTTGAAAACATTTACGAAGGTATAGCTGCGCAGACAGAATGGCTAGATACCAAAACGGCAGAATTGGTCAAATATACTAATAACGCTTTTCACGCACTGAAAGTAGCTTTTGCTAATGAAATAGGACGTATTGCTGCAGCCTATGAGACAGACGGAAAAGCAGTCATGGAGCTACTTTGTGCAGATAATAAGCTTAATATATCAGCCAAATACCTAAGACCTGGATTTGCTTTTGGCGGGTCTTGTTTACCTAAAGACTTACGAGGACTTAAGAGCGTTGCAACCAATAAAGCAGTTAATACACCACTGGTGGAAGCAGTCATAGCAAGTAATGATGAACACATTAACAGTGTATTGAATGAAGTTAAGGCAAAAAACTTTAAGAAAGTAGCTATACTCGGAATTGTGTTTAAAACGGGAACAGATGATGTAAGAGAAAGTGCTAGTCTACGTTTGGTACAACTGTTGTTAAATACTGGAATTGAGGTAATGATGTATGATGCTAATCTCAAAAAAGAGAATCTAATGGGTACTAATAGACAGTATATAGAGGCAATTGTGCCTAATTGGAGTAAATACTATACAGAATCAATTGATGATTTTTTCCAGTTTTCTGATTTAATTGTAGTGCCTAATGAAGAGGTATTATATAAAAAATGGCTGACGAGCTATACAAATAATGACAAAGTAATCATGAAGTTGTACTAGTAAATACAGTAAATATAAAAGTTTCTTTGCTAAATTTGCGTGCTTTAAGCGAAATATACATTTTTAACATAAATGAATTGGTAGCTAGTTTAACTGTCTTTTAATGAAAATTCTAATCGCATCACCGAGATTTCCTTATGAAAAGGGAAAAGCTGACAGTATGACGGTCTTTCACTTGGTGCAATTTTTATCTAATAGAGGTCATGAAGTACTATTGGCTACTTTTTTGGAAGAAGGGGAAGTCTCAGAAACAGAGATTGAAAAGACAAAAAAGTATTGCTCCGCTATCGAAATTGTAGCTTTGAACAGCCTAGATAAGTTTACTAGTATTGGCAAAGGCGTAGCAGGTAAAAAACCATTTCAAGTATTATACTACCTTAATGGCAAGATGCGCAAGGCAATTGATCGGCTAAATACTAAGTACGAACCAGATATTGCCTATGCTCATCTAATTAGGATGTCAGAGTATCTTATTGACCTAAAAAAAATACCCAAGATATTAGCCATGCAAATTGCCCAAACTTTGAACTACAAAAGGCTCATTCAATTCGAGCGTAACCTAACTACTCGCTTATTTTACCGAAATGAATACTTGAGGGTAAAAAACTATGAACCTTATGTTATGAATCTGTTTGATAGGGTTCTGTTAATTTCTCCTCACGATATAAAAGCGATTATAAATGATGACAAGCACCCTAAAGAGCATGTATTCTTCAATCCACATGGTATCAATGTTAAATACTATTCTGAAAATTTGCAGCTAGAAAGAGCAAAAAATGTTCTAATGATGAATGGTGATTTTGGTGTTCGTACTAATATTGATGCCATCGTTTATTTTACTACCAAGATATACCCTTTGATAAAGAAAGAAGTAACAAATGTTAAGCTTTGGATAGTGGGAAGAAATCCTGCGAGAGAAGTAAAAGAATTAGAAAAAGATGAGTCTATTTTGGTAACTGGACGTGTAGATGATATACGACCGTATCTCCAACAAGCAACTGTTGGTATAGATCCAATTAGAATTGCTGCTGGCTTACAGAATAAAATTTTAGTAAGTTTGGCCTCTTCACTACCTGTGGTGTCTACAAGGGTAGGTAATGAGGGAATCGGAACACCAGAAAATGAGGTGATACTGCTAGCTGATGATGAGGAAGAATTTGCACAAAAAACAGTTAAGCTACTGAAAGATAATGCGCTCAGAAAAAAAATGGGTCGTAATGCTTTAGCTTTTATGCAAAAATATTGGACTTGGGAATACCATTTTGAACGCTTCGAAGAAATGATAATTAAATTAGTAGAGGACTATCCAGCAGTAAAAGCAGTAAAAAATTATTATCCATTAGTTGAAGAAAAAATAAAATTGAAGTAGATAATTTTGGGAAGAAAAAGCAAAAAAAGAAAATCGAGATACAATTTTCGAGATGCACGCATGGCTTTTCACTCAGGAAATGTTGAGTTGGCGAAAAAGCGACTCAAACAAATTCAGGTAAAGCCACAAGAGCGAGAGCAAGTGAAAGCGCTACAGTTTTCCATTGTGCAGCAAGAGGTATTGAGTGCTTTTGAACGATACGATTTTGAGGGCGTCCTAAACAGTAGAGCAGATCAATTTAATCAGCAGGTATTAGCAGCAAATAAGTTGTTGGATGATCAAGTAAATGTAGCGATTGGAATAGCGCATTTGTATCTAGGACAATACGAAAAAGCTGAAGCAGTGTTGAAAGTTTGTACACAAGCCAATCATCTACAAACATTTAATTTCTACTATCTACTGGCGATACTATATCAGCAAAAAATAAACGACTACGCTGCTTTCCAACAAGCTCATCAGTACCTATATGAATTATTAGATCAAAACAGAATAGATTATTTGAAAGTTGCTTTTCATCTGAGTCAGGGTAAATTTGATGTGGCCTTAAAACTATTAGAAAAATTGGAGCATGGCAGTCGCTCTAGTCTGATGAATATCAATGCTTTAAAGGCTATTTTAGGCGATGGACAAACGGAAGATCACACCAAGATTAAACCACTCTATAAGGCTCTGTTGCAAAAAAGTATGAGTCCAACCGAAAAAACTTATTTGACGCATTTTGGAGAATTAGCAAGATTACTGGACGAGGTGGATGAAGCGGTATTACAAACGCAAACTACCGCAGACTATAAAGCCACCTTTGCTCAAAACAAGACGCTATCAAAAGTAGAATTTGAGAAATTATTGTATCAGAAAGAGACCTCAGAATATCCCTTCTTGGTGTACAACCAAGTGGCTACCCTGTACAATGAAACGGATTACACGGAAGCCTTGGGGACAGCGATTAGGCATGAGAAATACTTCTTCCAAATTCCAGAGTCCATAAGCCTTTACCTCTCTATCGCAGAGCGCAACAGTAACGTACGGATTGTTTCCATTTTTCGCACGGCAGCGCAGCACCTCGAACAACGAAAAAACCAATTCAATACTGCTCAAATCGATTCTGTTGGCTGGTTACTGCTTAATTTATTGTTGAAAGCGGAACACAGTGATCGAAGTAAACTAGATAAAGGGTGTGTGAGTCTGCTAAAAGCGATCCCTGATTTGACGGCTATTAAATTTTGGCTCATATGCCGCTATGCTATATCGCAAGAAAAGAGCCTACTAAGAAAAAATCGTTTAGCTGCGGAAGCAGAGAATATTTTTGATGCTCCTAATCTGAAAGCCAATAAAGAGGCTTTAATATTCGAGTTGACAAGGATACTGAACGAATTTTATGGCATTACCCAGTCACCATTTTCTTTTTTGAGATTAGAGTCAGATAAAAGTTTTCTTAAACTCCTGACTAGCTTTATTGAAGTTTTCAATAGAGCAGTAGCATCTGAACATTTTAATACAGCAACTAAAACCGCACTTGAAGTCTACAAACTGTTAAACGAATACCTTGGCAAAGCGGTGGGAGTATACGAGCAATTAGAATTGCAACCGCTATACGATACTTTTAAGCCAGCTTACGAAACACTTATTGAAAAATTCAGGGAAAATTATCCAGCGTCTCCATACTACAGAGATTTTCAGTCCATAGAATTAGCCCCAAGGATTGCTACCCTCAAATCCCTGTTTGAAGAAGATGATGCGCTTGCTTTTATTGACGAACTAAAAGTGTTGCATCAAGCGGGACAAATCGAATTGGGTTTCAAGGTTCTACTGGATTGTATAGATGAAAAGCACTATGAGCCTGAAGACGCATTTTTTTTGGCTAGCTTCTTATTGTATCTTCCTGAAATTGACTCTGAGCGATTTGATGATTGGCTAGCTACTTTATTCAATGGATACAAAGAGCGCAGTTCGAATCGCGTTTACAATCGTCATCATACCTTCCATGGTAATGTTCTAAAGGAAATGCTGGATCTTAAATCCCCTGTAACTTATCCTACTATGCAGGATTATTTAGGTCATTTTGGGGATGATATGCTTCAATTTGGTGAACCAGTAATTTATAATAGTATTGCTGCCTTTTTGGACTACGCTGCTAAATTGCAGAAAAATAAATCAGATGTTTTCATAGATCATGCCCTGATGAAAAAACTATTGAATTACATCGGTAAAATGGCTAAGCAAAGAGGATTAAAAGGCTTAACCAATAAGCATAAGAAATTAAGTAAAGCGTTTGCTTAGAGCTTATTTGGAGCAGGAAAATAGTGCCTCAAGCAAGCTCTTAGTGAAAGTAGCAAGTGTAAGTTCAAAAGCGCAACAAAAATAATACTTTGTTTTTTTGGATGGGTTTAGTCTATTATTATCCAATATAACGCAATCGTAAGTATCATAAAAAATGAAGCAATCAGCTTATGAAACACTAGGCATCACAATAGATGCAACGGAGCGGGAAATAAAGCGGCAATACAAGCGAATGGTGCGTCAATATACACCTGAGCAGCAACCCGAAAAGTTTTTAGAAATTCAGGAAGCTTACGAATCGCTTACCCGTGTTGTTTCTGAAGTACCTAAACAGTTTCCGCTTTACTTGGGTCGAGAAGAAGCCATAGAAAAAAAAGAATCCGAAGTTAAGAAAAGTCACAAAGAACACTTATCTGCTGTTTACGAGACGCCTTACAATACTTTCTTTGAGTTGAAACAATTAATGGAAACAAAATGACAAAAGAGCAGTTGAAAATATATCTCGAAGAAGCCGTAGATGCCCTAAATGAAGCGGATGTACGGATTTTGTTTCCCGACGATAGAAGACCTGATTTGTATACGGTTGCCCACGAGCTAGTAGGTATGAGAGGAGAGGTGAAAAGATTGAGCCAGTCTTCCTTAAAAATTGCTAATGAGGTGCAAGCGATGATGGGTGCTTTTCGAGAAGCAAGAGCAGAAGCAGAAAAAGCAGTACAACCCGATGTGGTGGAAGAACAATTAATTGACCCAGATTTACAGACACTATTGAAAGGGATTATCGAACAAGATGCTATTCAGCAAAGGACAATAGAAAGTTTAAAAAAACTACCTTCACCCAATTGGAAACACTTTTTTAGATTCCGAGAACAGTTCGCAGCTTGGAGGCAAGGCTACACTATCGGATATAAGCAATGGCAGCAACTGATGAAATCCATTGGACTGAAGCAAACAGGCTTAGTCGGGACAAGCTTTGACCCTATCTACCACGAAGCAATTGACACCCAAAGTGTGCCAGATAAAGCAGACAGTATCATCCTAGAGACAGAACTTATTGGATATATTTATAAACAAAAAATCGTACAACCCGCAAAAGTAGTCGTTAACAAAATTAGTACATGATAATAGTTGGGATTGATTTAGGAACCACCAATTCAGTACTTGCACTTCTAGGGGAAGGCGTACCAGAAACGATAGCAATAGACGGCAACAAATTGCTTCCGTCGGTGGTAACTTACACGCAGGATAAATTTATAGTTGGGCAAGTTGCCAAAAATATGGCATTGCTAGAACCCGAAAACACAATTGCTTCTGTAAAGCGGAAGATGGGTCAAGATGTTCAATTGCCGATTGGCGGTAAGAAACTACGACCCGAAGAGGTATCTGCCTTAATTCTGAAAAAGATAAAAAAGGTAGCTATTGATCACCTGCAAGTCGATGAAAATGAGACGATTGGTGCGGTGATTACCGTTCCTGCTTATTTTACAGAAGTGCAGAGAGATGCCACGAAGCAAGCGGCTGAATTAGCTGGTTTGCAAGTCGAACGTATCATCAACGAACCCACCGCAGCCGCACTCTCCTTTGGGCTTTCCCAAATGGATGAAGCCATGTATGCGGTCTATGATTTTGGTGGGGGAACTTTTGATGTATCCGTCATCGAAAGCGATGAGGGCGTAATCGAAGTCTTAGCTTCCACTGGAAATAATGAATTGGGAGGAGATGATTTAGACGATTTATTGGCTGAACACATTTGGAGAGCCTTTACTGCTAAAAATGACCTTGGCAATATTGATCCGTCTGCTAAAGAACAAGCAAGATTAATTCGGGTAGCGGAGCAAACTAAAATAAAGCTTTCTCAAGAGCACGAAGTTGAAATACAAGAAAGCTTCTTCTACCAACAAGCGGGTGTGAGCTATCACATAGATCAGTCTTTGAGTCGTTCAGATTTTGAAGGATTGATTAAAGAAAAAGTAGAAGAAACCGTCTATCACCTCAAAAAAGCCATTAATGATGCTGATGTAACTGAAGATGAGTTGGACGGTATCATATTAGTCGGTGGATCGAGTCGAATTCCTATGATTACTAGCCTAATTGAAGAGCGATTAGGTATTATTCCTACTTTGATTGACCTGCCTGACGAAGCTGTTGCACACGGTGCGGCTATACAAGCAGCCATCATTCAAGGGAAAAATATTGATACGGTATTGATTGACATCACGCCGCATTCACTAGGTATTGGGGTGATGGATGACATATCATACGCTTCGAGTATGAGTCAATTTTTTGGGCTAAACAAAAAAGAAAGTGCGGATGATATAGAGAAAAACTTGGGTGCTGCTGCGATTATTCCTAGAAATACAGCTGTACCAGTACGTCGATCTCAAAAATTTTCGGCAGTTAGTAGGCTTCAAGAAGCCTACCAAATACAGGTTTATCAGGGAGAAAAAAGTCGTTTCAGTGAAAATAAAATCATTGGAGAAGTACTATTCGAGTTAGAGAACCCGATTGAAGATGGAGAGATAGAAGTTACCTTTGAGTTGGATTTGAACGGACTGCTGAAGATGAGTGCTGAGGAGACTACTACCAAAGAGCAGATCAAAGCCACATTTAAGAGTAGTAGAGGAAAAAAGATAAAAAAGAGCGTTTTAGACGAAGCCGTACTTTCCAATATGGATGAGGCAGAAAACACTTTGCTGAATCGAGCCAATGCGCTCCTAGAAGTAGAGACGATGAATGCAGAAGATAAAGCAGAACTAGGAGATTTGGTAGAGGCTTACAAAGCAAAACGAATGGGAGGTGATGAAGCGGGTGTGAAAGTAGTAGAAAACCAATTACTAGATTTACTTTATTACTTAGAGAACGATGGAAATTAAAGTTAAATGTCCCGTCTGCAACGCTGGCAACTCGTTGACCTATCGACAGTTGCAATGCAGAAGATGCAAAGAAGACCTAAGCATGCTGTATGGCATCAAAGCGTATTCTTACAAATATAGGCTCTATCTGTTGCAAATGTTGGGGCGAACAGATATTAAGAAACAGCGAGTTGTAGCGAGTGCTGCTACTAAATTGCTTAAGGTAAAGGATTGACGGAGTATAACATGATCTAAAGCGTCCTTTCTTTAGAGGGCAGTTTCTAATTTGTAGAAATTGCCCTTTTGAGTTGAAGTATCAATTATTGCTACGCTTCAGAATAGTCTAGTCAAAAAAATTGAGTTTATTCATTTCGCATTTCTAATTTAAGAGCATATCCAAACATGCTTTTAAGCAACTACCATCTCACATCATGAAAACAGCATTAATTACAGGGATTACAGGTCAAGACGGAGCGTACTTGGCAGAGCTATTGTTGGAAAAAGGGTATATGGTGCACGGTTTAAAACGGCGGATTTCGCTTTTCAATACCGCTCGTATTGACCATTTATACCAAGATCCGCACGAGAAAAATGTAAGGTTCAAACTGCATTTTGGGGATTTGACCGATTCGGGTAACTTAATCCGTCTCATTCAAGAAATTAAGCCCGATGAAATTTACAACTTAGCGGCTATGTCACACGTCAAAGTGAGTTTTGATATGCCAGAATATACCGCAAATGCAGATGGTATCGGGACGCTGCGAATACTAGAAGCGGTGCGAATGCTGGGACTGACTAAAAAAACGAAAGTCTATCAAGCTTCCACTTC
>JBCDFY010000181.1:0-15173 GCA_039176995.1 Bacteroidota bacterium
CCCCCCCCCCCCCCCCCCCCCCCCCCCCCCCCCCCCCCCCCCCCCAACCCCCTCAACCCGCACCCACCCCACTCTTAAGCCTAGATTATCACTTTTTTATAATTATTTTTACAATTTTAAATAATTGAATATCAGTTATTTATAGTTGAATGTAATTTTTGTTTGAAAAAATAATATAAAATTAAGAACAAAAATGAGCGACGTTCATTTATATGGTCGTGCATTTAAAATTGGAGGATAGCTTATCTATCGAAAAGCAAATTGCACTTAACTAATTTCATATTTAATTTAAACAAATTGCGATGAAAAGATTAGCACCTTTCGTACAGGTTCTAACAACCATTACTGTGTCCCTATTTTTGGTTGGATGTAGTGCCACTATTCCAGAGGAATCTGCTTCCACTCCTACCACTATTCCTGAGCCAGCAACAAAAGAGGCACTTTTGAAAAAGACAGATTTGAACTTGATGGAAGTCAAAAACGAGGTGCGGACGATGATAACTTTCATCAGCGGCAGAGTCATTCCAAAGAATACCACTCAACTCTTCGCAGAAGTACAAGGAACAATTGAACCAACTGGTAAGACTTTCAAAGCAGGAGTCAACTTCAAAAAAGGGGAAACGCTCATTCAGATCAATAGCAAGGAATTTGAATTAAACTTGGAAGCGCAACGTGCATCTCTGCTCAACATTCTTACAGGCATACTAGCAGATTTAAAGTCAGATTATCCAGATAGCTACGATGAGTGGTTGTCCTACGTGGAAGATTATAGTTTCACAACAACTTTAGCGGAAATGCCCGAACCCAAGTCCTCCGCAGAGAAGTTTTTCTTGACTGGCAATCAAGTTTACAGTCTTTACTATCAAATCAAAGCTTCCGAAGAACGAATGAAGAAATACCTCATCAATGCACCTTACAACGGCACAATCACCGCTACTAATGTAGACGTTGGAAGTTTGGTCGCACCTGGTCAGCCATTGGGGACGATAAGCAATAGTTGGCAATACGAACTAGAAGCTGGGGTACCGCTAAAAATTGCTAGTCAGTTGAAAAGCGGCGATCCAATTACTTTCAGAAGCAATGAGGTCGAAGGAACTTGGACAGGGCGCGTTGTTCGTATTAATAGCCTAGTTGATCCTAGCACCCAAAACATTCCTGTCTATTTTAGCTTGCGTGGTCAGGGACTTCGAGCGGGAATGTATTTGGAAGGAGAACTCACCGCGGATAAAGTTGCCGAAGTCACAGTCATTCCAAATTCAGCAATTGGAAGAGACGAAAGCGTATTGATTTTACAGCAAGATCTAATTACTAGAAAAAGTATTCAACCCATTGACTTCCTTAGCGATTCCATCGTTGTCAGAGGTTTGAAGAATGAGGATTTAGTCATTTTAAATGAATTTGAAATGCCAGTGGAAGGTAGTCGAGTGGACTTGAATTAGATGCAGCAAACAGCAGACTTGGTAAGTTTCAGAAGCTGACCAAATCTCAAAAAAATCTCACAAGCATGAAAAATATAATACAATCATTAATACAAAAGCCTCGGATCGTAGACATCATCGTAGGCTTAATCGTGGTGGTCGGAATTGCCGTAGTTGCCTCCATGCGCTCCAATTTTTTACCTCCCGAACCCATTAATTTCGTAGTGGTCAATGTGACCTATCCAGGTGCTTCTCCACAAGAAATGGAAGAGGAAGTAGTAGATAAAATAGAGGACAATTTGGATGGCTTGAAAGGTATTGATCGCATCACTTCTAGTGCGCAAGAGAGCTTTGCAAGCATTCGAGTGGAATTGCTAGAAGTCGCCAACCCAAACGAGGTCTTACAAGACATTAGCAACGCCGTTGATAAGATCACTACTTTTCCGATGGGAATAGAAACGCCTGTCGTATTCAAAGAGGAAATTCTGAATTATACCATGACCTTGGGATTGGTCGGTGGAACAAGTTTAAGCGTGCTAAAAGATCATGCTAAGCATCTAAAAGAGGAGTTGACTTATTCCCCTAATTTATCACAGGTCTTTTTGAGTGGTTATCCAGAAGAAGAAATCGAAGTGCGTTTGCGAGAAAGTGACTTGCGGGCGTATCAACTTACCTTTGATGAGGTAGCGCGTGCTATTCAAGCGAGCAACATCAAGGCATCGGGTGGAAAAATCAAAACCGATGAGCAAAATATACTGATTCGGTTGGATAATAGGACATATTACGCGAAAGGATTAATGAATACGGTCGTGAAAGCGAGTCCCGATGGTAAATTGGTACGATTAAGTGATGTGGCAGAAGTGAAAAATCAGTTTGCGGACAAGCCCAACAGTACCTTCGTAAATGGGGAAGCTGCGGTTATTTTGAAAGTGTTTAGTCGAAGCGAAGAAGATATTTTGGCGAACGCTGCCTTTGTCAATGAAGAAGTAGCTAAATTCAATCGACAACACGAAGGTGTGGAAGTCGTCGTCATCGAAGATAAAGCCATCTCGCTTTCGGATGCCATTGGTACACTGCAAAATAATGCTTGGCAAGGCATTTTACTGGTACTCATCATACTTGGATTATTTTTGAATCCGCGCATTGCCTTTTGGGTGGCTTTTAAAATTCCAGTAGCACTTTTGGGAATGTTTATTCTTTCCACCTTTTACGATCTGACCATCAATCAAGTCTCTCTCTTTGGATTGATCGTTGTGCTGGGGGTCATTGTGGATGATGGGGTCGTAGTAGCAGAAAATATCTATCAACGTTTTCAAGAAGGTAAAAATCCATTGCAAGCCGCAGTGCAAGGCACCATGGAAGTATTTCCAGCCATACTTTCTTCCTTAGCTACCACCGCAGTTGCTTTCTCCTTGTTCTTCTTTTTTGATGGACAATTAGGAGATTATTTCTCCGACATTTCCTTTGTGGTTTGTGCTACCCTTTTCGTAGCCTTATTAGAAAGTATGCTGATTCTGCCCGTTCATATTGCCCGTTCCAAAGCCTTGAACCGAGATAAAAAAGAATGGAAACTCACTAAATGGACTAATAATTCCTTGCTCGTTTTTAGAGATAAGATTTACAGTGCCATCATTCGATTTAGTCTTCGGATTCCAATCTTAAGCATATTAGCAGTTCTTGGCATTATGATTTTGACAGTAAGCGCAGTGGGTTCTGGTACAATAAAAAGTACTTTTTTCCCAACGATAGATCAAGACGTGATAACCGCGAAATTGGAACTACCACTTGGCACAAATGAGTCCATCACGTCCGCAAAGTTGGCGATAATGGAAGAAAAAGTATGGGAAGTCAACGAGCAATATACTAGTCAACGTAGCGATGGACAAGCGCTCATTAAATATGTGGAGCGAGTGATTGGTCCGAGCAATAATCAAGGTTATCTAAATATTTACATGCTAGAAGGCGATAAGCGCGGTATTTTGTCTTTCAAAATTGCGGATAGCATTCGAGAAGCGGTTGGCCCAATCCCAGAAGCACGCAATCTTTCTTACGGCAGTATTGCGGTTTTTGGTAAACCCGTTTCTATTGCTTTGGTGGGTAGAAATTTGGAGGAATTACGAGCAGCAAAAAATAAGGTACGTCAGTTCTTGGAAGAAAGAGCAGACTTGAAAGATGTAACCGATACCGATCAATTAGGAGTACCAGAAGTAGAGATGCAGTTGACGCCGAAAGCCAAGTTTCTGGGGTTATCAGAAGCTATCGTTTTCGATCAGATTCGCAAGGGCTTCTTTGGACTAGAAGCACAAAGCGTACAGCGAGGAGATGAAGAGGTAAAAGTTTGGCTACGCTATGCGGAAACAGATCGAAAGAGTATAGAAGATGTGAAAAAAATGCGATTGCAATTGCCCAACGGCAGCAGCTATCCTATTGAAGAATTAGCTACTTTTAAATCCAAGGAAAATGTAGCCGTTATTAATCATCAAAATGGCATTCGAGAAATAAAAGTAGAAGCTGATGTTGCTAATTTGTTGGTTTCTGTACCTGCGGTACTGGGCGAAGCGGAAGCAGCCGTGCTAAAAGAAGTACAACGAGAGTTTCCTAACATTAAATACACTTTGGAGGGCGAAGCGCGCCTATCTGCCAAAACCCAAAATTCAAGTCAAACCCCTAGTATGATGGTTTTTATCGCGATCATTGGTATTTTGATGCTCAATTATCGCTCTATTGGTAAAACATTAGCGATACTTGCCATGCTGCCTTTCGCATTTGTTGGCGTTGCTTGGGGCTCTTATTTACACAATATTCCAGTGAGTATTTTTTCAGTATTGGGTATGATTGCACTTTGGGGCATCTTAATCAACAATGGTCTAGTACTTGTCTCTACTTACAATGAAAAAATCAAGGAAGGTTTGTCTGTAGGAGAAGCTTTGCGAACAGCGGCGATCTCCAGATTTCGACCGATAGTGCTGACGACTATTACGACCGTTTTTGGACTCGCGCCTTTATTGCTTAATAATTCCATTAGCGCACAATTCCTCAAACCAACTGCCATTGCTATCGCTTATGGCTTGATTTTTGGAATGATTTTAACCCTTGTTTTCTTGCCTTCCGTCATGCTGTCCATTGCCAATTTGAAGTACTACTTCAATCGCTACGTGCGACGCATTAAAGACATCAGTGCGGCGGATTTGGATGTCGTGATTCGGGAGAAACAGAAGGAGTTGGCGGGATAGTTCTTGGCTGTTGGCTAAGTTGCACTTTTCATATTACAAGCTCTTGTTTTAAAAATAAAATAATGAAATTCGTATATATTTCTTTCATCCTATTCATTGCGGTTCAAGGCTTTTGCCAAACTACGCTAAGTCTTGAACAAGCGATCAATCAAGCTATTGAGCAAAATCCATCCATCAAAATACAACGGATGGAGAGCCAGGTAGCTCAAAGCAAAGTCTTCAAAGGTAATGTCGGAAAGCTGCCAAGCATAGATGCAACTGGAAATGCTTCCTATATGAACAATTTTGCGGATGTGAAACTACGCACTTTTCAACCCGATCCTGAATTTATTGAAGTAGAGGAATTTGGAGTTGAAAACTGGATCGTCAATTTAGGTGTACAAGCCAATTATGTACTCTACGATGGTGGTCGAAGTGATTATCGACTTCAATTGCTGCAAGGCTTATCGAAGGTAGAGCAAGTGAAGCAACAAGTACTCATTAATGAGACCGTTTTGGCGGTAACGCAGCTTTATCTGGAAATCCTAAAGCTGCAAAATCAAGCTGCTTTTTTAGAAGAGAATATTGAAAATAGTCAACTGCGCATTCAAAAAATGGAAGACCGTAAGCAATTTGGACAAGCCAATCAGTTGAGTATTTTACAATTGCAAACTGCGCTTAATCAAGACGAGGCGGCTTTGGATGATGTACGTTTGGTGAAAAGCAACTTGATGAAGGATTTGAATTTTTTGAGTGGTACCAATCTGGAAAAGGAATTTGAGGTACAAGCGGTGGAGCAAGAAGTAATGCTATCAGACATCGCTACTATTTATACCGCCATTTCAAGCAATAATCCACAGCTTAGGCTGAGTAAACTAGGCATCGAACTAGCAGGAACTGAACTACAACTCAACCAATTGGATCGTCAGCCAAGTGTTGCTGCTTCTGCTAATGTGGGCTACAATTATCAAAACAATGATGTGCAGCAGCTAGCAGAAATTCAAACGGCAGGAGTAATGCTTGGCTTGAATGCCCGCTATAATTTATTTGATGGTGGCGTCCGTAAAAATCGGATACAAACAGCGCAAATGGGAGTAGAAATTGCCAATGGAAAAAGACAATTGTTGGAAGACAATCTGCGCAATCAAGCTTTGAAAGAACACAGCTCTATAAAACTATTGCAAGCACAGTTAGCTCGCGAAGAGCAGAATTTACAAACTTTTAAAGCTGCCTATCAAAAAACAGAAGACCTCTTCTCCACAGGAAAAACCAATAATTTGGCACTAAGAGATGCACAACTGGCAAGACTCAATGTCCGCCTGCGCATCGAGCAATTGAAGATAGATATTTTCATGGCTTCGATGCGTCTAAAGCAATTGATGGGAGCTTTGTAGGAAACATAATGTAAGCCAAAAGCCAATTTCATCAATCATCAATAAATAATAACAATGTTCACTCAAGACTATATCACTTTCTTCCAAGAACTCCAGCAAAATAATAATAGAGAATGGTTTCAGGAAAACAAAAAACGCTACGAAGTGGCAGTCAAAAAACCTTTTCAAACCTTCGTACAGCAGCTAATTGATGCCATTCAAATAACTGATCCTGACATTTTAATTGCACCAAAAGATGCCATTTTTAGAATCAATCGCGATGTTCGATTCAGCAAGGATAAGACGCCTTATAAAACTCAAATGTCTGCCGCTATTAGTAAGCATGGAAAAAAAGGAAATACTACGCCAGGTCTATATATTGCCATAGGCACAGAAGATATTTTCTTAGGTAGTGGTGCAATGTCTATGGACAAAAATCAACTACTAGCTGTCCGACAACACATCATCAACCATCAAACTACTTTTCAAGAAATCATCGAAAGCAAGGACTTTAAAGAGACTTTCGGCGAAGTAGAAGGAGAGAAAAATAAACGCTTACCGAGTGAAATGCAAGATGCAGCTGAAGAGCAACCTTTACTCTACAACAAGCAATTTTTAGCTTCCACAAAATGGGACATAGAGCGCATACTAGCTCCTGATTTTGTGGAGCAGACCATTGACTGTTATGGTAAAATGCGTCCGTTTGGGGTGTTTTTGGGAGAGGTGTTGTAGCATGTATTTTCTACTTCATTCCCAATAGGTACTAATGAACCAAGGTACGCTTAGCAACTTTCACTTGCTCTTTTTCCAAAGATTTCCGAATCTGATAAACAAATAAATACCACCAACCGACACCTCCGATTAACCAAGCCAAACTGATAACGAAGAGCGCAGTGAAGGAAGCTTGATAGCGCGTAATTAGAATAGCGTACATAAAAAAGAGAAGCAAAGCGATGACTACCCAGTTCACGTACTTCCAGCCACGCATACTCTGGACTTTTTGCTGCTGAACACTCCGTATTCTGACTCGGCGTTTTTGACTCACCCAAATGCCCGTGAGCACCAGACCAGATATGGCAAAACCGCCAATGAACCATAAAATTTTGGTGACTAGACCGCCCCAATAGCCAAAGTGCAGCGGATCAGCAATGTCGTTGAGCCACATTCGAGTTGGGCTTTCTTCCGCTCTTTGTACTTCGAGTACTTCATAGGTTTCTGGATGCAAGAAAATTCGATTCGCACGATTGCGCACTAAGGGTACATCACTAATGCCGTTGAGGTAAAGCGTACCATCCATTTTGGAAGGCGGTAAAATATCTTTGATGCGAAGGTTTGGAATAGCCGATTTTGCTTGCTCAATGGCTTTTTCATAATCCAAATCATAGCTAAGATTAGCAAAAGCGACGGAATCCGTCATTGATATTGCCAATTTTGGGCTTTTCATGTTCGATACTTTGGAGATATTGGCGGTATTAGTGCGCTCCAAGAAATACCAAATACCCGTGACCGAGAAAAGGATAACAAAAGGAACGGACCACAAACCCACTAAACGATGTAGGCTGCGAAAGAGCACCAACTTTCCTTTACCTGTTTTGAGTTCAAAGAGTTTTCTGAACCAATTTTTGTAGAAAAGCAAAGCCGTTGTGAGTGAAATGAATAACAAAAAACCAAAAATCAATACCGTGAAATGCCCAATCTGGAAAGGAATGAAAAGATAATAGTGTAAATCTCTGAAAAAGCGTTGAAAAGTTAAATTAGCCGCACCTTGTACTTCGCCTGTGTAGGGATTTGCGAAGACATAGGTATATTTATCGTCTTGAACCAAGTGGATGATGTCACAAAGATAAGGAGCATTGGCTGCTGCCCAATAAGCAATTTTCCCATCTGGATAAGCTGCCTCAACATTCGCTGCGATCACATTTCTGGAGGCTACGCTTTCGCTAGGCGTTGCACGAATTTCTTTAAGAAACAACCAATCCATCTCATTACTTAGCGTAGCAAAAGTACCTGAGATACAAACAATAAAAAAAAGAATGCTCAGCTTAATTCCGATCCATTGATGGATTTTGAAGAATGTCTTTTTCTTGAGTTTCACGCGTGTATTTTACTTAAGTTTCAAATGCCATTTGAGGTAGATCAAATTTATTGATGAGCCAAGCACATAAAGCACCACAAAGCAAATAATCTTTGAGGGTGACTACACTCAGTTGAAAATAAAAAACGGCATCATAATCGGACAAGCTATGTCCAACAATGTTTATGCCTAAGGTAAATAGGGCAAGGAATAAAAAACAAAGCACGACCTTGAAGAGCAGCTTTATTTTCACGAAACTACTGGCATAAATAGCGAACACACTCAACAAGCCAATCAGCAGATTAGAAAGCAAACCATCCCAAAAATAGCCTGAAATCAAGCCGCTTACTGTTCCAATAAAAAGGGCAATCGGCAGAAAGTGCCACCACTTTTGACTAACGATTATTCCAAGGATAAAAGGCAGAAACAAAATGGCAGAAATACCAGAAATGATCAAAATTTCCATAGTATCCAAGCCCGTTTTCATCATTGGAACGAACACTTTTAGCCCCAAGCCCTGCAAGACTGCAATGCTTCCTATTGTTGCCAAAATGATAATTTGGATTCTATTCATATTTGTTTTTTGTCTGCTTGCACAAAGATAAAAAGATGATTCCGCAAAAGTGCAGAATCATCATTCAAAGTATAGTCAAAAACTTATTCTATAATTGACTACTATCATCAAGATTTGGTTAGGACTGATGAAAATCTGGATTGTTAAAAGGTATATCCAATGCTCAGCAAGAAATTTCTCGGAGCACCGGGGAAGAGTCGTACAAAACTGTATCCACCCACCCAATGGGTTTTATCAAATGCATTATTGAGCGTGAATGCTAGCCTCACTTTATTGAATCTGTAAGAAACGCCAGCATCAAAAACAGTATAGCTAGGTAATATGACATCTTCTGCAAAAGTATTGCGCTCGGTCACGAAGTTTGCTCCCAAATTGAAATTCAGTCCCGTCAAAAATCCATCTGCGATGTTATAATTTGCAAAGAATCCACCAGAATGTAAAGGAGCGTTTTCTTTTGTTCTACCAATTTCTTCTTCGTCGCCACTTGCAGCAATAATTGCATCGTTATAGGCATAGTTCGCCGTGATACTCAAGTTCGGCCCGATTCTACCATTAACATCAAGTTCGAAGCCGCGAGACTCTTCTCCTCCTCTTTGTTCTAGCAGATCGGTGTCGGGATTAGGAACTAAGATATTCT
The DNA here is from genome assembly GCA_039176995.1 of Bacteroidota bacterium. Taxonomy (GTDB): domain Bacteria; phylum Bacteroidota; class Bacteroidia; order Chitinophagales; family Saprospiraceae; genus JAAUTG01. The sequence goes on from JBCDFY010000181.1 coordinate 9,289, forward strand.
GGTTTTCAATGCTGTAAAGTGCTAGATTCACAGAAAGTAAGTCTCTAAAGAAAGTTCCTTTCGCTCCTATCTCATACATGACGCCCGTTAATGGGTCAAATGGACCACCTACGGCTTCTACTAAATTGGCAGCATTTTGCGGCTGAAAACTTTCGGTGTAAGTACCGTAAACATTAATGTTGCCCGTTACGCTATAAACCACACCAAATCTAGGAAGGAATTTATCTTGCTCTACATTTTCTTCTCCGGGCTGACGATAGTTAGTCACATCATTATAGAATTCTTGACGCAGACCAATGAGCAGTTGCAATTTATTCCATTTGATTTGATCTTGAATATAAATACCACTAGAGAAAAAGCGAGTAGCCGCAAATTCATTTCTTCCCAAAATATAGTCACTTGGAAAGCCCAGTTTATATTCGGGGTCTTCTAAATTGAAATGTGGAATATTCGGCTTTGGATTGCCATTTTCAAAAACGAAACCTTCTGGCTTTTCTGGATCATAAGTAGATAGTCCACCATCCACAGTCCTGTAAATTGCGCGACTGCTAGTAAAGATGCCAGCAGAACCAACCGGACGAATATTCTGAACAAAGTCATAGCCAGCGACGATCTTATGCTGAATCGCACCTGTATTGCCGCTAAATACGAAATAAGCATTCACATTATCCGTAATTCGTTTTTGTTCTCTGGCAGAAATACGCATCCCCATCAAGGTCGGAATTTCTTCGCCCAAACTATCCACAGCAAAACGATTGGAAGTTCTATGTTCAAATAAATCCTCTTGATACGCATAACGCATATGAGAAGCATTGAAAGAGAAATTATCTGAAAATTGGTGATTCAAAGATAGTGTACTATACGCAACATCGGTTCTGTGATAATCATTTGCTGCACCAATGGCAAAGCTAATTGGCGTAGAATTCAAATCTGTACCCGCAGAAGCTCCAAAAATAGGTTGCCCACGATCTAACTTTCCATCAAAATTAGTGATAACTAAATCGAAGTTGATACGGGTGCGATCCGTTGGTAAGAAGGTGATAGATGGTGCAACCATGAAAGATTTGAACTCCTGCAAATCACGGAAATCATCCGAATTCTCATAAGCGATATTCAAGCGATATAAAAGCGTCTTTTCCTTATTCAGCGGCCCTGTAAAGTCCAGCGTTGAGCGAAGCGTATTGAAGCTACCGGTAGTGAAAGAAATCGCTTTGCGCTCTTCTGCTAAAGGCTTCTTAGTCACACGATTCATTGTACCACCAGGCGAAGCATTTCCAAACATCGCAGAGGCAGGTCCTTTTATGACCTCTACTCGCTCCAAGTTGGCAGTCAGTATTTGTGGTCCAAATAATCCAATTACCCGCAAGCCATTAATCAGCTCTTGCTGTGAACGAAATCCGCGAATGGTGTAGTCATTGTAAAAAGAAAATTGATTGATTCCACTGATGTTTTTTACCACATCATTTACGCGATAAGCCTGTCGGTCAGTCATCACTTCCTTGGTCACGTAGCTGACTGCTTGTGGAATGTCTTTTAATGCAGTTGCTACCTTAGTTGCTGCAAAAGAGACGTCGTTATCGTAGCTGACTGAACGACGTCCAATAATCTCAACGGTCTGTAAGTCAACGCCTTCTTTCAAAATAAAATCTAAAGTTAATTGCTCTCCAGCAGCTAGACTAATAGTTTGAGTCTGCGTTTGGTAACCAATGAAAGAAGTTGTAATGGTATAATCGCCTGCATATAAGTTTGTAAATTCAAATTCTCCATTAGCGTCAGAAACCGTTCCTTGCTGTGCCTTATCTAAGAGTAGATTGACGCCAAGGATACTGACATTTTCTACATCTTTTATTGTTCCTCGAATGCTAGCTTGTTGTGCGTTCAATTGCACAGCAAAAGCAAATAGTAAAGTGCATAGTAATATTCTCATAATAAGTGGGTGTGATTGAATAGCTACTTTAAATCAGCATAGCTATTTTTAATAGTGATGGTCTGCGATAGTCGTTGTGGTAAGCTTTGTTTCCGTTCAGAAACAACAAGTAACTGAAGATATTCCGTATCTAACACAGAAACATATAGTACTGTCGAACCTACCAAAACTGCTACCATCAATTATTATTTTTAATTAGACCAATTATAAATAATGGCGCAAATGTAGGTGACTATTCCTCTAAAAAAAATACCCAATAGTAGGAGGGATTGGCTAGGATTGGGTATGAATTTTCTACCAACTTGCAGACAAAAATAGCCAGTTCAAGGATTAGAGTTGTGCATTTACTGGCAGAGCTTGATATTGATGTCCGTTAAAATTGAAATCACAAAATGGATGGTAGGTAATGGCTGATAAGGGAGACAATGGCTTCTCATCAGAACAAATCAATGAGCAATCTTCAATCATAATGGAAAAATGCTTGAAAATGCAACAATGGATAGTAGAATTAGCATTCGTCTAAATCAAAAAAATGAAATCAGATAAATCAATAGGAAGGCTAGCAGGGATTATTTTCACCATTAATCTCGTTCCATACGTCATTGCTCATATGGTCATTCTCGACGGTATTTTATTCTCGGAAAATTTATTGCAAAGCGTGAGAGATCATCGTTTTGAAGTTGGCTTATCTGTCCTGATGGAATTCACTAGCCTAACTGCGATGATTGCCTTTGCCGTTTTGCTTTTTCCTGTGCTGAGAAAACATGGAAACCGATTATCAATCGCCTACTTAGGACTGCGATTCGTCGAGTTTGGTATCATCATATTCAGCTTTATTACATTGATGAGCATCGCTAGAATGAGCACAGATATATTAGTAATGAGTCTCGATCAACAAGCTATCTACGAGAGTATTGCTAGCTCCCAGTTCATCGTATGGAAGTGGACTGGCATTATCTATATGCTGGTCTATGCTTTACACTGTGTAACTTTCTTTTATATATTATTCAAATCAAAATTAGTTCCTCGATTAATATCAGTTTTGGGATTCGTAAGCATATTTTTTGCCTCCTTGAATCTATTAGATCATCTATTCGATCTGGACTTTGGGGGCTTCTACCTTTTTGCACCTATGGGAATAGTGGAGTTGCTACTAGCTACATGGCTAATCAGGTACGGACTGAAAGGAAAAAAGGCACGAACTACAGTTCGCACCTCCTTTACGTAATAAAGAAAATCAATATTTAAAACTTAACTTTTGGACTCTGGGAGATTTCCGTTCAAACCTATTCCAATTCTGTCTTCGATTGCAGAATAGGTTCCAGCTGAGTACTCGCACTTTTCGGACTAGTGGACTCATTCTCTTGTGTTTTTCTATGGCTTCTGCGCTTCCGTTTCGTTCGATTCCACCAAATGAAGAAGCCTGTGATTGGCAAACTGGTGGAAATGAGCGCTGCAAAAAACGCCAATATCTTGCCCGACAAGCTCAAAATAGAACCTACATGAATGGAATAATTCAGAAAGTGCAATTGCTCTCCTCGGCTCATATCACTGAGGGAAAAACGTCCAATTCCTCACCCGTATATTGATCGTATTGCGCGATATAGTCGATGATATCGTCACGCTTTCGAGTAAATATTCTAATCGAACCAACGGAGTCAGTAGGTACAGCCATGAAGAATTGATTGTCTTCAGGAAAATTGATTGGAGCTTCAGCAAATATTCGGTCTATCGGATTCGCTATTTTCGTTTGTGTAGTATCGGAGGGCTGCACCACAAATCGAGGTGCTGCTTTCTTACCTCTGTTGGCGATCCATTACAAACTATCATTGACCCAGCTAAATGACCACACCAGACCTGTGATCGCTATCACAATCGCTACTCTTAATCAGCTACCTAATTTTCCAAGTTTTCAATTTAGCTGATCTATTTATTTTTGATTGGCTCATTTACATGAAAATGAAACCTGCATTTATGTATCCTGATTATTTCCCTCCTGCGGATGATTTATCAAAACATGCAAAAGATTCCATGAACGGACTTGTACTAGGTATCTTTCCTACCTTGGTGAGTACCTGTATTTGGAAATTTTGCTTTTGAAGTAGTTTATGCCAAGAACGGCAAATCCAAACGTGCAATAATTCCCATCATCTGATCCCAGCCTAATTCTTCCAAGAAAAATTCAAATTCTTCCTCTGGTGTATATTTTCGTTTTTGATAGCGAGAACCCGAAACAGAAGCGCAAATGTAGCGCGCATCTCGTAGGCTTTTCACCTTTGCAGTACCAATTTCAAACAGTCGTCGTAAATCAGATCGACGAGGATCGTGCAGATTTTCTTGAAGATCGGTTGGAAGCTGCTCCAATCGTGTTAGTGGCAATAAGAAGGGTAAATACGCTTTCAAGAGACTGCGTCCCATTCTCCAATCACCACAAATGATAATGGCAGCGCTATGCTGTGCAATGGCTTTCAGATCATTATAAAAATGACCATTTGCTAGTACATTCTGCACATATTTCTTCTCCTTTCCTTGTACGGAGCGAGATTCGGCAAGTTGAATGTTAGTTTCCAGTATACCGAGTGCTTGAAAACGCTTCCAGTCTTCTTGGCAAAGGAAATCTTTTGTGTGGCAGTGGATACCAAAAATCAATTTAGCAACACCCACTTCATGACCCTGAGATTTCCAAAAAGCACGCTCTTCGAGGATCGAACGGATACCCGAAATGCCACTTCCAGCAGCTACGAGTAGCAAGGGTAATTTCAGTTTTTCCAAGAAAGTAGTGCTAGGAGTAGTGGCAATGGAAGGAATACAAGCACGTTGTTTTTCGGGTGCTCCAAAATCTCTCGGTTGGATGAAAATATTAGCCATTGAAGCATCCGCCAATACTCTCTTGAGATAGCCTACTGATTTGCCAAGATGCCGACTTCCTACTTTGAACCCACCTTCGGGTGAGGTATAAGCAACATCACTAGCTACTAATAGCTGTATAGTTGTTGGTAGACCTTTTTCGTTCCGCTCAATGCCAGAGATGGTGTAAACTCGACGATAGTTTGCTTTTTGAAGCTCACAAACTTCTTGCAGATTAACTAAATCAGGAAGACTTTCCAGTACGTCTGCTAAATGTTGGTGCTTCAAGATGGACTGAACAGCACTTGGCTCAGTTTGATACCTAGATAATAGTTGTCGCAAAATGAATACACCGCGTTCAAGAGATTGAGGTATATCTGTTAGCTCCTCTAAGCGTTGCGCTAAGAGCTGTAAGGTCTCTATTTTTACAGGATTTAAAGCAATCAGCTTCAACGCTTCTGTTCTAGCGTACTCTTGCCCCAGATCACTTTCGTAGCGTTTTTCTAAAAAATAACGATTTGCGTCGTCGGGTTTTAAATACTTTTCAAGACGAAGGATATCTTCTTTGCTGTTTTCAGGCATTACGCCTAAAACATCACCTGCCATGCTTTGATGAAATGGATGCGCTGGAAGTGCTGCAAATTCAGAAACATCGAAATTAATCTCTAAAAGTGTCTTTTCTGCGCGTCTTATGATCTTGTCGGAACGGACAGGGACTTGTGCTGCGTACCGTCCTGCTTCTTTTCTTTCTACCATCGAATCTGTAAACAATGCCATACTTCAAGGATTTGAGTGTGTGAATAATTAGACTTTGCTGTATGGATACTTGTTTAATCTGTTTGAGTGTTTTGCTAGTGTAATTTAGTGTCTGACTTTTATCTGCTTTGTTTGCCTTTATTGGAATTTTTCATGCAACAAAGCTATAAAGTAGTTAGGTACAAATATTCAGCACTTTACTGACGGACTTTTTTTCCATTACTCCGCGTTAAAATTTGCTTCAATAATTCATTATTCAAGAAAATTTTGCCTTGATTAATGAAAAAATAGCCTCGGTCAAAAGCGATGCTTATTTATACCTAACTACATAAACGCTAATTTAGACTAAATAAAA
>JBCDFY010000182.1:0-15127 GCA_039176995.1 Bacteroidota bacterium
GGATTGGTTTGCTGCAGATCTTGTTGTGTACGTTTTGGTGAATTTAATTTTATACAAAAACTTATATCCTTTTTTAGTAATAAAAATAGAATAAAACTAAAAACCGCGACTCTAAACCAATATTTCTTAATCCATTCTAATACAATTTTTGCTTTCATCTCTCTCCCATTTTATCATAAGTGATTCAATTTTAAAACAAAAGTACAAACAAATATTTTTAATTAAAACATTTTGTTTATTTAATTTCAATTTTTTGTTTACAACTATGCTTCAAAGTGCTTGTTTGCATAGCAATGAAATCAAAAATAGAAGTCAAAAAAGTTGCTCAACTCACAGGACACAATGGAGGAATTTATGCTTTAGAGGCTACTTCTAACCCTCGTTTTTCTCTATCAGGCGCAGGGGATGGTTGGATTGTAAAATGGGACTTAGATGAGCCAGAATTGGGCAAGTTGCTGGCGAAGGTAGAAACGCAAATTTTCTCGCTAAAATTCTTGGAAAAATTAGACTTAATCGTCGTCGGGAATATGAATGGTGGTGTTCATTGGGTAAACTTGAAGCATCCTGAAAAGACGCTGAATATTGCACATCATCGCAAAGGAGTTTTCGGAATAGAACAAATTGATAATCATGTATTTACGATTGGTGGAGAAGGTATCTTAACGAAGTGGTCAATCGAAGAAAAACGAACTTTGGAAAGCTTACAATTGAGCTACGAAAGTTTGCGGAGTATTCAATATATCGAAGCTCGAAGAGAGCTAATTATTGGTGCAAGTGATGGTAATATTTACTTCGTTGATGCTCAAAATTTGAGCGTCAAACATACCATTACAAAAGCGCACGATAATTCTGTTTTTGCATTGCATTATCACCCCGAAAAACAACAACTATTTAGCAGCGGAAGAGATGCTCATTTAAAGGTTTGGCAACTCAATTCAACCTATGATTGTTTGTCTAGCCAAGCAGCGCATTTATTCACCATTAATGATATTGCTTTTCATCCCAGCAAACCTATCTTTGCCTCTGCCAGTCGTGATAAAACTATCAAAATCTGGAATGTAAATACTTTTCAGCTCCTCAAAGTCATCGAAACCATTAGAGATGATGGACATTTGAATTCCGTGAATGCACTTCATTGGTCTACGCACAATAACTACCTCCTTTCTGCCAGTGATGACCGAACCATTGGTATTTGGCAAATCACAACTCTGAATTGACTTCTTTAAATCTAAAAACAAAAAAATGGACTCACTCACACAAATTGTACTGGGCGCAGCGGTAGGCGAGGTTGTTTTAGGTAAAAAAATCGGTAATCGTGCGATGGTTTGGGGAGCAATCGCAGGGACGATTCCCGACTTAGATATTTTCGCCAATTTTGCGACAGACAATATTAGTGCAACGGCTTTTCATCGTGGCATTACGCATTCTATTCCCTTTGCGATTATTGCACCTTTCGCTTTAGGTTGGATCTTGCATCGAATATATAGTGCCCGACCAAGAAAAGATTCAAAATGGATACGTGATTTTGGAGGGATTTATCTCTTTTTCGTGATTTTGACAACGATTGGTGCTTGGGTATTGCCAATTCCCCTTTCGGATGTGCTACCAATTGCGCTCATCGTAAGTGCAAGCATCTTATTTTTCTTGTTGGTTTCTTTTGGATTTCGAGCTTGGCGTAAAAGTCCTCCACTAGAAAATAATCCTAGTTGGTATGCTTGGGGGATGCTCTTTTTCTGGTCTATTTTTACGCATCCATTGCTCGATTCTTGTACTGCTTACGGCACCCAGCTCTTCCAACCTTTCTCTGATTTTCGCATCAATTTGAATAATATTTCTGTCGCCGACCCGATCTACACAGTGCCTTTCTTGATCTGCTTAATTATTGCCAGTATTTTGATGCGCAACAGTCGTAAGAGAGCGATTTTCAATTGGTTGGGCATTGGTTTGAGTAGTGCGTATTTGATTTTTACGGCTTATAATAAGGTTAGAACAGATCGTGTTTTTGAGTTCTCTCTAAGAGTTCAAAATATTGATTACGAGCGTTTTACAAATTCCCCAACCATTTTCAATAATATACTTTGGCAAGGCATAGCAGAAACGGATACTTGCTACTATCAAGGACGATATTCGTTGCTGGATGCCGAACCTGTAATTAAGAAATTTCATTATTTACCCAAAAATCATGAACTGATTGCGCCTTACAAGGATCAGCGAGAAATTAGAATCTTGGACTGGTTTTCGGATGGCTATTACAACATCACCAAACGAGCAGATGGAGTTTACCAATTCAATAATTTGAAGTACGGCACCATCTCTGAAAATCCAGAAGTGAATCCGCAGTATGTGTTCTCTTTTTTGTTCAAAGAAGAAGGCGGGAAATTGGTGGAATTGCCACAAGAGTTCGTACGCGATTCGGCAGCTTTTGATTATTTGATTGATCGGTTGAAGGGCATTGATTAAGTAGTCTATTACACAGATTTAACTAAATTTGTGTACTCAACTACACGAATTTAGCTAAAATCGTGTAGTTGAGTCGTTTTGTTGAGCATTTGATGATAAATTCTTCCCTATATTTGGCTAATGAAATCAAGGCTCATTTTCCTATTTTTCTTCTCTTTCAGCGTTCTTTCTGCACAACAATTGACGCAAGCAACTGCTCTTCATCAAGAAAGTAGAAGCCTATTAGAGAAGGAAAAAGTGAGCAGCTATGACCGACTTCAAGCATTAAACTCCTTACGAGAAAGTCAACAATTATTAAAAGAAGATTCCTCTACTCTAATTCAACAAAACGACAGTCTCCTACAAACGCTCCTCCCTTTCTTTCAAAACCTTCAAAACGCTGATAGCCTACTCGAAACGACCCGTTTTTTTCCCGATTCTGTTTTTCAAAATAGTAAGAATTATAGTGCTGATTTTAAAACAGTAGCCAGTGATTTTTTGGAGATTAAACGCAGAGTAATTAGAAAAGAATTTTTCAACTTTCGTTATCTCAATACCGCTGAATTTGAGCCGCGCATCACTTTTGAAGACTACTGGCCACTTGAAGTAGTAGAGTTGGAAAAATGGTTGCAAGATCAAGAAAGAGAGATGCGTACATTTACTGAATCAGTCAAAATGGAGTTGCTTTACAATCGTCTGCTGTTGAGAAAAAATGCTTTGGAACAAGAAGAGCAAAGCAAGAGTCAGGAACAAAATATCTCCAATTTGCTGGACAAGCTCAGTGAAAGTCAAACGGAAAAAGAAGCACTTCTTTCTAGCAACAAAAAATGGAAATATATTGGTGCGGGTATTCTTATTAATATACTTTTTCTAGGTTATTGGCTGTGGAACAAAACGCGTAAATTACTAGAAAGTAAACACCAATCTTTGTTAGAAGAAAAGAAGCGTTCCGAAGATATTTTGTCCAATATTTTACCTTCGGAAGTGGTTCGTCAATTAAAGCAAAACAAGACTCCAAAAGCACAATCCTACGAATCTATCGGTGTTTTATTTACTGATTTTCAAAACTTTAGCCAAATTTCCAAAAACCTTCCTCCCGAAGAATTAGTGCGAGAATTGGATTACTGTTTCACTAACTTCGATTACATCATTGAGAAGCATCATTTACACAAAATCAAGACCATCGGCGATGCATATATGTGCATTGGTGGACTTTACACGAAGGGCGATAAACATATCCAAAGAATGGTGGCTGCTGCGCTGGAAATACAAGCTTTTTTGAAGCTACGAGCCGCACAAAAAGACAAATTAGGTGGTTATTTCTTCGAGGCCCGCATCGGGATTCATGTAGGTTCTGTAGTGGCAGGAGTTATTGGTAATCAAAAATTGGCTTTTGACGTTTGGGGCGATACCGTAAATGTTGCACAGCAGATGGAGCAGCACGGCGAAGTAGGAAAAGTGAATGTGTCACAAGTCGTTTATGAACGTGTAAGAGATCAATTTGAATTTGAGCATCGGGGAGTGATCGAAGTTAAAAATGGTAAGGAGTATGGTACATACAGTGTTATAAAAATATTATGCATTTGAAAATTGATCTTTTGTCTTCTTTGTTTGTGTGTATAATAAATTGCACTTCCGTAGACGATTTGAGGTAACAAAGACTCTGCTCTCTGCTTTTGTCAACTCATGGCGGCATCGAACCGCCATGAATTGATCAAGGTTTCTTAAGGACAAAAAAATGGCTAAAAAGCCATTTTTTTGTCCTTAAGAAACCTTGATGGAATTGGATGGACTCGACGTCCATTCAATTCCAAAACAAGTCGCTCTCAGCAAGCAATTTCGGTATTTGTGCAATTTGTTATACACACTCTTTGTTTTCCAATATTTTTGACAAAAGTGTCATGTGGGATAAATGCTCTTGCCTGTTTGTAGAAAAATTAAATTAATATAGACAAAGCGATGACCTTTCTTGTCCAAAATCCAAAATTTATCAAACAATTCTTTCAATTATTCTTTACTATTAAAGATCACTCACCAATTGCTTGATTTTTAGTCAAAAAACTTGCTTAAAAATCATAACCTTTCTATTTCATTCAAATCTAATAATTAGATGAACAACGCTATTGTTGCTAGTCCAACTACGCTCCAAAAACTCGCTCAACGCTATCGCGAAATTCGTCAACAATCACTTGATCTTTGCGCACCTTTGAGTACGGAAGACTTTGTGGTTCAGCCAATTAATGATGTCAGTCCACCGAAATGGCATTTGGGACACACCACTTGGTTCTTCGAGAATTTTATTCTAGCAACTTACGCTAAAGACTATCAACTTTACCAACCGAAATACAACTACTTTTTCAATAGCTATTATGAAAGTCAAGGTCCACGCATCTTGAGAAGTTCACGAGGCAATATGACACGCCCTTCTGTGCAAGATGTGATGAAATATCGTCAGCACGTAGATGAGCAATTGCTGCAAATGATTGAGCACTTTGAAGGTAATGCTTCTGAGTTGGAGCATTTATTAGAAGTTGGTTTGCAACACGAGCAGCAGCATCAAGAATTGCTAGTCACAGACATCAAATACATTCTCGGCAACAATCCGCTTTATCCACCTTATCAGGAACTGATGATAGATATGCGCTATCGCGAAGTGCGTCCGATGAATTTTCAGAAATTTGAAGAAGGTGTTTATGAAATCGGCTACGACGGCGATGATTTTTGTTGGGACAATGAGCAAAGTCGACATAAGACGTATTTGCACGAATTTGAAATTGCAGATCGTTTGGTGACGAATGGTGAGTATATGGAATTTATGCAAGCTGGAGGTTATGAAAACTTTGAGCATTGGCTGATGGAAGGTATTGAGTGGGCAAGGAGTTTGGAAGTCAGCGCACCTTTGTATTGGTACGAAAAAGAAGGGAAATGGTATCATTATACCTTGCATGGTTTGGAAAAAGTGAATCCAAACGAACCCATTACGCACATTAGCTACTACGAAGCAGACGCTTATGCGCGTTGGAAAGGTTGTCGTTTACCAACAGAATTCGAATGGGAAGCAGCTTGCTCAAAACGATACAAAACCATTCCAGAAGACGCAAATTTCGTAGAGACCATGCAATTTCATCCAAGCATAACGGAACAAAAAGATGATTTCCAAATGCTCGGACAAGTTTGGGAATGGACGGCGAGTGCTTATTTGCCTTATCCCAACTATCCTCGATTCAAAGGAGCACTGGGAGAATACAATGGCAAATTTATGGTGAATCAAATGGTGCTGCGCGGCGGTTCTTGCGCGACGCCGATTTCGCATATTCGCCCAACATATCGCAACTTTTTCCATGCGGACAAACGCTGGCAATTCACTGGAATCCGCTTGGCAAAGTGATGGATTTTATGGCTACACGGTTATCATGGTTATATGTAACACAGCACACCAACCGTGAAACCATACAACCATGAAACCCTACAACTCTAAAACCATATGTCTATAATTTTAAACCACTTGATAATATGTTCGATTCAGATACACTAGCTCCTCCAATTATCAATACTGTTTTTGCAGAAGATGTGAAAAAAGGACTAAGTTCCAAACCTAAGTCTTTGTCTTCCAAATACTTCTACGATGCTAAAGGAGACCAACTCTTCCAGCAAATCATGGCGATGCCTGAATATTACCTGACGAATAGTGAATTTGAAATCTTCTCTACGCACAAAGAAGCCTTGCGTAAAGCATTCGGAAGTGCGACTTTTAATTTGGTAGAATTGGGCGCAGGCGATGGTACGAAGACCAAAATCTTGCTGGAACATTTTTTAGCAAAAGAAAGCGATTTCTACTATTCTCCGATTGATATTTCTGGCAATGTGTTAGAGCATCTAAAGACAGATTTATCGGTACTTTGGCCAGACTTAGAAGTGAATTCCGTAGCCGCTGAATACTTCAAAGGTTTAGCACAACTTTCCAAAAATGCAGACCGAAAAGTAGTTTTATTTCTAGGTGGAAATATTGGTAACATGAGCCTAAAAGAAGCGCAGAGTTTCTTGACTTCCATGCGCCAAAATTTGAATAAAGGAGACTTAGTTTTAATTGGTTTTGATCTCAAAAAAGACCCACAAACTATTTTGGATGCCTACAATGATCCAGCTGGCATTACGAGCGCATTTAATTTGAATTTACTCAAGCGTATGAATAGAGAATTGGGCGCAAATTTCCAAATTGAGCAATTCAAACATTGGGAAACCTATCATCCAATTACGGGTGCAACGGAAAGTTTTATTGTGAGTAAAAAAGAGCAAAGCGTTTTTATCGAAGCACTAGAATGTGCATTTCACTTCGAGGCTTGGGAAGCAATGAAAGTAGAGCTTTCGCAAAAATATAGCTTGAGCGAAATTGACGATCTAGCTGAAAAGACTGGTTTCACACCACTCCGTCAATTTTTTGATGAAAAAGAGTATTTTGTAGATGCACTTTGGGAAGTCAATAATTGATTGCTACTTTTGATGCATAAACATCGCATTCATGGAGCAATCTCAAGATCGCATTGACTTTAAACACATTTTTCAAGGCATTCTAAAAGTTCTCAACTTCGAGAGAGGTCTACTATTGACCATTAAAGAAATGGTGATCTCGCCTGGCAAAGTTGTTCGCACCTACCTTAATGGAGAAAATCGTAAAAAATATACGCATCCTATTCAGTATGTCGTGATGCTGGTTGGAGCTTACTACTTTCTGTTTGCGCTCATACCACTGGAAATGAATGGGTTTGATGGATTTATGGCAGAAGGAATGAATATCTCTGCAAATCAAGAAAACTTAACTCCTGATCAAGTAGAAAAAATGGAAGAGGCAATGGTGTTAGGACAAGAAGCATCAGGCTTAATGTTCAAATACTTAAATGTTTTCACCTTTTTAACTATTCCGCTCACGGCTGTTTTTACTTATCTATTCTATCGAAAAGCTAAATTTTACTATACTGAACATTTGGTCTTGAACGCGTATATTACAGGCACTTACAGTGCCATTGGACTTCTCTTATTACCATTTTATCTGTTTTCTTTTTTCCTGACAGCGACGGCTAGTATCTCATTAATCTTATATCAAGTTTGGGCATACATGGATATTTTTGCAGAACGAGATATAAAAGGAGGAATCAAGGGAAGTTTTCTAACACTTTTAGTTTATCTCATCGCAATGATTCTTGCAGGCACCGCTTTAACGGCTTATATGCTATACAAACTTAAAACATAAATCAAACCCATGGATGAAAACACTACGCAAACAGAAAACACCAGCCTACTAGAAAAGTACCTCAGCTTAGAAAACATTCTACCTTTTTTGACCAATGTTGTCATCGCCATCGTTGCGATCATCGTAGGGCTTTGGTTTATTAAGCGCATCATCGGAATATTGCGTAGGTCTTTGGAGCGCTCCAAGATGAGTGGCGATATCATTCCCCTTCTCATTTCTATTGCCGATGTTGGCTTGAAAGTGCTGCTCATTTTCACCGTAGCAGGACTCGTTGGCATCGAAACGACTTCCTTTGTTGCAGTCGTTGGTGCATTAGCTTTTGCAGTCGGGATGGCACTCCAAGGCAGTTTAAGCAATTTTGCGGCAGGTGTCATTGTTTTACTCTTTAAACCTTACAAAACTGGCGATTGGATAGAACTGGACGAACGTTTTGGGCGCGTGGAAGAAATCCAAATTTTCAATACAATCGTCGTTACGCCTGGTCAAAAAACACTCATTATCCCAAATGGGCAAATTGTCGGGAATGTAGTGACTAATTACTCTGTAAAAGGACACGTTCGCGTAGAAATGGAAGTCGCGATGGCGTACGAAGAAAGCTATCCTAAAGTCGAAAAAATCATCAAAAAAGTACTAGAAGACATTCCTGGGGTATTGGAAACGCCCGCTCCAGAAGTCGGCATCATCACTTATGATACGCACTACATCGTCGTTGGTGTTCGTCCCTATTTGCATCCTGATGAATATTGGAATGTTCGCTTTGAAGTTTATCGTAGGATTAAGAAGGCGTTCCATGAAAATGGAATTAAGATGGCTTATTCGGAAGGGGTTGAGTTGGGGAGTATTGGAGAGTAAAAGACATTCGATTTTATCTACGAATTGCATCAAACAACAAGTACTCTAAATTCTTTTTGCTCAATAGAATCTTCAATAGTTATCAGAGTCCTTCTAAGATATTCAATTATGTAATCTTTATACTGAACAAGAAGGGAAAGAGGGTAATCTTTTCCGCAAGTTGCAAATGTTTTATCGCCATGAGCTAAATGATTACGTTCTATTTTAGTTTTCATAAATGCTTCCCCTTGATCACTATGATTCACTGAAACTTTCGTTGAAACGCCATATTTTTTAGTCGTTTTCTGAATTGTGGCAATACTTAAATTTCCGCTTTCGAATCTAATATATTCTTTGTTAGCATAAAAATCTAAAGAGTTGCTCAATGCTGATTCTACAATTTTATAGACTTTTTTCACTACTTCCTGATCCCTAGACTTGAATGCCAATTTTATTTTCTGACCTAGCCATACCTCTTTAAGTTCTTTTCGTAGTTTGTTATAGGTGATTTTATCATTTTTTATTGCTAAAATGATTTCCCAAATTCCATTTTTCACAGTAGCTTCTACCAAGTTGTACAATAGTAAAAAAGCATTAGCTTTAAGTATTTTCACTAGCTGTTCATCAATTTTATGTCTTACTTCATTATGATCATGATTAGGGCTATATGTGATATGAGGGACTCCAATTGATAAATCTTCAATTTTCTCCAAAAAATCGAAATAGACTTCCACTTCTTTTACCGTATCCCGAAAGTCATTTAGGGCATCTTGCATAGTCAATAATTTAAATCTTCTTTTTGAATAATATTTAGCAAACAATCCCTGACGAATTCAATTCTTCCTGCTAACTTACCCTGATTATTACTTGCGTCACTAGTCGTATGTTTTTTGAATTCTTTTGATTCCAACCAATCCATATATATTGGCTCTAAATTGGGGTTGATTTCAAGTGCTAAATGAGTTCCAACAGCTATAGATTCAAACCTAACTCGTGGAATGGCTTTAGCAGTTTCTGTTTTATTGAATCCAAAAGAAAATTCTCTTTTTACAAAAGCGAGCATTCGTCGGAAATTAGCTTCTAATTTATTTTTATCAAACCCTTTTTTTTCTTTCTCCTCCACAAAACTATTAAGAAAAATAGCTACATCATGCTTAAATTCATGATATGTTTCCGAATATGCAAAAAAGCGTAGAACAAGTTCTTCTGCTTCCCCTCTTGCTTTTTTGCTAGTGAATAACTCCTGAAATTCTTGTATCTCAGACATTTCTCTTACAAAACTATAATAGGAATTATTTGCGAAAGCGCCCTTTCTTATCTCACTTGGTGTTAAATGTTTGCCATTAGAATTCAATCTGTCGAATATGTCCGCACGAATAGCTAATCCTGCTTTATCAGTAATCACATGAAAACGAACTGTTATCAACTCAAATTTAAGCTGTCTTGATTCGCTTAAATCTTTAAATTTGAATCCATTTAAACTATCTAGATTATTTAATCCTCTGAGTCTAAGTTGATTTTTTACAAAGAGTGATATTGTTCTAATTCGCTGAGAACCATCAATGATTTCTTGTCTGCCGTCTGTATTAATGCTTGTAAAAATCGGAGGAACAGGAACTCCTAGAAATAAAGATTCTATGAATTTAGATTGCCTGAGAGGTTTCCAAACCAATTCTCTCTGATAGTCAGGAATAAATAAGGTAGCTTTCTTGTCCTCTGTAGAAGTAAATTTCTGTACGATCACTTCGATAGGAAATTCCTTTGTATCGTATTCATAAGGAATTGAAAAATCTCTTATTTGACGCTCTGCTTGGGCTATTTGTTCATCAGTTTTTCGTGTTGCCATGATTCATTACTCTTAATAGTATTCCTCTAAATGTATTTTTATACTCTTAGCAATAACTTGTCCCAATTTCACAGGAACTGCGTTTCCAATATGAGTAGAAACGGTTTTTACTCTAAAGTTTTCTCCCTCTTCTACAAATTTATAATCCCTTGGAAAAGTCTGAAAGATAGCAGCTTCTCTTAACGTGATAGCTCTATCTTGTTCAGGATGACCAAATCTTCCATTTCCTATTCCTGTACAGTGTGTAGTCATTGTTGGAGCTGGTTCTGTCCATTTCATTCTACCATACACACTCACATAGGTTTTACCTGTTTTCTTTTTATGACATGCCAGTTGAAGAGATTCATCCCAATCTTTCCAACTGCCTCCAGGTTTAGACTGTCGAATTCTCTTTAAATTAAGTTCAGACAATTTAGATGCTCTATGTATTGAATCGTTTTCGGCTGTCTCTCCACTTTCAAGAGACTCCAAATCACCTATAGCATCTCTCACCGTAACATAATTATCCTCATTATGAGTTTCAGGAATGATAGAAATTTCCCCCAACTTAGAGCCTAACAAAACTAATCTTTTTCTATGCTGAGGAATTCCATATGCAGGACAATTAACTATTTTATACGAATATTTATAGCCTAATCTATCCAGTTCGGATAGAAATTCACTAAAGACTGGTGCTTTCTCGAATTGCGTTAGTCGAGGTACATTTTCCATAGAAATCACTTCAGGATTAGTCTCTTGAATAATTCTGGCAAATTCTCCTAGAAGCCCCCATTTCTTCTTATCGCTTGTTTTGTAAGAATAAGTTGAAAATGGTTGACATGGAGCACAACCCACTAGTATTTTTATATCAGCATTAGAATAAAAATTATTGACCTCCTCTCCTGTGACCTCACTTATGTCTTTGTGAATAAACTTTGCTTCACCATTATTGGCTTCATAAGGATACTTACATGTACTATCAATATCGAAACCAGCTGAAACTTCGAAGCTTTCCTGAATAAATCCATGAGTTAATCCTCCTACACCACAAAACAAGTCCACTACTTTTACATTATCAATAATGCTATTTTTCATGAATAAGAGAGATTAAATTAAAAACTCATAAAGGTACAAATCTAAAACAAATAGGTTTTAAATTAAAGTAAAAATTGTTTTATTTATCAACATAATTGTTTCATATCACTCATTCGGAATCGGCGCATCTCCCTCTGGCAAAATTGCCTCATACTTCGCATCGCCTCGTCGCTCCTTGAACTCTGCTTGAATCGCTTTCACCAAATCTGGATTTTCAAACAAATCGACCATCGTCATGCCCATCGCTTTGGAGGAATAAATCAAGCCTTTGTGACCAATGGACATTCCGCCACAAGCGACGACTGCCCAAGAATGCCAAGGCGTACCTTTGGGCGCAGTGGTAACCGATAGTCCAATTTGCGGTACTTGCCAACTCACATCGCCTACATCCGAAGAACCGCCATTGGGATACTCGCGCGTACGCTCCAGTGGACGAATTATCGCATCCATACCGGTTTGCGGCTTATCCGTAGCGGCTTGTATACCTCTGCCAAAGGTGTTTTCTGCTTCAGTATATTGGATGTCGCCTAGCAATTCCAAATTGGCTTGCATAGCTGCAGCGCCTGTTCGATTAACAATTAATTCGTGCAAGCCAGCAACCAGCGTAATTTTATAATCCACATCTGCCATAATCGCTGCACCTCTTGCAATTTCCTTTGCACGTTGATATACATCTTCCATTTCTACGCGCTTCGCATCGCGCACTCTCGTCCAAACTCTAGCGTAATCTGGTACGACATTTACTACATCGCCACCATGCTGAATTTGGTAGTGAATACGAACGGTTGGTTTGACGTGTTCGCGCATGTAATTCAAGCCCATTGTGAAAAATTCCAAGCCATCCAAGGCACTTTTTCCATTCCAAGGATCGAGGGCTGCGTGTGCTGCTTGTCCTTCAAATTCTACGATGAAATCTACGAGTGCTTGTGAGCTTTGCACATTTGCGCGCGTTTCTGCTCCTGGATGCCAATCCAAGCACACATCCAAATCGCTGAACAAACCTTCGCGCCCCATGTAGAGTTTTCCAAAGTATTTTTCTTCCGCAGGTGTACCATAAAAGCGAATCGTACCTTGAATTTTATTCGCTTCCATCCATTCTTTTACAGCAATTGCCGCACCCAAACTTCCTGCACCAAACAGATTATGCCCACAACCATGTCCCGATTTTCCTTCTTCCAGAGGCTGCTTAGTCGGTTCTACTTTTTGGGACAAACCAGGCAGCGCGTCAAATTCGCCTAAGATGCCAATGATCGGTTTTCCACTGCCATAACTCGCAATGAAAGCCGTTGGAAGATTCGCTACGCCGCGCTCTACTTTGAAGCCTTGTTGTTTTGCATAATCAGCGAGTAGAGCAGAAGATTCCGTTTCTTCAAAAGCCGTTTCTGCCAATGCCCAAATTTGGTCACTTAGATCAATCAGCGCAGTTTTATGATTTTCTACGGAGTTGATGATTGCTTGTTTGGAAGGTGGTATTTTTTGGGCGAATAAGCTAGAAGCTAAAAGGCAAATTGATAAAGTAAGAGGAATGCAAAATTTCATAATTATCCGTTTTTATATAAGGCTAAATTAAACACAAGGAGGCAAAATGTCTTTACTTTTATATTGGTTTTTTGATTTATGGCTTACTGTAATAAGAGTTTTTTCTAAAGATTGATGCAGACTCTTTAGGAAACGAGCAGATGTAGATTTGAAGTTAGGAAACTTCAAACATCGACTAAATCGATCTGTTAAGTTTCCTAACTTAGCAGGAGTATTCACTCGTTTCCTAACGAGTCAGAGTAGGCTTTGGGAAGGAACATCAAGACATCATTAACCATTTATAAATTATAATTTAAACATGGATACACCACTATACATATTCGAGGCAGATCGTTCTAAGGAAATGCTGCAACTTACTATTGCCATAATAGCAACGGCATCAATGATTTTTGCATTTATTCGATTGAAGCGAAAAGAATTTAGTTACGAAAAGCGTAATCTACAAAAGACGGTTTTGATGTTGCTAGGTTTTGGCTTAATTACTTCCATTGGCTCAATCTTTGGGATCGGTTTTCGGTTGAATCAGTTGCAAGATGTGGAAGTCTATAAAGATCGCGTAATTACAGGTTATGGCGAAGTGTCTTATGAGGAATTAAAAACGGTTTATTTACACACAGGACATCAAAGCTCTATCGTTTCGCCAGACATCAAGTTGGACACTACACGGCTTGCCTATTTTGAAGAATTTCGAGGACGTTCTTATGTTTTTTCAGAATCGCATTATGAGGTGAAAAAGATAGTTAGGGCGGTTCGCCCAATCTTAGATAGTTTGAATCAACAGTAGTGCTATGAAGTTTGATGTTATCTGAAGGCTGTGCCGTTTGAGGTGGTTCAAAGGTCGCTCGAGATAGTTGGAAAGTTGTCAGGATTCAAGTGATTTTTCATTTTTCGCTTTCAATTCTTATCTTACAGCTAATGTGGACTATGTGAAAAGGCTATCTCACTATGTGGTAAATTAATCAACAAAATACTATGGAAAAGCGAAAATGCCTAGAGTGCGGCGAAGAGATCATTGGGCGTAAGGATAAGAAGTTTTGTGATTCTGATTGCAGAACGGCGTACAACAACCAACTCAACAAAGACGTCAACAATACCATGCGCAACATCAATAATATCTTGCGCAAAAATCGACGCATTTTGGTAGAACTCAACCCTAATGGAAAAGCACGTGTGCATCGCGACAAAATGTTGGAAAAAGGATTCCAATTTAACTATTTCACCAACATTTATCGCACCAAAGCAGGCAAAGTCTATCGCTTCTGCTACGATTATGGCTATCTCGGCATTGATAATAATTATTTCACCTTAGTGAAGCGGCAAGAGTACGTAGACTGAGTTTGGTTTGATATAGTTCGATTTCGTTTGATGACTGCGCTGTTTGAAAATTCTCTGATCTCTGATTCCAAATTTCACTTTTCCACTTTCAAATTTCGTTTTTCCTTTTATCTTTCCATTTCCTATATCGCTTCGGTCCATACCACAACCAAATTCCAGTAATCACCATCAACAACAATCCAAAACCTAGAACATTCATCGAAATCAGCTTAAACCCATCACTAATAATCGAGCCATCATGCAAGGCTTCTATCCAATCCGAATGACGCTTGGCGATGGAGAGCACTTCGCCACTATTTCCATCTACTTGCACTTCCCACCACGCTTCTTTAAAGAGCACTTTGACGATGCCTTTGGAAGGACGCACATCTATTCGATCAATGGTTGTAGCAATTTTAGACTCCTGTTTCGCAAGTGCGTTTTGCGCAATTTCAGCAAGTTGCGGAATGGGTTTCCAGTCGCTTAGATTAGTAGAAATGCCTTTTTGAGTTGACGGCTGTATCTTGTTGACGTCTTTCTTTAAGGCAAGCAAAATGCCCGTTGTTGCGCTCACAATGACGAGCAAAGAAACTACTATTCCAATGCCTCGATGCCAAATTCTAAATTTTCGTAGACTCTCAATGTAATGCTGTGCCTTCAAATCTTAGTTGTTTTTACCACATAGTTCACCTAGCTTTTTCACATAGAAAACATAGTTGTTATGTCAAAAAATGAAATCAGTACCTTAAAAATCCTCTGAGCGGAATCCCGATAATTATACGACTTTTGCGTAGAGTCGAAGAGTTCAATGACAATTTAGGATAACCAAAATGGAA
>JBCDFY010000183.1:0-15001 GCA_039176995.1 Bacteroidota bacterium
AATATATTTTTTCTCGCTGCTCTCAACAACATTGTGTGGTGAGAGATTAATTTTTTAAAATTTTAAAAAATTAATCTCTCACCACACAATGTTGTTGAGAGCAGCGAGAAAAAATATATTTTTTCTCGCTGCTCTCAACAACAGAAAACCTCCACAGTTTACTATATTTGTCAAGAACGCAATACTAAAAATAAAACTTACTCCTTGACAACACTACAACAAGCAACCACCGCCCTCCAACACTACTACGGATACGATACTTTTCGCCCCATGCAAGCGGAAATTATTCAATCGGTTTACGAAGGAAAAAACGTCATTGTGCTAATGCCCACAGGTGGTGGAAAATCTATTTGCTACCAAATTCCTGCAATTACGATGGAAGGAACGGGCATCGTGGTTTCTCCTTTGATTGCTTTGATGAAAGATCAAGTGGAAGCCTTACGAGCAAATGGTGTGAAAGCAGCGTATTTGAACAGCTCAATCTCTATGAGCGAGCAGCGAGCGATTGGCGAAAAGTTGTATAAAGGAGAATATGATTTGCTCTATGTTTCACCCGAAAAGTTGTTGTCTTATGATTTTTCGACTTCGCTTCCACATCTGAATATCAATCTTTTTGCGATAGACGAGGCGCACTGTATTTCGAGTTGGGGACATGACTTTCGACCAGAATACACCAAGATGAAATTCCTGAAAAAGCAATTTCCAAATATTCCCATTCTTGCCTGTACAGCTACGGCAGATAAAGTGACACGCAAAGACATTGCTAAGCAATTAGACTTACCGAAACCAAAAGTATTCGTCGCTTCTTTTGATCGCCCGAATTTGAGCTTGGATGTGCGTCCTGGCATTAAGCGATTTGAGCAAATTGTTACTTTCTTGAAAGAACATGAAAATCAGTCAGGTATCATTTATTGCTTGAGTAAAAAAAGTACAGAAAGTGTAGCCGCGAAACTAAAGAAAAATGGCTTCGATGCGGCTTACTACCATGCTGGAATGCCCGCTAATGAACGCTCGCAAGTGCAGGAAGACTTCATCCAAGATCGCTTGTCCATCGTTTGTGCAACCATTGCTTTTGGAATGGGAATCGACAAATCCAATGTGCGTTGGGTTGTTCATTATAACATGCCTCGCAACATCGAAAGTTTTTATCAAGAAATTGGGCGTGCAGGGCGAGATGGAGCAGATGCAGATACTTTGTTGTTTTATAGCTATGCTGATGTCCAAAAGTGGCAAAATATTATTTCCGATAATGAAAGTAGCCAAAGAGATGTGAAATTGAGTAAGCTGGAGCGAATGCAGCAATATTCTACGGCATTGTTTTGTCGAAGAAAAGTGCTGCTCAATTACTTCTCAGAAAATCATAGAGAAAATTGCGGTAATTGCGACATCTGTAAAAATCCACCTCAATATTTTGATGGTACGATTCCTGCGCAAAAGGCACTTTCTGCGATTTATCGCGTGCGAGAATCTATTGGAATGAACTTGCTCATTGAAGTGTTACGTGGCTCGCAGCGAAAAGAAATTTTTCAATTAGAATTACAAAAAATCAAAACCTACGGGCAGGGACGTGAGTACAGTTTCCAAGAATGGCGCTATTATTTGGAACAATTGCTCAATCAAGGTTATATTGAAATTGCGCACGATGATGGAAGCAAGGTGAAACTAACTGAAGCCAGCCGAGGCGTACTCTTTAACAACGAACCAGTACAATTGGTGAAAATGGTGACGGCTAAAGAGCGCGAGGAAAAAGCGAAGAAAAAAGCTGATGTTCGCCTGCGTCGTCCAAGTGTTCGCCACCGTGTGCGCGACGAAGTGTTCGATCATTTGCGACAAGTACGCGCAGAAATTGCGAGAGCAGAAGGAATGCCGCCATACATTGTTTTCTCGGATGCCACTTTGGAAGAAATGGCAGCCATGAAACCGACCACTGAGCAAGCAATGCGTGCTGTGAGTGGAGTAGGGGAGATGAAGTGGAACAAATACGGTAAGCAATTTATGCGAGCAATAGAAAGCTATTGTATTGAAAATAATATTGATTTAACGCCAGTGATTACTACGGCTCCGCAACCGACGAAAGTTAAAGTCATGAAACCAAATGAGCCTAAGATTTCTACTTATGAACAAACGCGCTTGCTTTATGAGCAAGGACTTTCACTCAAAGAAATTGCAACACAAAGAGGACGCAGTTTTACGACCATCATTGGTCATCTCGCCAAACTCAAAAAGGAGGGCAAAGCAGAAATTGACTTTCGCCCTTTCTTAGAAAAAGGAGTTTATGAGCAAGTCCTTTCCGTGCTTCCTGATTTGAAAGAACCACCCTATCGTTCTGCTGAAATCTTTATGGCACTTAACGAAGAAATTAGTTTTGAGCAGATACGGATTGCGCTGACGGTGGAAGAGGAGGAACGGCTGAACTCTGATAAGATATAAAATCCTTCATCCCTAAATCCCTCTAACTTTCGCATCGCAGATGCGAAAGAAAAAAGCGTGTAGGAGTGAAATAAAACCCATTTCAAGAAAACGAGAAATGTTTAAAGGTGTTCGCGGATGTAATTTCTAAGATAAGATTTAGGATGAATACCATAAAGGTGATCTACGATTTGGCCTTGGTTGAACAGAAGCAGCGTAGGAATATTTCCTATGCCATATCGTTTAGTGAGATCGGTAGATACTTCAGTGTTTATTCTGTAAAAGGTGCAAAATTCATCTAATTCTTCTGCGACCTCTTCTATGATGGAATCATAAATCACATAGCTGGCAAACAAATCATTGATAAAAATGATTGCATTTAAGCAATCCTTCTCTGTGAGGATGCGCTTTTCAAAGTCACTCTGTCGCAGAGTGGTGTAATATTTCTCCCTATCGTTCATGTCTTTTTTGCTTGTTGTTGTGGATAATTGCACTCTAAAAGGATGGGTTTCCTGATAGAGCGAAGAAATGGGCGGTTCTCTTTTGAATGTAAAAATAGAACGGTAGAGAATTTAGCGTGTTCGTTATGTTGAATCAATCTTTAATTAACTCTTTCCGATTAATGTTTAGTTTGCGCATTTTAGAAGTCAAGGTTTTTGGATTCAAGTCCAATAATTCGGCTGCACTATACTTACCTGACACGCGCCATTGTGCTTTTTCGAGTGCCTTGATGATATATCGTCGCTGCATTTCCTCAAAAGAAAGAAACACTTGGCTATGACCATTTTCATCCACGCGCAATTTATAATCTGGAATCACTGCTTTCAAATTCAATTGCTCGCCCTTTGTCAAAATGACCGCGCGCTCAATTATATTTTCCAGCTCTCGCACATTACCAGGAAAATCGTAGCGCATCAAATGACGAATATCTGTACTAGAAACCTTTGGATTCTGCTTTCCCATCTTTTTAGCATATTTCTTCTTGAAATACTTAACTAACAATGGAATATCATCTCTACGCTCTCTCAAAGGAATACTATGAATAGGGAAGACATTGAGCCGATAATACAAATCTTGCCTAAATTTTCCCGCCCTCATCATTTGCTCTAAGTCCTTATTGGTGGTTGCAATGATGCGCAAATCACTTTTGATAGGTTCCGAACCACCAATGCGCTCGAAGCTACCTTCTTGCAAAACGCGCAGTAATCTTCCTTGAAATTCCAAAGGAAGTTCTCCTACTTCATCCAAAAGCAAAGTCGCGCCATTCGCTAACTCAAAATAGCCAATTTTTTGCTCGAATGCACCAACGAATGCGCCTTTTTCGTGTCCGAAAAGGCTACTTTCTAAAGCACTAACCGTGGTGGCAGCACAGTTAATTTTGAAGAGTGGATGCTTTCGCCGATTGCTGAAATTGTGTATGGCTCTTGCTAAGAGTTCTTTACCGCTGCCCGTCTCTCCTTTAATCAGAACAGTAGTATCTGCATCAGCTACTTGCTCAACTTGCTTGAGAATATCAAGATAGGACTCACTTTGACTAATGATTTCTTTAAAATTATGCGTCAAGTTGGACTCTTCCAATAAATAGAGGTACTCTTTTTCCAGTCTGCTAGTTTGCAAGTCATCCAAAAGTAAGAAGCCAATCGCTGTTCCGTCTTCTAAGCTGACCAATATGAGATTGACCAATTGTTCGTTTACCAGAATTTCATCTAGTTGATAACACGATTTGCGACTTCGCCAAAAATGATCCCAATCACTTTTAGGGATAACTAGCAACAATTCATTTATGAAATTTGACGCTTGCTTTTCTTCGTTTGTATTCAGTATGGCTAGTATGTTTGCAGTATTTGCATCAATCTTTCTACTCTTGTCAACAACAAATGCCACAGCCCCTAGCTGTTCTGCTACTTGAAAACAGCTCTCTTTGATCCAGTCTTGGGTGGTATGATCCATTTCCTCCGATTTTGTTATTAAAATAAATATATCTGGAGACCAGATGAGGACTGCGAATGCAGTTGTGCGTCACTATTAGCCAAGTATAGCGTAATAGTTGCAAATACTCATCCGAGGAATAGGAAGCCAACATAAATGAATATTTTCGACCGAATCATTGAAAACAAGTATCTCCGTCCAAATCTATCCATTTTTTAGGTTCACTTTCCCTGAAAGGATAACCCTATGTAGTTTGTCTTAAATTAATGGTCTAAAAAGCTGTAAAAGTAAATATAATTTTACTATTACAACCGCACGAGAACGTACAGCTTTTTCACTTTGTTCAGCAATCTTTAGAAATAAGTGAAAATAAAGCGTCTGTGGAGAATTTTTAACTTTTTCTGCTCTTGTAAATTATTGAAAACAAAAGAGTTGGATGCAAATCTCGGAAGTGTTAAAGTAATCCTAAAAAATCAGGATAATCTATTCTAATCTTTAATGACTCGATCTAGCTTTTCTTCAATCTTGTTTCTGGGTAGCAAACCTTTGAAATGATCAACAATCTCATTTTGTCTGAAAACAAGTGTAGTTGGAATCTGATTAACGCCATACTTATCCGCATAGCTTGGAAAGTCATCTACATCTATTCTGTAGAAGCGAATAGTATCATTGTATTCGTTAGCCAATTCTCTGTAGTAATTATCCAACATTTGTCCATTGCCTGTCCATTCTGCACTGAACGCCATGACAATTGGAATACCATCCGAATTGAATAAAATTTCGTCAGCTTCGGTTGCATTTATCGTATGGTATCCAACATCTTTACTCTTCCTTACCATCTTGTAGATACGTTAAACATCATTATTAATTCTTACCCCCCGCATTCTTGTTTCAGATCGCAAATTTAGCTCTTTTTGATTAAATAAAAGTAAATTGTTCAAATATGGGTAGGTTTTGGAAATACTTCATCTACATAGAAAGGAAATCTTCGCGTCGAATGTTCAGTTTTTTCATCTTGGAGGCCAAAGTTTTCCCATTTATTTGCAAAAGTTCAGAAGCACTGTTTTGCCCTGTCACTTTCCAATGGGTTCTGTTCAAAGCTTCGATGATGTGTTCGCGCTGAACTTCTTCGAAGGAAGGAAAGCTATTTCTTAAGTTTTTGGTATTTTTTGCGGTGCGTTTTTCCACTGCTGGTAGAACGGCATTCAAATTAAGGATTTCCTTATTGCTAAGAATGATGGCGCGTTCTACTAGGTTTTCTAATTCTCGTACGTTGCCTGGAAACTCATAATTCTGCAATCGTTCAATGTTAGCAGTAGTGACTTTTAGCATGGGGCGTCCCATTTTATTGCAATATTTGCGCAGAAAGTACTTAACTAAAATGGGAATATCGTCTTTGCGTTCGCGCAAGGGCATATTTTGGATGGGAAAAACACTGACCCGATAGAATAAGTCTTGACGAAATGTGCCTTTTGCTACCATTTCCTCCAGATCACGATTGGTAGCGGTGATGACGCGCACATCCACTTTGATGGTTTGTGTGCCACCTACACGCTCAAATTCGCCTTCTTGCAAGGCACGCAGTAATTTTGGTTGCAATTCAATTGGCATTTCTCCGATTTCATCCAAGAAAAGCGTGCCCCGATTGGCTAACTCGAAGCGCCCAATTTTTCGTTGGTACGCACCTGTAAATGCGCCTTTTTCGTGACCAAAAAGCTCACTTTCGATCAAATCGGCGGGCAAAGAAGCACAGTTCACTTTCACCATCGGTCGGTCATGGCGACTACTCATGTTGTGTATTGCTCTAGCAATCAGTTCTTTACCTGTTCCCGTCTCTCCTTGAATCAATACAGTGGCGTCAGTTTCTGCCACCTGCTGCATCAAACCGAGCATTTTGCGATAGACTTTGTTTTGGGTAATGATTTCGTTAAAGTTGTGAGAAATTGTAATTTCTTGCTGCAAGTAGTTGCGCTCGCCTTCTAATTGTTTTTTTAGCTCTTCTAGTTCCGCGACAGCGTTTCTTAGCTTTGCTTGTTCTACTTGCTTTTCTGTAATATTTCTAGCAATCGCAAACAAGTATTCTTTGCCTTCGTGAGAAAGATAGCTTCCAGAAACTTCTACTGGATAAATCGTGCCGTCTCTATGCTTTTGGTGAGTGACATAAGGCTCTACTGTACCTTCTTTTTTGAAGCGTTCCCATACATTGATCCAAGTGTCGGGAGTGATGCGAGGAGCGAGATCCCAGAGGTGCTTTTCTAGTATTTCTTCTACTGTATAACCCGTTTCTTCGGACATTTTATCATTGACGTACAAAAAGCGTCCCGTTTCATCGAACCAGCAAATCATCTCTCGGGCATTATCGAAAGAGTATTTCATTTTTAGTAGTAGATTTTCTCTCTCTTTCTTTTTTGTCACATCGCGTACAATGGAAAAGATGTATTCATTGCCTTCATAATTCGTATAGGTAGAAAGCGTATCCACATAATTAATGCCTCCGTCGTTTCGGTATTGTTTAGTTTCTACGGCAAGTTTGCCTTGTTCTTTTACTTTATGGAAAAACGCTTGCCATTCTTCCGCACTTTGTACTTCCTCGGAGAGGTGCCATGCTTTAACTTTTCTAAACTCTTTCTTGGAGTAGCCCGTCTTTTTTAGGACGCGTTTGTTGACGTAGATGAAATTACCTTCTTTATCAATCCACATAATCATCTCGTGCGCATGATCGACTGCATATTTCATCATACGAGCGGAGGCATTTTCGATAGATTCTTTAAGTTCTTTGACGGTTTTTTCTTTCACTTTTTCGTTAGGGTCGTCAAAAATTAAGCAGCACCATTCTACTCCGTCATGACTGACACGCATTCCAGAGGTTCTGGTCGTGAATACATTTTCGGTATTGGTCATCAAAGAAGAGTCATTCTGCACATAGCCCTTGTTGTGTAGTTCTGCCCAATATTTCTTCCAAGATAGATAGTTGATCGTCGGGTTTAGCTCGAATATTTTATCAGGCGCATCTTCCTCTTTATATCCCAACATATTCCCCAAAATAGGATTAACCCAACACAAACTGCCATCTCGCTGTACCCAACAAGCTGCCTTACCTCCCAACATCGTTGCCTGCCGATAGGCTTCCGATATCGCATCAGATATACTGTTACTCTTACTCATGTTCAAATCAATTTTTGATTTTGTACTAAAACAACAGGATGAAAGGATGAAATAAAAGAGTATTGACTAAATATAATCAATATTATTTTAAGAAAATAATCTCAAACCATTGAAAATCAATATTTTAAAAAATTGGCACGCCGTTTGAATATAAAGATAGTAAATATTAATACGATTATCAAGTAAAAAAATAAATCGCTATGATTATGGACAAAACAAAAAGGAAAACCTCA
Organism: Bacteroidota bacterium; assembly: GCA_039176995.1. GTDB lineage: Bacteria > Bacteroidota > Bacteroidia > Chitinophagales > Saprospiraceae > JAAUTG01. The sequence continues at coordinate 7,737 of JBCDFY010000183.1, forward strand.
AAAGCAACGAGTGCTTATTGTTTAAAGCCGCAAGTAAATAGAGGGTTATCCTTAAAGCCCGATACGAGTTAGGAAATAACGTGTAGCTGCCGAATCAACCGAAGCAATATATTTAAGAATCATCCAAAATTATTTTACAAACATGGAAATGAATCAATTTTTGAAGGAGTACGGAAGACTAGAGAACAGATTGTTTGCCTTTGCAATGAAATTGACCCGCAGCAAGGCAGATGCTGATGATTTGATGCAGGAGACCGTAGTGAGAGCATATAGCAATAAAGAGCGTTTTCAGATGGGAACGAATTTCAAATCTTGGATCACTACTATTATGCGTAATACCTTCATTAACAATTACCGCTCTCATCGCCGCCGCAATGTGGTAGACGGCTCGCTAGAGGAGCATTCTTATGCCATTGAAAGCCGCACTGTTCCTAATGATAGTGAATCTACTATGATGATGGAAGAGCTGTCTGAATTAATGGAACAGATCAAGCCCAAGTACCGCATCCCATTTTTGATGCATTATAAAGGATACGAATACCAAGAAATTGCTGCAGAAATGAATATTCCAATTGGTACTGTGAAAAGTCGCCTTTATACAGCCCGTCAGCAATTGACTAAACTCATTCGTGTGAATTATCAGGAGAAACAGATGTGGAGAGCGTGATATTTTTGAAATCAGAAATTTGAAGGTGGAAATCTGAAAGTGGAAATCTGAGGTTAGAAATAAGAAATGAGTTTTGAATATCCTTGAGGTGCAATTCGTCCAGTTTTGGAAGTTTGCGCCTCTTGTTGTTTTGGAAGCACACAGAGAGTGCAGAGTACGCGGAGGTTTTCATTGCGAAGTTCGAGAAAGGAACAGCGGTTTCGATAGTTGGTGCGCAGGCGTTGTCGGACTTTGCGCTTCTTTGCTTCCTTGGCGATTAGTTCTGATAAACGCTCAGAAAGAATTGGAAGGTTTGAATGGCAGCAGTTTTGGCGGCTGTTTGTTCTTCGGAAGTAGTGATGTACTTTTCTGCTAAAGTAGCAAATACTTTCCAGCGATTCTTGGTGGCTGCGCCTTTCCCTTCATAGAAATGAAATGCCTTGCAATCGGTAAATTCAGCTTGGCGTTGCAATAATTTAGCAATCATGCGACCGCCGAGCATAGAACCTTCCACAACATAGAGTGCGCCAATGAGTTGGGGGATTTGATTAAAGTTCAATGATGCGGGAGGGAAAAAGGTTTTAGGAGGTAAATGTAGATGCTTGAGGTCTTGTTCGAGCCAAGGCGTTCGAGTAAGAAAAAAATCTTGTATTTCAGGAAAAGCGGGCGACGATTGTATTGCTTCTTCCAGATGTGTATGAATATGATAGTTCTTTGACAGCAAAGTCTCGTATTGCGAACGAGTGAGCGTACCTGCACGAATTTGAGCAGCGTGGGCGTGCTGCTCCGTGAGATCATGTAACTCTTGAGTAGCGAGCTTCAACTGTAGAAGAACTTCGTTCATGCTAAGGTTTGTAACTCTATATTTTCTCCAGCTAGTTCTTCTGCTATATCTAATAATTCAGCACGCTCTGCATTCTCGGGTAGCATTTTGATTTTAGCAATCAATTTTTGTGTCAAGCGTTCTTTGCGCGCTTGTTCTTGACGCCTTGCTTCTTCTGCTTCGAATATTTCACGGCTTTTTTCGAGCACTTCTTCCATCACTTTAGGCAGTGTTTTCAGATTGCTTTTCAGCAAATAACCCGATGCTCCACTTAGGATACTCTTTGCCGCTCTTTCTTCATCATTCATTGTACCTGTGATAAAAATAAAGGGCACATGAGCTTGATGCTTTCTTACAAATTGCAGCGCATCCAAACCTGTGTAGGCGGGCAATTTATAATCAGATAAAATGACATCAAAGTGCGTCCAGTTTATCTGTTCCTCAAAGCTTTCTCTTGAGTTGGCTGTTGAAAAAAGTGTATTGGGTGCAAACTTGAGCACCTGTCGCTTAACAAGAATTTGATCAGTGGGCAAATCTTCTAACAACAGCACCTTTAACGTACGATCTATCATTTCAGGTTTTATTCAAGTTTAACCAATAATTAGTGACCAACCGGATTGTTTCCTTTAATTCAGAAAATTGCTTGGGTTTGGTTAAATAGCCATTTGCGCCGCAAAGGTACGCTTGCTCTATGTCTTTTCGCTCTTCACTGGAGCTAAGCATCACTACTGGAATGTTCTTGGTCTTTTCGTTTTGTTTGATCTTTTCTAATATGTCAAAACCAGAAATTTTGGGCATTTTCACGTCCAGCAATACTAAAGATAGGTTTTGTATTTCTCTGTTTTTGAAGAAATCAATGGCTTTTTCTCCATCTTGGAACCATTGATAGTTGTCTGTGATTACTTCCTTTTTGAGAATTCTTTTAATCATGAAAGCATCAGACGCACTATCTTCAACAAATATTAAGTCTAGATTTTCCATACTGCTATAAATCAATTGAGGTAGAAGATGTTCACCAGAGGATTATTTTTTTGTGTGAACTGATGATATTTTGGGGAAAAAGAGAGAAAATTTACTTCCTTTTCCCATCTCGCTGATGACTTCTATTTTGCCTTGGTGTTGTTGCATAATTTTAGCGACAATCGCTAATCCGATACCTGTGCCTTCAAATTCATCTTCGGGTACTAAGCGAGAAAAGACCTCAAATGCTTTTTCAGCGTGTATTTGATCGAAACCAATTCCGTTATCGCTGATGTGATAGATTAGATGACTGTTGCCAATTTCTCCTTCTATCTTGATTTTGGCGACAGCTTCTCGGCGAGTGTATTTAAAGGCATTGGAGAGGAGATTTTGAAACAATTGGTACATCAAGGTTCGATCAGCTAATACTTTTGGCAAAGGTTCTACAATATCTAATTCTATCGTTCTATTTGTGGCTTCTCCAACTCGCAAGGTTTTTTCAATTTCTTGAATGATAGGTATTATGTCTATTTCATTTAACAGTAAATCATTTTTACCCAATTTAGCTAAACGCAGCAAGTCATCTATGAATAAATTCATTTTCTGTGCGCTAATTTTGATGATTTCGATTAAGGATTTCCCATAGTCATCCAGTTGATCCTCATAGTCTTCCGCAAGAATCTCCGCAAAGCCATCAATGCTACGAAGCGGAGCCCGCAAATCGTGGCTAATAGAATAGCTAAATTGCTCCAATTCTTGATAGGCACTTGTGAGTTCCTTATTTAACTGTTTGACTTCCCGATATCGCTCAAAAATAAAGTCTTTGATATCTGCGCGCAGAGCTAAAGCTGATTGGACCTCGTATTCTTCCCAAGATTGAGACCGACCTTCTACTTGCTGCTCCCATTTAGCGAAGGACTTTCTGGGTGTCATGCGCATTCCCGCTTCGGTTTGCTCCAGTACTTTATCGGGTTTGCCGCCCCAAGTGACGGTTTGCGCTATTTCTGGCTTGAACCATAGCACATAATCATTCGTGCCTTTGGCAATTCTGACTGCGAGCACACCTACAACTTTTCCTAGGAAACTTTTTGCTTTTGGGTAGTGTTGTGGCAGTTCATTAGTCTGAAAATAGTGATCGAAGTCTTGTTCATTCAACCACTTGATAAGATTCAGTAGCTGCTTAGTGGTGATGGTTTTTCCGATGCGATGAAGTTTACCTTCAATAAAAATGGCAGCTTCGGAACTGCTGTTTAGGTCAGTTAGTTTAACCTTCCCTTTAATCAATCCTTTGGTCAGACTCCAGTCCTTATTCATTTGCTCGACTAACTGCGCCTTTATGATATTGGAGTTCAAAGCGGAGCGACGAAATATCTGCGCGGCTTGTAAGGAAAGATGACCAGAAATGATTTGACCCAAAAAGCGGACGATGTCTCGAATTCGGTAATCTATGAGTTTTGGTTCGTAATGGTGGCAGGCAATCAATCCCCAAAGCGATTCATCCACTACAATAGCGATGCTCATACTGGCATGGACGCCCATATTGCCAAGGTATTCCAAATGTACAGGCGAAACGCCTCTGGCGACGCTCTTCGTCAGATCGAGCGGTTGTCCAGTCGTAGGATGGGTGCTCGGAAGAATGCGAGCGGGTTCGCTTTTCACATCTGCAATGATACGCACCCTATTTTTGAGGTATAAGTCTCTTGCTTGCTTAGGAATATCGGTCATAGGGTAGTGCAAGCCTAAGTAGGGTTCGATGTCCTTATTCAAGGCAATTTCTTCCGCCACCACATCGCCATTATAGGATTCATCAAATTGATAAACCATCACTCTATCGAATTGAGTTAATTTTCGGACTTCTCTTGCGGCTACTTTCAGTAACTCCTGAATTTGATCAGTTTGCTGCACTTCTCGAATAGCTTCATCTATCAAATGCAGGAATTGAACACTAGATACTTTTTCGTCTCTGGGTTCTATTTCTATCAGCAGTAAATCTTCTTGGACGTGAGCAATGGCATTGAGCGTTCGTGTTCCGAAGTTGACTTTTATTGGGTTTATTTTCTTCAATTCTTCCGCGCCCAGAATTCTGTCAACTATCTCGGCTGGAAACAATTCTTCTAAGTGCGTGCCAATCAATTTTTCTGCTTCCCAACCAATCAAATTAGGCGCATTTTCTGTTGTATTGGTGACGACCATTTCTTTTTTATCACACGCCAATAATACAGCGTGCGATTGCAGATATTGGATAATATGCAATGGCTCTTCTTCGCAATTTGTGAGATCGTATTTGACGGAGTAGGCGCGTTGATAATAAGGTAGTTGCATAGAAGAATAGCTATTAGTAGAACATACAAAAATTGAGGTAAAAAAAAGTTCGATAATCTCTTGATAAACTTTACATTTGAAGAATCACCAATTTAACGGATGGAAGAAAATAAAATCACCAACGAAGAGAATCCAGCAGAAACTAATGCATTCGTAGAATTTCTGAAAAGAACCTATAGGAAATTCAATGTCTTTTCAGAGATCAAAAAAGAGGATGCCATCCCAATCATGATCCTTAAAATTATCGTAAGAATTATTGGACTTCTTTTTCTTATTGCCCTTTCTCCTTTTTTAATTATTGGATTAATGATTGCCTTTTTGGCAGCTGCATAGCGTATGAAATTTCCAATTGCTTTTTGGCTGGTGTTCTTCGGTTTCCTGCTGCACCAATTGCTGCAGAAGATGCTGCATTTTTCTATTCCTTTCCTAGATTCTTATTATGACCCCTTTGCAGCTGCAGTTTTGGGACTTTTCGCACTTCGGATGGAACGAAAATACTTATGGAAGAAGAAGAGAATAAAATTTAAGTGGTACGAAGTAATGACTATTGTAATGGTACTTGCACTTATTTCGGAGCAACTTTTTCCATATCTGTCGAATGCCTTTACAAGGGATTGGTGGGACTATTTTGCCTTCGTGTTAGGGGGCATTTACTTTTATTTCTTGTTGAATACAGCAGAGCCTGCTAACTAATCCTCTATCTCCAACTTTGCTCCTACCAATTCTGAATACGCGTGACGATCGCCTGCTGCTTTCGCAACTTCCATGCCTTTTTCGTAGGTGTTTAATGCCGCTTCATACTTTCCAAAAGTGACTTGTAGCCTTCCTAGATGATAGTAAGTGCCGACGTAATCAGGATGTTCTCTGGTGAGCTTTAGGTAGTAAGAAAGGGCTTCATCCGTCGCTTCTAGTTTTTCGTATTCTTTAGCCATTGCAAACAGCAAGAACGGATCATTGGGACTATCTACCAAAAAGTCTTGAAGTTGTTTGAGTCTATCTGATGACATAATTTTTTTGTTTTAGAGCACTTGACTGTCAATTTCTCCATCCTCAAAACGTGTGCGCAATACCTCTCCTTTTTTCAGACCATGCTTAGAAGTAATTACCTTTCCATCTTTCATGGTCAAGGTGAATCCTCTGGATAAAGTATTTTGCAAACTCAAAAAATGGCTCAATTGTTCTAAGTGCTTAATTTTTTGTCGTTGCTGTCGCAGTTGATTCTGAGCTAGATGTGGCAATTGATTATTGAGTTGTTGGAGGTGTTGATTTTGGTTGGATAGTTGATTCTTCGCACTCAAAGTTAGTTGTTCGGATAAGCGTTTTAAGTGGAAGATTTGCTGCTGGATGGCTGCTTGTGTCGTGTTTTGGAGATGGTTGAAATGTTGTAGAATTTGAGATTCAAATTGGAGATTGTGCTGCACAATGAAATCTGCAACTGCCGTGGGTGTTTTCAAGGCAGTATGCGTTACTAAATCCAAAATACTTTCATCAATTTCGTGTCCAATTCCAGTTAAGACAGGCAAAGGGAAATTAGCGATAGCTGCTCCAATCTTATAATCATCAAACGCACTTAAATCCAGGCGTGCACCTCCTCCTCGAATAAGCACCACAGCGTCGAATGCCTGTTGATTTCTGCCAACTTTAGAGAGCTGTTTGAGAATTTCTCCACGCACCGCAGTGCCTTGTAATGCGGTGCTAAATAGCTGTAGATCGAATCGGTATCTAAAGCTATTCTCTTTAAGCTGGGCTTCAAAATCTTTCCAACCTGCCGCTTGCTCGGAAGAAAGTACTGCAATACTTTGTAGCACTTTAGGCAAAACGCGCTCTTGATTTTTACCAATTAAATTTTCCGCTTGTAGTCGCTCTATAATTGCTCTTCGTTGCAATTCCAATTGCCCAATAGTATACGCCAAATCCAAATCTTCTACAATCAGTTTCAATCCAAATCGCTCGTGAAAATCTACCTTGGCTTTCACACGAATTTGTCGTCCATTTTGTAACAACTGATCTACTTCTTTACCGAGCTGTTTACGCAATTTTCGGTATTGTCCTAACCAAATGACGGCGTCTGCTTGCGCTAATATTTCGCGTTCGCCTTCGCCTTTTTCTAGTAAGCTCAAAAAGTGATGTCCGCGCGAAACGTTATGCGCCGAAATTTCACAATTGATCCAAACCGCTGTTGGAAAATTGAGTGCAATTGCGCGTCGCAAATGTTCGTGAAGTTCGTATAAAGAGTAGCTTTGCAAAGTGATGATTGATGTTATTAGATTTGTGGTTAATGATATCAAGGAGACACTAAAATAGAGTGTATACAACAAATTGTAAAAACGCTAGATGATGTTTGCTCATAGTGGCTTGTTTGGATTTCAAAAGTGGACACGTTTCAATTGATAGTCTTCTGGAAGTCCTATTATACAAGGATTTTATATCTCAATCTCCGTTCTATATAAAACGATTGATTTGATTAAACATTAACGTCGACAAACATTGAATCAATATAATTATTTGATTTTC
>JBCDFY010000184.1:0-14978 GCA_039176995.1 Bacteroidota bacterium
ACAAAATGTTAGTACATCTTGTATTAGGTCAAATGATTCGACAGATAAACAAAGCAAAAAGGTCTATCTGTACTTTCAACAAGATAATATCTCGCATTATCATCAACAACTAATTCCACACTTATAACGACTATTACTGGTCAGTCATTGACCTATTGATTTATACGTTCTGCTTGCAGAACAATAGGGATTTTAAACACATTTTTTGATGAACGTCAAAAGTAAGCGAGATGAATTTTATTCCTCTCTTCTTTCAACTTCATCCTTAACAAACTTACCGTTATTGAAAATTGATGGTTCGCAAAAAAATAAATTTGTGAATCAGGTAAAAAATTGAAAGTACTATGTTCAACCGATTACTTTTATCATTCGTACTGCTCGCAATTGCTGCTGCACCAATAAGTGCCCAGAATTACTTGCAGCACAAGATCAAGAAAAAGACAAGGACGAATTTGGAACAGTTCGTCGAGTATTTACAAGCACATCCTGATGCGAAACCTGGTAAAGTGACGCCAGAGTATTTGGATGTTTTGGAATCGCGCACAGATAATGATCAGGTCATTGATGCGACTGCTGAAGCAGAATCCGAACTGCACGCAGCAATCAATCCAACTGATCAGAACAACATCATCATCAGTGCAATGCGCCAAGATCCAAGTAGCTTCTTGTCGCCCTTGCAATTTCCAACTTACTACAGCAAAGATTTTGGAGAAACTTGGCAATTGAGTGAATTCGATGGCACGCTAGATGGTGCATTCGTCGTTGGCGGTGGTGATCCAATTATCGTTTTTGATACCGAAGGAACGGCTTATATCTGTTGGTTGACACTATCCACAGATATTACTCTACAAACAACTATTGCTTTGCGCTATGCAGTTTCCAATGATGGCGGTGCAACTTGGACAGAAGCACCAGAACCCTTAGATCAAGGAAATGCTGGAAGCATTTTAGACCTTTTAGGAGGTGCTGGAAGCCCAGGTTTGAAATTTGTGGATAAAGAATGGTTAGCAGTTGATCGCTCCAATTCTTCTTTTCGCAATAACATCTATGCTGCTTATTTAACCATTGAATCGGAAGATGGCGAAAGCATCACAACCAATATTACACTACGAAAAAAAGACGCAGACACAGAATTCTTCACCACTGAATCTGTGCAAGTGAATACTGATGAATACAAATTGGTACAATTCACGAGCATTGACGTGGATAATGCAGGAACAGTTCATGTTACTTTTGCAGGTACGCCTGATAGCTTGAATTGGTCAATGTATTATACGCAATCTTTGGATGGTGGAGAGACGTTTGCGCAGGAGAAAAAGGTATCTGATTTTCACATTCCTCGACTCTCAGGAGACGAACCAGAAAGCAACATTGTGGGCATTGACGGACAACGACTCTACCCCTGCCCACATGTTGTTGTTGATAAATCTGGTGGTGACAATGATGGAAATTTGTACCTCGTTTGGACCGCGAATGGTTTAGCCCAGAAGGAAACAGAGGGCTTAGACATCTACTATTCGCGTTCGACGGACGGTGGCAACAGTTGGAGTGAAGCACGCGTGCTCAACGATAACGAAGGCACCGAAAGCCATCAGTTCTATCCAAGTATCGCTGTAAATGACCTAGGAACACTGGTTGTTTCTTGGTACGATCGCAGAGAAGACCCCAACAATTTGAATACGCAATATTATATGACGTATTCTGAAGATGGGGGAACAACTTTTGTGGAGGACTTTCCAGTCTCTACGGAGGCTTCAGATTTCTCTATGATTGGCAGCAAAAATGGCAACTTTGGTATTGGCGAATACACGCAGACGTTGGCTACTTCTGAATTTGCCATTCCTGTTTGGGCAGACGGTCGTACGAACGATGGAAACATCGATCTGTACGTTGCTAAAGTTCCATTGGATGGTTCAGGCGGCGTTGTGAATATCAGTACGATTCACAAAGATTTTGCAATTGAAGGTCCAAATCCGAATCCTTTCAGCGGAAATGCGACTTTTCAAGTAAATCTGGAGGCGGCAACAGATGTTCAAATCCAGATTCATAACTTGGAAGGCAAGCTGATTCGCAGTCTACAAGCAGGTGCGTTAGTAGCAGGTCAGCACACTTTTGAGTTGAAGGATTTGGCGGCAGGTGCTTATGTACTTTCCGTGCAAACCGAGAAAGGTTTTGCCTCTAAACAACTAATTGTCAAATAATTGTACCTTAGTATCGGTGGCTGGATTTTTTCCAGTCACTGATTTTCTCCTATCGCCTACAAACACCTAACTGCCGAACTTACCAAATATATAATTCAAGTTATCTCTCTCTCAACAAGTCTGCTATTTCCCCAAATCGTAATCTAAAGATATCGTTATCCTATGGACATTGGAGGGGTCTGCCCTAAGTGCGCTTGGGGCGACTTCACCCTCTTTTCTTTTTTGTTTGAAAGTTGTTCAAGTTTGTTTGATGGTTTCGCCGTTTGAGATGATTGAATCTTGCTGGAATTTAACTCACATTTAAAAATCTAAACCACCCAAAAATCACAAGAAATGTTTCCCAATACTCATGCGGTAAGTATCCCTAGTTTGGGCGGTCTTCGGAGACCGCCTTTTTTTCTTTAAAACAAGCTTTTTTATAGATTAGGGCTTAGCAGTCACTACATACTTTCGCGCTTACCAATCCTGGAGCAATACGTTTTATGATTGCTAAAATTTCACACGAAAAATCTTTTATCTATAAACCAACAACTGCATCATTTCCTGAGCAGAAATTTGTCCCTTCTTTTGGATGAAATCGCGTGGCGTATTATCTCCGATTTCATAGACAATTCCAACACCTCCAAATTGCGTTAATATCCAATTTTTGGAAACGGGCGTATTCAAATGAGAAGGTTTTTCAAGGATTTCTGCTCCAAGTGCTTGTTCGATGCCTTCTGTCCAGTAAGTTCGGAACAAGGGGAGTTTTTCAGACACTTTTTGATTAGTATAAAATATGTCATTGTACGTTGAATGAAAATCCAAACCTAAAATGACGGAGCTTTTATTCTGACCAGTAGTTTTGACCACGAAATTGGCAACTTGCCGATTTTCGGGTTGTCGATAATACGCCCAGTCTCTATTCAAGTCGATACCACCCGCGTTGTGCCTCCAATGTCCTAAATCAACGCCATCTGGATTCATCAATGGAAAAACCAAAAGACGATATTTCGCTCGAAAAGCATTAGAAAGCGGCTGATCAGCTAAGATTTCTTCCATAAAGGCTTTCATAGCGAACCAACCCGTCACTTCTGGTGGATGTTGACGCCCCAAAATGACGATGGTTTCTTTGCCTTTGATTTCGCCTTGATGCAAATCTAAAAAGAATAAATCTCGACCTAATTTGCTTTTACCAATAGTAGAAAAGTAAACATCAGAATGCCGTGCTTGCTCTTCGCACCAATCTCTGACATGCGTTGAATTTTGTACTTCTTGTGCCGCTACCCACAGTTTATTGGCACTTATATTCAGACTCAAAACCGCGCTTTTTTCATCTTCTGAAATCTCAATTTCTTCCTCCTTCAGTTCCATCCAAACCTTTCCGTCCATACTAATTTTGGGTACATAGCGATGCTTGGCATTTTTGTATTTCAGTTCAAGTTGAATGCTTTTGGACTCATCTGACCAGATTCGGAAGGCATAGTAAGGACTTGGGTTAATCGGCTCATTTTCAGGATGAATATGTGCTCTGAAAAGATTATCATCCACGAATTCAAAATCATTTAATCTTGCGCCATCGAATAAATTATCTGCATAAACGCCTTCGTTTTTGAGTTCGTAGATTCTCTTGTCTTGCAAAGTGATCGGTCGATCATTGGTATCAACGGGCTTGGGAAAATCGTAAGGTTTTGCTTCCCAAGTACGACAACCGTTATTGACAAAAAGGATCAATAAAATAGAAAAGACTTGTAGTTTCATAGCTTTGTATTTTGATGAAATGGGTGTTCCATCAAAGATTTTTCAGACGTACTATTAGTTATACTTGCTATCAAAGTTAATCAATAAATTAAACTTTTCTCTTGAGTTAATATTTTGGGTAGTGAATGAGTACTTTTGCGGCACTTTTTGAAAGAGGAAAAATTGATATTATGCTAAAAATTGATGTACAAGCTAGTGCGATTACTAATTTGACCGATGCGCGTTACTTCGCAGCACGAGAAGCTAAATATTTGTGCTTTGATTTGAGCGATGGGAGTACTACTCCCCAAGCAGTAGCTGCGATTAAAGGATGGGTGGACGGTATGGAAATTGTTGGGGCATTCACAGCAGAAAGTGTGGAGGAAATTGAGGCGTTGGCAGACGATTTATCTTTGGACGTCGTTCAGTTAGGTTTTTTTTATCAATTTGCTGATATTGAACAACTTGCGAATTATAAAATTGGTAAACAAATCATCGTTGAACCTAATGTAGATTGGCAAAACTATGAAACCCAACTCGCCAATTTATCCCCTTTTGTTCATCATTTTATCTTGGACTTTCAGAAAAGCAATATCGCTTGGTCTGACCTGACTCCTATCCAAGTTGCGCAACTGAAAAAATGGTGTATACAACACAAAATCATTCTCGATCTTCCTTTCCAAACCGACCAACTTTCCGAACTCCTTCAACTTGCTCCTTATGCCATTGATTTAAAAGGTGGCGAAGAAGAAAAAGTCGGCTTTAAATCCTATGATGAATTAGACGATATCCTCGATTTATTGATGATTGAAGAGTAATTTGCGGCAGTCGTAGATTAAATACAACTTTTTGGAGGGTTCTGGATTTCTTTGCTTCAATTTTTAACCGCAGAGGGTGTAGAGTTTAGAACGCAGAGATTCGCAAAGTATGTGCTTCTGTGTTTTGAGGTAAACTATTGTCATACAGTGAACAATTATCTGAAAGCATCAATTCTTATGCTATGATTCAGCGATTTCTTCTACTTTCCTATTTTATTTTTCTTTGTTTAAGCACCAGCTTTGGGCAAAGCATCAAAGGCGTTGTACTTTCTAAGGAAAGCAAAGAACCCTTGCCTTACGCCAGCGTCTATGTGATGAATAGTTCCGTTGGGACTTACTGTGATGAAGAAGGAAAATTTGAAATTGAAGTAGAAAGTCGGCAGTTTATTTTGGTGGTGAGTTTGATTGGATTTGAGGAGCAGAAAATTGGTGTGGATACTCAAAAAGACAGCTTTGTAACGGTTTTGTTAGAGGAATCTTTGCTAGAATTGAATGAGGCAGTTGTGGAAGGCAAAAAGGAAAATGTAGGGAAAAGCATCATGAAAAAAGTGATTGCCAACAAAGCTCAAGTGCTTTCCAAAGAAACGCGATACAGTGCAGACTCCTACTATCGGACGAGCATGGAAAAATGGATTGAAAAGAGCAAAAAAGATACTGTAGAAGTAGAAGAAGGTTTTCAACCTGTTTATTTGAATGAGAACTTTGCGCGCCAACATTATTCAGGGAAAGACAGCAAGCGAGAAGTCAAAGCAGAACTACAAAACACGGGCGATGATGCGCTGAATAGAAGAGGGCGAATGGCACTAGATTTTGAGTTTCGAGGCAGTAATTTAAGTGTTCAATACAATCCTTTAGAATATTTCAGAAATCCCTTAGATGCTAATATTGATCTTTACGAAAATCAAATTAACAATTCTTCGCTCTCTGACTTGCCGATCACTTCGCCTTTGAGCGACAATGCTTTTTTGAGTTATCAATATAAATTGACCGACATCCAAGAAGTCGAAGGCGATAGCATTTATACCATTCAAGTAGAACCCATTTTCAGACAAGCTCCACTTTTTTCAGGACAGTTAAAAATCAAAAAGCAAGGCTACCTGCTGAAGTCCGCCGATCTTGAAATTCGCTCGAATGCCTTGACTTTGGCGCGCGATTTTGAGTTCGATATTCAATACGAAGTCTTGACGCCCAACCATTGGCGACCGACGGAGCGCATCATTCGTTACCAATCTAATTATAACGGTGATTTGTATCAAGTCGAAACCATTGTTCAAGAATCCAATTTTGATTTTCAACCCGAATTTGACAAGAAATTTTTCAATAATGAAGTCATCGTCTACGATGTAAAAGCCTTGGAAAAAGATACTTCCGTTTGGCAAAATTTACGTCCGAAGGAGTTGAAACTCAATGTCAGTCAACAAAAATTTCTATCCGAGCAAGATAGTATTTGGCGCTACGAGCAAAGTCCTGAATATTATCGCATCCAAGATTCTATTTTCAATCATAATGGTATTCTGGATTTCCTATTTGAAGGCGTGGGTTGGACAAGGCGAGAGCAAGGCATCAGGCTTTCTTTCAATCCATTGATTGCTTCCATTCAGCCACTTGGAGTTGGTGGGTTGCGTTTGAGTTTGGGTGGTGAAGTAGAGAAGAAATTTCTTTCTACGGCGAATGTATTAGATTTCGATTATACGGTCAATTATGGAGTGCTCAACGAAGATTGGAAAGGCGAAGTAGAGGTTGGTTATCTGTACTTGCCGCGCCGATTTGCGCGGGCGTATGTGCGCGGTGGCGATACGTATGAACTCATCACTTTTAATACCTCCGTACAAGCCTTATTCAGTCGGAGCAACTTTGTGCGCAATGTTGGTTTTGGCGCAGGACATTCTTTTGAATTGAGCAATGGCGTGTATTTGACCACCGAATTTGACTATGCCGATCAGCAACCGATTGATGGATTAGAATTAGCCGATTGGTCGCAAGAGTTATTTGGCGAATTGAACGAACCTGTCGAATTCGATCGCTATCGCGGTTTGTTCTTGAATTTTGAATTGTTGTTCAAATTCAATCAGCAATACATCACCAGAGGTTCAGAGAAAATAATTTTAGGCACGCGTTTCCCGACTTTGAGATTGCGCTATCGAAAAGGTGTTCCAAACATCGGACAATCCGAAGTCAATTTTGACCAAATAGAAATCGAAGCCTACCATCGGTTGGATTCCAAAATCGGTAGCTCCAATTGGAATGCACAAGCAGGCGGATTCCTCAACCAAAAAAGTTTGCGCTTACTAGAATATCGATTCTTCCGAGGGTCGACGCCTTACTTTTTCGTTGATCCTTTGCGTAGTTTTCAACTCCTTGGACCAAATCTTTCTACGCCCAACGCCTATATGCAAGCTGGACTGATGCATCACTTCAATGGCTTTATTTTGGATAAAGTGCCACCTTTTAATCTGCTACAAATGGAAATGCTCGCTGGTGGCGCATTTTTGACCATTCCAGATCAGAAGTTTGTGCACGGCGAACTCTTCGTAGGCATAGGTAAGAAATTTCGTTTGTTTGGAGAGCAAGTACAGTTTGCGATTTATGGCGTGACTGCTAATAATACTTTCCAAGCGGCAGATATTTCTTATAAAATTGGGTTTAACTTCTTTAATGCATTTAGTGGAGAGTGGAGTTATTAGATAAAGTGCTTTTTTCAACTTCTTAACATCCTTCATAAGTTTAATTTCTCCTATCTAGCGTTTTAGAAAAAATGAAGCGCAATGATGCTTCCTTTTATTCACATAAATTCTAACTAATGAAACAGTTCATACTTGCTTTGAGTCTTTTAGCTTTTGCTTTACAATTCAGTACTGCTCAAAAAGTAAATGCTCGCCCGACTTTGGAAAAAATATCTGGTGAAGCAGTAGAAATGCCCAAAAGTCCATTGGCTTCTTCTTTTGTACAAAAAGGAGATGCTTATGTGAGAGTAGTCTACAACCAACCTCATTTGAGAGGTCGTACTATGTTGGGTAAGAAAAATCCTTATGGGAAAGTTTGGCGTTTGGGAGCAAATCAAGCTACTGAAGTATTCTTGACCCAAGACATTAAAATTGGTGGAAAAGAATTGAAAGCAGGAGCTTACGCTATTTTTGCTATTCCAGAAGCGGATAAATGGACCCTAATCTTTAACAGTCAGATGGGGCAATGGGGCGCGTACGGTCATGATGAAAGCAAAGATGTTTTGCGAGTAGAAGCGGATGTACAAAAAGCACCTAAGAGCTTCGAGGCATTGAGCATTTGGTTCGAGGGAGAAGAATCTATGAATTTTGCTTGGGGCGATACTTGGGTAAGTGTGGATATGGAGTTGTAGACTTTTGCTTAAAAATAATTCGAGATAATCAATTGGATGACTTGAATCAAAATGAATTCAACTTATCCAAGGAAATAGGCGATGTGATGGCGAATATTAGCTGCGCATCGCCTTTTCTTGTATCTTGACGCCTTAAATGATAATACCTTACAAGCTGCCAGTTTTTCTTATAAAATTTGGTTCAATTTTTTTTAATGTGTTTCTAGGAGAATGGAATTATTGATGGCATAAGCAATAAAATATTCATTCGATAGGCGGAAATAAATTTCTAAGCATATATCCTTCAATAACCAAAGAACATAATAAGCTGTTATAAAAAGAGTAGAGATGACTATATTCTATAGTTGTTTAATATTTGACCATAATTCAAAACAATGAAAGGAATTCATTTCGTAACAGATGAGCAAAACAAAAAAGTAGCAGTACAGATCGACTTAAAACGCTATCACACCATTTGGGAAGACTTCTATGATCGCCTTTTGGTGGAAAGTCGTGTCCATGAAGATACAACGACTCTGGCAGACTTTGTAGAAGAGTTGAAAGCAGAAAATCTGCTGGATAATGAAATATGAAGTCATTATCAAAAAATCTGCTAAAAAGGAAATCAAGCAGTTGCCGAAGCATACGATTAGTAGAGTCATCAGCAAGATCAAGCTGTTAGAAGAGGATGCCTATCCTACTGGGTCTATAAAAATTGTTGGTTCTGTCAATACTTGGAGATTAAGAGCAGGGAATTACCGAATTATTTACGATGTATATGAGGACCGTGTGGTCATCGAAGTGATAGCTGTAAGACACAGGAAAGATGCTTATAAATAAATTTTGATACGAACAACTACCATATTATTACCTAGATCGTCGCGTGTCTGTGACCGCGATGCCATACGCTCATCTAAAATTTCAGAAAATTCTACACGAACAACTCATTATCTTTTCTCGTACCTTAGCTTCAAATTATTCTAAACTTTGCAAGCACTAGAACTCAGCAACGATTTTAAATACGCACTTGATCTAATTGAGAAAACAGATACGAGTATTTTCATCACAGGTCGTGCTGGAACAGGGAAATCTACGCTCTTGCAATTGTTCCGCAATACGACTCGAAAAAAAGCGGTAGTGCTTGCTCCAACAGGCGTCGCAGCACTCAATGTACAAGGACAAACTATTCATTCTTTCTTCAAATTTCCTGCGAAATTACTGACGCCGAAAGACATCAAAAAGCGACGAGATCGGCGACTCTATCAACGGATGGAGATTCTCATTATTGATGAAATTTCAATGGTGCGCGCTGATTTGTTGGATAATATTGATCTCTTTTTGCGCATCAATCGAGAGCATCCAGAACCCTTTGGTGGTGTGCAAGTCGTCTTCTTTGGCGATTTATTTCAGTTACCGCCAGTGGTCTCCAATCCAGTAGAGAAATTGATGTTTTCTACGCAGTACGAGAGTCCGTATTTTTTCTCTGCAAAGGTGTTTGAGCAACTTAGTTTGGAGATGCTAGAACTGCGAAAAGTTTATCGGCAAGAGGCACGTTATTTTGTGCGCTTATTGGATGCGGTGCGCACCAATCGTTTAGATCGCGATGATTTACAAGACCTCAATGAACGTTACCTTCCAGACTTTGAATCCGAAGAGTTTTACATCACTCTTTCTGCGCGCAACGCGACGGTCAATCGCATCAATAAAAAGGAATTAGAAGCGATTCCATTGCCTGCACAAGTCTTTTTCGCGACCATAAAAGGCGATTTCAATCCGCGTCTTTTTCCTACGGAACAAGCCCTACAACTCAAACTCAACGCACAGGTCATGTTCGTTCGCAATGACCCCGATCGGCAATTTGTGAATGGAACAATTGGTAAAATTGTAAAGCTGGAAGACAACAACATCACCGTGATGGTGGAAGAACGCGACGGACGAAAACGCTATGTCGAAGTACAGCAAATTGAATGGGAAATTTTGCGCTACAACTTAGGCGAAAACGATAAAATTGAATCCGAAGTCATTGGCACATTTAAACAATATCCACTCAAACTCGCTTGGGCAATTACGATTCATAAATCACAAGGAAAAACCTTTGACAAGGTCATCATTGATCTTGGCAAAGGTGCTTTCGAGCATGGGCAAACTTATGTCGCACTTAGTCGCTGTCGTACGTTGGAAGGCATTGTTTTGCGCTATCCTTTGCGCTGGAGCGACATTCGTACGGATGAGCGGATAGTGGAGTTTTATGAGGGGAATTTCTAATATTTTACTCAGGCTCTGCCCAAAACCATTCTGGATTGTTCGTTTTATAGGTCGTGTAATGAACACCTGTATTTTTACTTTTTTCTTCTACCATTTTCGGTAGCTGCCTGTAGCCATCCAAAGGTAATAATTCCACATAAGTTACTTTCTTCCCTCTCTTCCAAGTTTCATAATCATAGCCACTGTGTAAAGGCGTCTCGAAGCGATAGAGGTTCTTCGCCATGTATTCTAGTAAGTAATATTCCTTGACGGTGGAAGATTTGTGATTCCAATTGGCGGTGGGATTTAAAATGAGGGTTTGATTATTAATAAGGCGTTCGCGTACTTCGGCAAAACCTAGCAATTCGCCCGTTTCGTCCATAATGTAAGCATCGTGCGTTGGATCTACCCAAATCCATTTGTCCAAATCATTAGAATAAACCATATTGACGACATGACAATCACTAAAGATGGAATCTTTGGGCATACAAGTCATGTAACGCGCCTTGAAACCCATAGCTAAGTAACATTCATTCAGCGCAATTCCCAAACCTCGACAGTTTAAACCACGATCTTCTCGATCACATTTGTCAATCATACTCAAGGCATTTTTGATTTTTGGGTTTTCTGAACTGCCATCATGCGGAACGAGTTCATGCATCCAGTGCAGCAAATTCAAGATTTTAGAAACTTCATTTCCTTGTCCAGCAATAGAGTCTAAATTCAAATTAGTGCGCAATGCTTTCAGTTTCGGATGATTCATATTTTCGTAGGTGAATTCTGGAAAATTTTTGGCTTCACTTTCATCATAAACTGCCGCACTTTTTAGAATGTCCAAATGACTGGGTTCGTATTTAATTTGTGTATAAGCAGAATCTTTTCCATTACATAAAACAATGAAATCATATACCGAATCAGGATGAATGGTATAGCTGATGGAGTCCAAATCGGTGTAAAAAGTAACTTTCTTTCCAATTTGATTAGAGGTGTAAACATCGGGTTGGTATTCTGGCATAATGCGCCATTGTCCTTTTCCAAAATGTTCGCCGTCTCGAACATCAAGATACTCTGAATTGGAGTGAATAATTGGTAAATCATTTTGTGCAAAAACGTAAATTGGAGTGAGGGAAAGACATAGGAATGTCAGTAGTTCTAGGAACTTCATAAGAAATTTATTTTTTGAATGAATAAAGGAAATTGGCGGAATGGAGGAGCATATATTATGGCACGCAGAGGGCACAGAGCACGCAGAGATTGGGCTTGAAGAGCATTCAAATGCACAAGGAATTCTTTGCTCCTTCGCGTCTTTGCGTGCTTAAATTGCTTTCACAATAAAGCTAGTATTTTCGTCATCGTACTGCTCTACCGCTAATTGAAAATCTGCGGTAAGTGCTGTATTTGATGCTGCGCGGAAAAGAGCTTCGTATCGCTCATGCAAGGTTTCGGATTGCTTCTTTCCATTTATAATTAGCTCATTATCGTTGATTTTTAATTTGAAAGAAGATTCGTGGATTAAGTCATCTTGCTTCAAATGCTGATTCAATTCACGGGCGAAAGCAAACTTGTCAAAAAGATAAGTTTGATAAGCATCGGCGTTTGGTCCATAAGTGCGATGTTTGTTAGGAAAGTAGTTACTTAGCTGAACTTTTGGTGGACGTATACTAAAATATTCAAACTCATAAATGAAATCGTGCGACATTTCAAAATCAGCGGCATGGCGAACCATTTTTTCATATTTTTCTTGTAAATTGGGATAATGCTGTCCATTGATAACCAGTTTTTTAGTTCTTGCATTCAGAACGAAACTATAACGTTTCGCATCACTAATTACTTGATCATTTTTCAAAGCTTGCCCGATTTCATGCATCAATTTTCGCTTGTGCAAAGAGCTGGTATTTCGCGTTCCAAAATCGTCGAAAAGGGCTTCAGTAGTGTATAATTGCTCTAGCATCTGATCGGGCAACGGTCCTTCGTTTCTGAACTTTCCTCCACCCAAGCTAAAGTCAAAATGAACGGATTGTTCGTTTTCAGAAACTTCAATTTTGACGCGATCTTTTCTGGATAAAGCTCTTTGATTATACTGCTCTATGATCTTTTTATATTTTTCGTAAATCTTTCCAGTTTGCACTTTTCCATTGATTTTCAATTGCTTATTGTCTAACTCAAATTCGTAGTTCTTCATACTTTGGATAAGCCCATCCTCCAGCAAATTCTGCCCTAAGTTTTTCATGAAGTCAGTATTTCTCTTCTCTACCGCTCTATGTTCTTCCTCAATTTTTTGATGTGCTTCCTGTATTCGTTCATGTTCTTTCTCTATTTCACGGTGCATTCTTTCTATCTCCTTTTCATGCTCCTTTTGAATTTGTTGATGTTTTTCTTGCATTATCTTCTGTTCTTCCTCTATTCTGCGCTGCACTTCTTCTACCTCGCGCTGTAATTCTATGGCATAGCTTATATCGTCTCTTACATTAATGCTTGGTGGTGCAGTTGGACTTGGTGGTGCTGGTGGCGCATCAAAAATAGGAGGAGCTGGTGGCGCAGGTGGGGGCTCGGGAAGATCATCAATTAGTTGTTGTATCATTGCTTCATGTTCTTCGTATTCATTTTTAGGAATTACTCGTCCATTGATTTCCAAATATTGAATAACACCATTCTCGATTTTGGTTTCTATCGTTTTCCCGTTTTCATTAACATTGATTCTCATCGTTCCTTCAGTTGAATTGGGTAGAGTATCTATCCTTAAAATGAAAGAAGATTCTTCTGCTGGAAAGTTCTTTTCTAAAGCAAATGGTTCTTCTTCTTCTATCACAGGAAGAATATTTTCAAAAGTAAAAGGCTCTTCTTCTAATAAAGGCATTTCTAATTCCGCAGCTTGGTTTTGCTGCAAGCCAAAGAAAACCAGCGTAATGATTAATAAACAAGTGACTGCAAATTTTTCCATAATTCTTGATTGTTGATTCGGATGATTTAAGATGCGCTGAACGCGTTTCAAAAGTTGATTTTTAGAGCCGAAGAAAGAAAGAGATAATGCAGGAGTTTTGTATTGGATTTCTTTGAGGTGTAACAGTGCTTTGGCATAAGTCAATTTGTCTTCACAAAGTAACATTGCTTGATCGTCGCAACAATTTTCGCGTTCCATACGGATTTGAGCGGACATCCACCAGACTGCAGGATTGAAAAAGAAGAAAATTTCGACGATGGATTGTAGTAAATTGACTAAGTAATCCTTACGTCCAATATGTGCTAATTCATGTGCTAAAATGGCTTCCACTTGTTCGATTGGTAAGGCATTTATTGTGCCAATTGGCAATAGAATCAAAGGTTTGAGATGCCCCAAAGCAATAGGCACATTCGTTAGCAAAGACTCCCGCAATTCTACTTTCTGAAAAATACCTAAGCGATTGGACAAGGCTTTTAGTCGAATTTTCCACTCGGAATCTATTGCATAGTTCTTGGTCTTTCGCAAGCGTTCTATCTCTAGTAAACCAAAGCCGAAACGCATCGAAAAGAACAAGACGCCGAGCAACCAAAGCAAGGAAATGAATGGCAACTGATTTTCTAAAATATTACTCCAGTAAGTGACAGGAGAAACAAAAGAAGAAGTTACACTGGAAGGTGATTCCAACACAAAGGCATGGCTATCTTCTCCATGAAGAAGAAATTGAAGGGAAGAGGTTTCCAAGATTAATTCCTCTTCTTGCTGTTCGTAAACTTGTGTGAACGTAAAAATCGCTGCAATCAAGACAACACTCAAAGCTGCCACTGCTGCCCAATAGCGCGACAATGCACTCGCCGATTTGAGCTTCCGCAAAAACAACACCAGAACGGCAGCAATTAAAGTCGCTTGCCACAAAGAATGCAAAATTGTCCAACCAAAGGCGTGTGTAAATTCTTCTGAAAAAAGCATGGGTGATTTCTTTTTTAGATTTTAAATGGATGAAACTAGATACGATATAGAAGAATAAGGCGTGAAATCTTGGAGATTTTTAAAATCTCCAAGATTTGGTGTAACCATCTTCTAATCTTCTAACCTTCTTTACTTCGCTCAATCTTTTCAATCAGAGCCTTAATTTCTTCCAACTCTGATTGCGAAGCATCGTGATTACCTAAGGCTTGCATCACTAAATTACTAGTCGAGCCTCGAAAGGTTTGCTCAATAAAACGTTGTAATAAATGTCCTTGAGTGGCTTGTTCTTCTACATTGGCAGTATAAATATGAGTGCGCTGCGAGGTATCGCGCTCCACCAAATTTTTCTCCGCCATCAGTTGCATCAATTTAAGGATAGTCGTATATTTTACTTCCCTTTCTCTAGTCTCATTAATTCGTTCAAATACTTCACGCACCGAGGCTTGTCCTTCTGCCCAGAGTACTTGCAAAATTTCCAATTCTGAATCTGTCGGTTTTGACTGCATTTTAATCTCTATTCTTCTTTCTACGAATAATTTCGTATTACAAAGATGTACGATTTATTTCGTAGATGCAAATTTTTCTACGAAAATATTCGTATTTTATTTTTTATTGGCTCTTGGAAAGAATTAGAGGGAGAAAATATTTTGAGCAAAAATTGAGTTTTTTATTCTGCTTGAGCTACGTTATTTCTTGAAAACAAGATGAAAAATTTATTTTTCATCTTGTTTTCAAGGGGACTTTCGGAGAGAAAGAGA
>JBCDFY010000185.1:0-14961 GCA_039176995.1 Bacteroidota bacterium
TGACTCATATAGCATAGCTACTCCCTCTACTACCAGACGACTCTCTGGAGGCAATGTGGTGAACAAGTCTTGTATCTCTTTTGGAAACATCACACAAAATAAACATTTTATTGAATCTCAGCTTTTGCTGAATAGTTACAATTAAGCATTATTTAGTTTATAGTGTATTGAGTACGTGGATGGACAAAAATAGATTACGTTTTTGTCCGATTACACATACCAATTTTTACAATTGGTCTACATGAGTACAAATGTAGAAGGAAGAAAAGTGAATATCGTATGCAATTTTATCTCTATTTTACGTATTAGTATTAGAATGAATAATAGCCTTTTCCTATATAAAAATCTGATAATCAGATAACTAATAAAATAGATATAAAACATTCTAATCCAATATTTAGGCATCATTATGGAGTATTTGAAGGAACTTGTAGGCTTCCTGAGTAGAAGTCGTGTACAAAGGATTGAGGTTATCGGTAATCCTCCAGGTCGTAAAACTATGTCTGAAAAGTTTTATGAGCGTTTGGTGGAAGGAGACTTTGAATCTGACCGTGAAGCGTCACAGTATTTTTTTGGAGAGCAGGCAGATGAAAATGAAAGGCGTTACAAAGAGCTGAAAGAGCGATTGTATGCGCGCTTGCTTAACACAGTTTTTTTCGTAGACCCCAATAAATTGAAGTTTAATAAGTATCAAAGAGCTTACTATGAACTCGCCAGAGACATCACTGCAGCAGATATTTTATTGAAAAGATTTTACTATAAGAATGGCTTGAAGCTGCTTCAAAAGAACTTGAAGAAGGCAAGAAAGTATGCTTTTACTCAGTTCGAGGTCAATATTTTACTGTTGCTCAAAGAGCATTTTGGCAATCGCTTGTATGACAAAAAGATGTTTACAAAGTACAATACTGCGCTCAAGGAAGTCGAAGAGGTACTGAAAGCAGAAAAATCGGTGGAAGACTATCGAGCTTTGACGGTTATGGCATATCACGAAGACCGAGCAGACCTGGCATATACTCATCAGGTTGCTAAAAAATATTTTGAAAAGACGATACCCTTGTTAGAAAAATACAATAGCCCCCGTCTTCATGTGTTCGGTAGATTTCTGGAGTTGATTATGTATTCTGCGAACCGAGACTTTGATGGCATCATTAGTACTTGCCGCAAAGCCGTTGCGCATTTTGAAGATGAGAACTACTCTAATCCTACCCAAGTTGCGATTTTTCATTCTAATGAAGCCATCGCTCATTTACAGTTGTCTAACTATCCAGAAGGAATTGCAAGCGTTAATGAAGCCATAAAGCTGCAACCTGAAAAATCTAACAATTGGGCAAATAGCCTGAACATCTTATTTCTTATCAATCTTCATGCAGGAGATTTTGATGCTGCTCATGAGATCATGAAAAAGGTTTTGCAACCCAAGATTTTCTCTCGAATGTTACCACAATTGCAAGAGTCGTGGCGTATTGGTGAGGCTTATATTTATTTCTTGATTGAAGCAGGTGTGTTAAATGTTCCTAAACGTCGCAATCTGAAAGTAGGACGCTTTTTGAATCAAGTTCCCAAATTTTCTAAGGGCTACCGCGTCACCAATGTTCCTATTCTCATTATTCAAATTCTTTTTGCCATACTAAGAAAAGAATATGACAAGTCCATTAATCGCATGGAATCTGTCAACCGTTATGTTAGTCGTTATCTACGAAATGATAATACTTTTCGGAGCAATTGCTTTATCAAAATGTTGTTGTGTATTCCTGCTGCTAATTTCAATCGCATTGCCACCGAACGCAGAGCCGCTAAATATCTTCAGCGTCTGAAAGCATCGCCTGTTGTGCAAGTAGAACAAACGCACGAAGTGGAATACATTCCTTATGAAAAACTCTGGGAAATAACACTGAGCTTACTGGATACCTCGACTTCTAGGTACTGGAAGTAGGAAAATATAGGATAGACCTGTTTAGAAATAAGACTTTTGAAGAGGTCCGCTTAGCTCAATTATTGAACAAAAAAGGCTTCCTCACTTGTGCGAGAAAGCCTTAAATCCCTAGTTTGGACTACTAAAATTCACGCCTCTCCTGTACACTTTCTTTCGCGCCTATCGGCGGCTCTCAAGAAGGAAAAAAGTGTCCAGAGATGAGGAATCTTATATACAATAGTCGTTTGCATCTGAAAGCGTCTTGGCAATCAAACGGCGTGTATTTTTCACATTGACTGGTGGATACTTGACGAATCTTTTCAAGCCCATCAATAGTGTTTTCAGTAAATCTCCTTCTGCGAAAGAAACTAAAGCATCGGTAGCCTGTTTTTGGATTCTAGCAGTAGTATCGTGTAGTAAAGTTCGCAAAATTGCATCGTAAACTGCTAAATCCACTTTTCCATTTCCTTCTTCTGCGATGCGTTGTACACGCAACAAAGTGGACTCTGCTACGAAAGTATCCGTGATGATATTCGCAATATTCATCAACAACTCCTGCTCCGCTTTCATATTCAGCTGTCCATCCATCTGCATTTTCGCCGCAGCACCTGCTACCATCAAAATGATTTTCTTGAAATCCTTGATCGCTTTCTGCTCTTTGCCATATTGTCCTTCTGCTTGCTCAAAACTTGGCATAGAAGCCAATTCCTTCTGCACTGCCCAAGCTGGCCCAACGATGTCCAACTTGCCTTTCATTGCGCGCTTGAATACTTGGTCAACCATCAACAGACGATTGATTTCGTTCGTTCCTTCGTAGATCCTATTGATACGAGAATCACGATAAGCACGCGCTGCTGTTCCTTCTTCTGAATAGCCCATTCCGCCGTGCACCTGCAAAGTTTCATCCACTACATAATCCAAGGCTTCTGAACCTGCTACTTTCATAATCGCGCACTCAATCGCAAATTCTTCTGCTGCTTTTTGCTTGGCTACATCAAAATCCATGCCCTCTGCTTTCAAGGCTTGCGCTTTATCTTGCATCAATTGAGAAGTGCGGTACAAAGCACTTTCTGCCGAAAACAATCGAATGGCTTGCTCTGCTAGTTTATATTGTATTGCACCAAAATTAGCAATTGGTTGCTTGAATTGGATGCGCTCGTTGGCATATTTTACAGCAGTTGCTGCACTCGCTTTTGCACCACCAAGGCACAATGCACCTAATTTAAAACGTCCAGTATTCAAAACGTGAAAAGCAATCAAATGCCCTTTTCCGATTTCACCCAATACATTTCCTGCTGGCACTTGTACATTCTCAAAGAAGACCTGACGCGTTGAAGAACCTTTGATGCCCAATTTATCTTCCTCTGCTCCCAGGGTCAGTCCTTCTGAATTGCGATCAACGATGAAGCCTGTAAATTTATCACCATCCACTTGTGCAAAGACAATAAATACGTCTGCCCAGCCGGCATTAGATATCCACATTTTTTGTCCATTCAAGACGTAATGCGTTCCTGCCTCATTCAAATCTGCACGAGACTTGGCTGCCAAAGCATCTGAACCTGAACTTGGCTCGGTCAGACAGTAAGCCGCTTTCAATTCGCCATTTATTAAGCGCGGTAGGTATTTTTCTTTTTGTTCATCATTACCAAAATAAAGAATAGGCAACATTCCAATACCTGTATGAGCAGCAAAAGTCACTGTCCAAGCTGCAGAAGGTCCTAATTTTTCGGAAATGATCGTATTGGTATTGGTGTCTAATTGCATTCCACCGTATTCTTCCGGCATATGTGCACCCAACAGCCCTAGTTCCGCAGCTTTTTGTATCAAGTCTACCGCAATATTCCCTTCTTGCTTTTCAATTTTATGCATATTGGGCAACACTTCAGTACTTACGAAGTCTTCTACCATATCAGCGATCATTTTCTGATCTTCGGTCATGGCTTCTGGAATATAAGTAGAAGCAGGTTTGGCGTCTTTGATGATGAATTCGCCTCCTGCTAGGCTTTCCTTAGTGATGATTTTATCAATCGCGGCTGTCATGAGCTAGGAATTTTTATGTATTAAATGTATGGATAAGTCATGTTAAATTCACTAATCCAGCGAATTTTCGCTAAAATACACCATTTTAGAATATGAAGAAAGTTTTTTAGCGAATTTTCGCTAAAATTGACATTTGTTTAAGAGAAGAGTGATGGAATGGTTTTGATATGAACCACCGAGACGCTAAGGGAAGTGAGGTTTGAATATTTGATTATCAGTTAGGACTGTTCAGAAAAATAATTTAACACATTTTTTAATGTAACACATAGGCACTCCGATAGCTATCGGAGTGCCTATGTGTTGAATAATCGAGTCTATTCTGTTAAAAACAATGCTTCTAAAATTTTTCTGAACACTCTTAATTATCAGTAGAAAATGTTATTTGTTTATAAAAAGAGACAATTAAGACGTGAATTAGCCTTGTTTACTTTTGACCATCTTTTGTCGCTCATGCATTTTTTGGATAGCAGCGTCATATAGTTTTTTGCATGAATCATCGCTCCCAAATCTCACTTTCCCAAGTCTTCACCGTCCGCTCATTTCTGGAGAAGCCAATACCAACAAGTACTAGATTTTTAGGTGTATTTTGAAAACTGTTAGCGTAATCACGTTCCTTTATTTGCTGAATAGCATTTTCGGCAGGTTCATCTAGTTTAAACTCCATTAAATACAAGTAATTATCAGTTTCCGCAATTAGATCGAGGCGACCTTTATGCTTAGAAACTTCTGACCTTACAGATAATCCAATGAAGGAAGTAATTAGATAGATGATGGTATGGAAATAGCCTTCCCACATCGCAAAAATTTTCGTTTCATCTGTTTCAGTTGGAGTAGTTTTTCCTTTTGGGGCGTGAAAATGAGAGAGGTCAGACAATAGAACATTAAGTTGAGTAATGAATTTTTCGACATCACCTTCTTTGAGGGCATCTTTGATGAAAAGTAAGGCTTGTCCAACTATGGCAGGAGATTGATAAGTGAAAGCCTCTAGTAAATTGTAGATGAAAGCATGGCGTACCTCCTTATTAGGATAGCCCAAATAAAACTCATTCCCCTCAAGACTTCGTTTTGCTTTTTTAATCGTCAAATAGCCCGTTTGATAAAGCAGCCCTTCTGTTTCCAGATGTTCTAATGAAAATTTATCGAAAAAAGTGTCAGGAACTTTGTAGGATTCCAAGGTTTTCGGATCTACTTGTCTATTTCTGATTAATTCTACCAAGAAAGTTGGTGTACCTGTTCGAAACCAATAATTGGCAAATTCATTGGCTAGGAAGAAACTTAGCAGAGAGAATGGATTGTAAAGGCGCGTTCGCCCATCAAAAGAGTAGCCGTTGTACCACATTTTGATGGCACCTAGCAATTCTTCTTCTGTGACTTCCATTTCTTGAGCTGCATGTGTAATGTGTTCAGAAAAGTTAGCCAGCAGTTCTTCGTGTGTAATTCCCGTTAAATCGTGAGCAAGTTTCGAGTTGGATAAGTCAGTGAGATTATTTAGATCGGAAAACAGAGAAACTTTGCTAAATTTAGAAACACCCGTAATGAATAGAAAGTGAAGATGACCGTGCAATTCTAAGCCTTTCAATGGCGAAAAAAAGTCACGCAATACTTTTTGATTTTTCTTTGCTTGCTCAAGATCATTGATAAAATCAACAATAGGTTTGTCGTATTCGTCTACTAGAAGTACGACAGGTTTTTTTTCTTTTTTTGCAATATTTTCTACTAAGTTATTGAACCGTCCAGAAAGTTCTACCGCTGCTATTTCCACACCAAATTCATGGGCATATTTGCGAATAGCTTCATCAAGAAGTTCTTCTAATTTTGTTGGCTGATGCCCAAAATTATTAAAACTAAAATACAAGACAGGATAAGGTTTCCAATCGTAATCTTCCTTTTCTGCAATATGTAATCCTTTAAACAAGTCTCGATTACCCTGAAAAAGCTCAAGGAGAATAGAAATAGTCAGCGATTTTCCAAAACGACGCGGGCGAGAAAGAAAATAGAGTTTCCCACTACTAATCAACTCGTAAATTCGAGCGGTCTTATCTATATAGAGTAGGTCGTCCTCTATGATCCTCTTAAATCCTTGTAAACCAACAGGTAGTTTCTTCATAGTGTAAAGATAGAAAAAAAGTGAACCGACTGTTCTTTCATCGGAATTGTTTACTTTGCCCAAAATTGCTATATCTTTTACTTCAGTTAGCATTCTTCCAAGCCAATAACCATCTAACCGTACTTCTCTACCGCGAGAACAATTTCTCCTACCGATTAAAATATAATTTTGTTTTGAGGAAACTTTTTCCAATTAGCCGTTGTATCTTTATGGGAAGGGGCATATAAGATTTTTTGATGAAAAAGTCAAGACCCTAAAAGACGATTCGTGTTATTTACACGTTCCTTTTACATATAACAAGCAATTAGAATACTCGTACTTGAAGTTTGCCCGTACTCTATTTTAGAAGAAAAGGTAAATTTCTCATAAGTCCCATAACTATGCGTCAATTAAAAATTACGAATAAAATTACCTCCAGAGAAAGCGTTGCTCTGGATAAATATTTGAATGATATAGGTAAAATTTCTTTGCTGACTGCGGATGAGGAAGCAGATTTGGCTAGAAAAATCCGAGATGGAGATCAAGAAGCCTTGCATCGTTTGACGCAAGCCAATTTGCGCTTTGTCGTTTCAGTGGCGAAGCAATATCAAAACCAAGGTTTATCATTGAGTGATTTGATTAATGAAGGGAATGTGGGCTTAATGAAGGCTGCTAAACGATTTGATGAG
Source organism: Bacteroidota bacterium (assembly GCA_039176995.1). Classification (GTDB taxonomy): domain Bacteria; phylum Bacteroidota; class Bacteroidia; order Chitinophagales; family Saprospiraceae; genus JAAUTG01. The sequence continues at coordinate 6,728 of JBCDFY010000185.1, forward strand.
ACTAAGGGATTCAAATTCATTTCTTATGCCGTTTGGTGGATTCGCCAGTCCATTTTACAGGCTATTGTGGAGCATTCGCGTATCGTGCGTTTGCCTTTGAATAAAGTAGGCTCTTACAATAAAGTCAATAAGGCATTTGTTGCTTTTGTGCAAGAACACGAGCGCGAGCCTACGCACGAAGAATTAGCGGAAATACTAGATTTGACGCCCAAAGAAATCAGCAATATGCTAAAAAACAATGGTCGCCACGTTTCTGTGGATGCACCTTTGAGCGGAGAAGATGGCGATGCAACGATGTTGGATACTATTTCTTCTGGCAACGATATGTCACCCGATGAAGATTTAATGGAAGAATCTCTGAAAGGGGAAGTGCAGCAAAGTTTATCCATTTTGAGTCCGCGAGAAGTGGAAGTATTATCATCTTATTATGGACTCAACGGGCATCAGTCTTTAACATTGGAAGAAATCGGAGATTTATACGATTTGACACGCGAGCGGGTTCGTCAAATCAAAGAGCGCGCCATTCGGCGTTTGCGAAAGTCGTACAATCGAAATGATCTACGTTCTTATTTAGGGCGTTAGTAGAAGATATTTTTAATTATTCTGAATAAGATATATTTTGTGGAAGCTTTGCATATTTGCAAGGCTTTCATTGTTTTATGATAGATTTGAAGACTTCGCTGCTTGATGTGTTTAATCTTACATTTCTAAATCTCAAATCTTGTATCCGAACCTTATAATTTTCGATTATTTATGACTGCATTAATATTGCTACTTTTTTTAATCATTGGACTCACCTTAGCAGGGGTAGGCATAAATATGTTGCGAAAGATTTTCAAAAATTTGAGTCCCAATGACAATAAGATTCAAGGAGATATTAAAGAAATGCGAGCAGAAATTATGCCCTATGTAGAGGACTTAGTACCCTTGGAAAGCGAGGAATTAGAATTGATGTCGCTTAACCAATTGAATCAAAGTCTAAAAAAAGGAATGACGACAACGGCAAAAGGGGTTTTTACCTCGATTTATCAAGAGCCTTTAGTAGCTTATTCTTACAAGAAATACATCGGTAATAACAATGCGCTGCTATATGCTCGAACCGCTACCAAAGAGATTGTCTATCGATTCACGAAGAAAGGCGTAAAAGTTGCCATCAACCAACAATATTACGGTACAATTAAACAGGGCAAATTGTATGGCGAAAACAATAAACAATTGTTAGCTCAAGTTAATACTCGACCTACGGATTTGATGCTTCCCGTTTTAGTAGGGAATAAAGAAGTAGGAATGTTGAATTCCCCTGAACAGGCTGCCCGTTCCCCTCAACCAAGAGCGTTTCAATTTGTAAATAGTAGCATTACAGAAGAAGAAGAAACTGCGCTTTTGACACTGACCGTTTTGGAATTGGTGGAGAAAAGTATAGGCTAATTGGTGATGAAAAATAGATAGGTAGCTAAAAGTCATGGAGTAGTCAAAATAGCGATTTTTCGCTTGCTTCCCTTCTCACTTTTATACACTATCTCGTATCTGACAAAGTATGAAAAAGAAAATTGCATTATTACCAGGAGATGGAATCGGTCCATTGATTTTGAAGCAAGGCGTCAAAGTTTTGAACGCAGTGGGTGAGCGATTTGATCATCAATTTGACTATTGTATTGCGGATATTGGGGCAAGTGCGCTGCAAAAATTTGGAAATGCCTTACCTAACTCGACTTTGGAAAGCTGCATCAATTCGGATGCTACCATAGTCGGAGCAGTTGGTGATCCTATATATGACAATGATATTAGTTCAAAAGACACGCCTGATCAAGGACTGCTGCGCTTGCGCAAGATGTTAGAATTGAATTACAATGTGCGTCCTGTACGTACTTTTCCGACTTTACTTGATATTTCACCCTTGAAAAGACGTTACGTAAAAGACGTTGATTTTGTCATCTTCCGAGAACTTTCAAGTGGTATTTATTTTGGGCGGCAGGGCAGAGCGGACGACCAAACTGCTTTCGATGAATGCAGATATACTGTGACGGAAATTGAGCGAGTGGCACGACCTGCTTTTGAGGAAGCACGCAAGCGGAAAAAGAAGTTGACCTTGGTTGATCGAGCAAATGTTTTGGAAACTTCTAGGCTTTGGAGAGAAGTAGTGAGTTTGATTGCTCGAGACTATCCTGATATTGAATACAATACCTTATTCATAGATCATGCACTGGCGGAAATGATTATGCGACCGCAACAATTTGATGTGATTTTGACGACCAACTTATTTGGTGATTTGATGTCCGACGCAGTTGGAGTCATTACTGGTTCTGTGCGCTTGATTCCTTCGATGTCCGTTGGTAAAGAAAATATCGTTTTTGAACCGATTTACAGTGCTTATCCAAGAGGCGTTCGTCTATCGAGTGCCAATCCAATTGCAGGTATGCTTTCAGTTGCAATGTTGCTGGAATATTTTAATCTAAAGAGAGAAGCAAGAACAGTGCGTAGTGCCATCACACGTATCATGAAAAGAGGAATTGGTACGCCTGATTTAAATTTGAAATATACGGTAAGTACTGCCGAAATGGGCGATTTGGTAGCGACATACATCACTGAGGGAGATGATGTAATTGGTGGTATCGCAGAGTCTGGAGAGAATTTATCCACTATTATTTGATTATAGAATTTTTGCACTTTCAATTGACAATATATGAACGCAATCTCTATCAAAGGTTTATCCGTTTCTTACGATCAGAAGCGCGTCTTGACAAACATCTATCTGGAAGTCGAAGCAGGTCACATTTATGGAGTCGTTGGTCCTAATGGCGCAGGGAAATCGACTTTATTCAAAGCAGTTCTGGGATTGACAGAAAGTGATAGCGGAACCATAAAAATTGAAGGGGCTTCTATCAAGGACAAGCGCAAAACTGTAGTTTATGTTCCTCAAAAAAATGATTTAGATTGGACTTTTCCAACAACAGTTTTAGATGTGGTGATGATGGGACGCTATCCGCACAAAGGTGTTTTTCAACGCTTGAGCAAGGAAGATCACGCAATGGCGATGAAAGCCTTAGAAGAAGTGGATATAGTGCATTTGAAAGATCAGCAAATCGGTGAGCTCTCTGGCGGACAGCAACAGCGTGTCTTTATTGCTAGAGCCTTATGTCAAGAAGCAGAAATTCTACTACTTGATGAGCCTTTTGTTGGAGTAGATGTTACAACGGAAGAAAAAATCATTTCCATCTTAAAGCGATTAGCTAAAGAAGGAAAAACCATTCTGGTAGTACATCACGATCTTTCTTCCGTGGCAGAATACTTCGACAAGGTTATCCTGCTCAATCAACGCTTAATTGCAACTGGTGACACCTTGATAACTTTTACGGAAGAGAACATTGCAAAAGCGTACAAGAGTCAGTTGCCCATTTTAAATAAGATGAATACGGCTGTTTAATAAGCGCAATAAGTACTCATGGAAGAAAAAAACGCTTTAATTCAATTATTTTCTAATGGTCAAATGACGCCAAAAGAGCTGGAATTGGTACTTTCTGGCTACGAAAAAGTGTATTATCAAAAAGGCGATTATATTTTAGAGGAAGGGCAAACCGCAAAGGAGTATTATGTGATTGAAAGTGGTTTCGTTCGCTCTTTTGCCATTGATTACGAAGGCAATGACATCACGACAGACTTTCACAATACAGGAGAGTTGCTTATTCAAGTTGTTTCCTTTTTCCTGCAAAAACCAAGCGAAGAATACCTTCAAGCGTTGACTGATGTAGTATTGTGGCGGACTGGAATTGAAGTTTTTTATCAGCATTTCAATACCATTGAAAATTATAGCGATTGGGGACGCACTTGGATGGTAAACAATCTTTTTCAGAACAAACAACGCTCACTTTCCTTGGTGAAAGACGCTGCCAAAGATCGCTATTTGCATCTGCTCGAACATCGTCCAGAAATCTTTGCATACGCCACACTTCAACAAATTGCTTCTTATCTCGGGATCACAAATACTTCTTTGAGTCGAATTCGGAGAGAAGTTGCGCAATGATATGATCTATATTTGAGTGGTGCGCTGCCTCAACAAATGATCTGCCAAAACCAAAGCAGTCATTGCTTCCACAATCGGTACGGCACGCGGAACTACACAAGGATCGTGTCTTCCTTTTCCGATTACTTCTGCTACTTCACCTGCTTCATCCACTGATTCTTGCGAATGAACAATGGTCGCCACAGGCTTGAATGCCACTCGGAAATAAATATCCATTCCATTAGAAATACCACCCTGAATACCGCCTGAATGATTCGTGCGCGTTTTGATTTGGTCGCCTTCTTTGTAGAATAAATCATTGTGCTCTGAACCGCGCATCGTAACACCATCGAAGCCTGAGCCATACTCAAAACCCTTGCAGGCATTGATGTTGAGCATTGCTTTTGCCAAATCTGCGTGCAATTTATCGAAAGCAGGTTCCCCCAAGCCAACGGGGCAGCCTTGCACTACAGCTTGCACTACACCACCGATCGTATCACCATCTTTGCGTACTGCTTTGATATGCTCAATCATGCGATCTGCAAGTTCCAAATCTGGACAACGAACAGGCGTAGATTCGATATTTGCGAAATCTAATTCTTGGTAAGATTTTTCAGTCTTCAACGCGCCTACTTGGCTCACATAAGCATGAACAGAAATGCCTTCCTGCTGTAAAAACTGCTTCGCAATCGCGCCTGCGGCTACTCGCGCTGCCGTTTCTCTTGCGGAAGAACGACCGCCACCGCGATAATCGCGCAAGCCGTACTTCATTTGATAAGTGAAATCTGCATGAGAAGGACGAAATTTAGTCGCGATGTGACTGTAATCTTTGGAGCGCGCATCTTTGTTGTTGATGACAATTGCAATGGGTGTTCCAGTAGATTTACCCTCAAAAACACCCGACAAAATTTGCGCGGTATCGCTTTCCTTTCGCTGCGTCACGATCTTTGATTGTCCAGGACGCCGCCTCGCCAATTCTGATTGAATAAATTCTTCATCTATTGCCAAACCTGCAGGACAGCCATCAATGATAACACCAATGGCTTTACCATGTGATTCTCCGAAAGTACTGATACTGAATGCTTTACCGAATATATTTCCGTTCATGTTTTTTTTAGATCGCTTTGCTGTCAGACCGCTTCGCTTTCAGAGGCGAGATCGCTTCACTGCGAGAAGGGCTGTAAATTTTGAAAAATCCTAAATGGACGAAGATCAATTTTTGAAAGGTCAAGAGAAACTTATTCTTGTACTCTTCGAAGACTTCGATATTTGAAGTTTCCTAACTTCAAACCCACATTTGCTCGTTTCCTAACGAGCCACACAATTTGAAAAAATACTTACAATTCTTTCCTCAATCTTGCGACGGGCAAATTTAATTGTTCTCGGTATTTTGCAACGGTTCGGCGAGCAATATTGTAGCCTTTTTCTTTCAAGAATTTGGCTAGTTTATCGTCTGAAAGTGGTTTTCGCTTATTTTCATTCGCGATGATGTCTTCCAATTCGCGCTTGATTTCAATGGTAGAAACTTCCTCGCCACTTTCATTTTGCATTCCTTCAGAAAAGAAGGCTTTTAGGCTCTTCACGCCAAATTCGGTCTGCACAAATTTACTATTCACAACTCTCGAAACAGTAGAAATATCCAAATCAGTCACTTCTGCAATATCCTTAAGAATCATAGGTCGCAATTTCCGATCCTCGCCCGTCAAAAAGTAGTCGCGCTGATATTCCAAAATTGCCAACATGGTCTTGTACATCGTTTGGTAACGTTGCCGAATCGCATCTATAAACCAACGTGCACCATCTATTTTTTGCTTGACGAATTGAACCGTTTGCTGATCTTGGCGCGTCTTCTTTTTACTGTTGGCGTAGTTTTCGAGCATCGTTCGGTAGGAGTTGCTTACTTTTAAATCTGGAACATTACGATTGTGAAGCGAGAGTTCCAATTCGCCATTTTTGTTTTCGACAATGAAATCAGGTGTAATATACTGTTGCGTACGCACGCGACCTGTTGAAAATCCACTGGAAGGTTTAGGATTCAAGTGTCGGATTTCCTCAATGGCAGCTTTCAGTTCTTCTTCGCTGATGCGCAAGTCTTCTTTGAGGCGTTCGTAGTGTTTTTTGGAAAAAGCATCGAAGTGCTTATCTATGATTGCTTCCGCCAACGCGATGTCTTGAACGTGGTCGAAATTGGAAAGGCGCTCAGATTCTAATTTATGCCGTAATTGCAGCAATAAACTTTCTCGCAAATCTCGCGACCCAACACCTGGCGGTTCAAATTGCTGAATTTGCTTTAAAATGGCTTTGATTTCTTTTTCCTCCACAAAAACATTCTGTGCAAACATCAGATCATCTCGAATGGAAACAATTTCGCGCCGCAAATATCCATCTTCATCTATGCTACCAATGATTTGTAGGGCAATTGCTTCCTTTTCCTCATCTTGTAAATCCAAGAGATACAGTTGTTCTTCCAAATGATCGTGGAAAGAAGTTTCTACCGCAATTGGCATGGTTTTGTCTTCTTCGTCTCCACCTCGCTCTATGCGCAATTTATAGCTGTAAGGGTCGTCGTCTAAGTAATCTTGGATGTATTCCTCTAATTCGTAGGACTCTTCATTTGCATTTTCGGCAGGTTCTGGTTCCTGCTGCTCTAATTCGTTACCTCCTTCTTCCAGCGCAGGATTGATTTCCAATTCTTCCTCAATCCGCTGTTCCAGATTAGCAGTCGGCACTTGCAACAATTTCATCAACTGAATTTGCTGCGGTGATAATTTCTGTTGTAATTTTTGACTTAGGTTTTGCCTTAACATCTACTCATTTCGTTCACGTAGTGGATAGTCTTTTCACTTGGGTAAGAGATTGCAATATTATCCAATTCCAATTGAAAAAGCAACGCAAACCAGTAATTAATTTCTTTTTGGCAAGATTTTTGATGGCGTGAAAGGGTTTTAAAACGTTGCTCCAGAGCAGAATAAAAGAAATTTACAGATAATGTACAACTGATATATTTGTGCCAAGAACCTATCAATAATGGGTGAATTCTGATGCCAGAGAACTATGATATTCAAGCACATTGGTAGCTATTTTGGTTATTAAATCTTGAGAATGCAAGTCAACTAAGTGAAATATCTTTTATTGGTCATGAAATATTATCTCCTGTGCAAAAAATTTCCAATCAAAAACTAGAACGACTTCTCGTTTTCCCAAAATTAGTAGACATACTAGAACAAGCCTTCCAAGAAGAAATCATTGTTCCGCTTCGCCACCACCATCTATACGAGAATCCTGCAATGGGTATGAATTCTACCCTGCTTTTGATGCCTGCTTGGAAAAGTGATGCTTATTTGGGAGTAAAGATAGTGACCGTTTCTCCTGAAAATGGACGATTGAATCTCCCTGTTGTTCAAGGAATTTATTTGCTCTTTGACACAAAAACGGGCGTTCCAGTTGCGCAAATGGACGCTAAACTACTCACATCTAAGCGAACAGCAGCAGCTTCTGCCCTAGCCTCCCAATTTTTGTCACGCGAAGAAAGTTCAACTTTGCTAATGATTGGAACAGGTGCACTTGCGCCACATTTGATTGCGGCTCATGCGAGTGTGCGTCCAATTAATAAGGTATTGGTTTGGGGACGAAATGAGGACAAGGCACAATTGATAATAACTCAATTAATGGATGCAGATTTTGAAATTGAAGTAGTGGAAAACATTGAGCAAGGGATAGCTTTAGCAGATATTGTTTCTTGCGCAACTTTAAGTCCTAAGCCTTTGATTTTAGGAAAATGGCTTAATAAAGGGCAACATATTGATTTAGTGGGCTCTTATTTACCACATATGCGCGAAGCGGATGATGAAGTGATTCAGCGAACTTCTATTTTTGTAGATACGATGGAAGGCGCAACGCGAGAAAGTGGAGATATTGTGATTCCGCTAGAAAAAGGCATTATTCAACGCTCTGATATTCAATTGGATTTGTTTGACTTATGTAAAAGAAAATATTCGGGAAGAAAGTCAAAAAATGAAATAACACTGTTCAAATCGGTAGGTCATGGCTTAGAAGATTTGGCAGCAGCGATATACCTTTATGAGGCTATAAAATGAGTTTTAACAAAAAGTTTAAGCATTATATATAGAAAATTTATATATTTGCGTTATTAAACAAAAAAAGAGCATCATCAAGATGCTCCGATTGCTCAAATTCATGAGACTATAATTGCCATAGTAAGTCGTTTCCAAAA
>JBCDFY010000186.1:0-14883 GCA_039176995.1 Bacteroidota bacterium
TTGAACACTTGATTCTGAGTACTCTACCCTACTAAAATTGATTATACTACTTTTTCCGCCGCTTTGCGGCGAAAAAGGGGTGGATTTGGAGGAGAAACACCATATTTTGCTGTTAGCAAAATATGGTGTTTCTCCTCCAAACCTCCTTTGCGAGCCGCCGAAGGCGGCGAATACACGTATTTCAAAAATAGTAGGGTAGAGTAGATTCTGAGAATCACCATTCGGAGAAAAAGCGGAGGGTACAAATATATCACAGTCAGAGAATATGGTAAAAGTAGTATCCATCTGACAACCCAATGCATCCACGAGACTTAGTGTGTGTCCTCCAGGTTGTAAATCCGGTTTAGAGAAATTAGTTGCCGTCAGTTGTTCATCTACATACATCTCAAGAGGCTTAACACCTCCTATAATATCAACCGAAACACTACCATTATCTAGCCCACAAATAGCTTTTTTCGTTTCGATATTCTCAATGACAATTTTGGAAGAGCCTTCTACAATAGCTTCTTGAGAAACAACACATTCACCTTCGTCCCTTATGTACACTTTATAAGTTCCTGCTTCTAAGTTGCTAAATACATTTGAACTTTGATAAATACTTCCATCCAATGAATATTCCAAAAAACCAGTACCTCCTATACCATTAATGGTCAAAACGGCATTTGCTTGCTCGCAAGTAGCAGAAGAAATGTTGATATTATTGATCGTTAGAAGTTCTAGTGCTTCGATTTGAATTAGTTGAGAATCAATACAGGTATTTTGATCTTTGATGAAGACCCAATAATCTCCCATGTCTATATTATCAAATTGACTCTCAGCCTGATAATCGATTCCACCCAACGAATATTCTACCTCTTCCCTTTCATCGACAACTACATTGAATGATTGGTTCATCATTCCACATTCCACAGGTAAAATATTGATTTCAGAAATTTGTGCAGGAGCTATAGCTGGTAAATTAACTTCTAAAGTATCTGTACAACCTGTACTATCTCTAACAATAATTTTATATTGTGTTGATTGGAGTTGCGTAAATAGATGTTCATTTTGAAAAAATTCACCATCATTAGAAAACTCATAGGGAGCAGTTCCATCAGTGGCGATAACTTCTAAACTTCCATTATTTCGATCACAAGTTGTCTCCTTCAAAGAAAGTAAATCAATACTAGGAGGATCACTTTGTCCCACTTCAACCAATCCAGAAATGGAACATCCACTTTCATCTTTTATAGTAACTTCATAACTTCCACTCCCCACATTATTAAAAGTATTTTCCATTTGAAAGTCAGTACCATTGATTGAATATTCTAACTTTCCAGTTTGGCTAGAAGCATCTATTTCAACACTTCCATTTTGTTGATCGCAATTAGATGGGGAGGAGGTAATTTGGTTAAGGGTAGGTCCTTTCACTACTACCCGTATTGGATAGGCAGGGCTTTCAGTTTGAGTCTCTATATTAGTTTGAGTGATATAGTAAGTGGTAGTGTCAGTAATATTTGGTAAAAAAGTATTGCCTTCTGCCAGCAGTGTATCTAATGTCATATCTGCGTACCATTTTACATTCTCTCCAGTTACTTCTAGGTTGATCTCCTCATTTGTACAATAAACAAGAGGACTTAGCACATCCAAACGAAAAAGTAAGACCGTACCTGGGCAACAAGAAGATAAGTTGGGCGAATATGGATCAGGAGGACCGACCCAATCAAATGTCCCTTCCAGCTTATTATCATTTTCATCGTAGGACAAATTCATTTCTATTGTGCACCATCTAAAATTAGGTCTATTTCTTTCAATAAACTCATCTGTAGTGGCAGTAAACATATTGTTTTCATAACTAATATTTGCAAGTGTCCTTACCGAATAAGTATCCGAATCATTTAGTTGAGAACGTGCTGAACCAGTAATATCATTTCCATTTATTTCGATAACTAAAGAAAATGCATAAGCCACTCCTTGAGCCTGAGTAGTATCTCTACAGCTATCGTGTAATAAAATACCTTGCCATATGCCATCAATGTTCTGAGCTTGACTAATGCATAGCAAAATCGTGAAAAAAGCAGATAAAAGTAACCTTTTCATAACGGTCTTTTTATTGTTAAGAAATCATAGAATGATATGCCTTGAAGGGAAGCAAGATGATAGGATAGTCGTCATACATATAACGCTTGAAAGTTGATTTTTATGTAGATAGGGTGATCTAATTTTTAGTGTACTTAGGAAATCTTATTTTATGAGTATGATAGTCGAAGAGTATAAAGTAAAGATGAATTAGATTGCCTCCTTTACGAGCGATATGATACGCTCATTGACTTACAAGAACTATTTGTTTTAGGGATGTCCAGTTTTGGCAAAAAGGAATAAGCATCATAGTATCCAAGTAAAAGGTAAGAACAGAACTAGGCGACAGGGGTTACTTGAACTAATTACTTGAAAAGCTCGACTAATCATCGAGCTTTTCAACTTAAAATCACTCCATCACCAAATCAAACAACTCCCCAAAAACCTCTTCAATGGTTTTAGAAAAATCACCATGAAAAGCTTGTCCACTTGAAGTCAAAGAAAAAGTAACCTCCGCATCTGGGAAATAGAAAAGAAAAGCGGTGTAGGAAGAAGTACTTCCAGTATGCCCGAACATTGTGCCATGATCGGTATCATATTTTTCTATTCCTAAACCATACTCTGTATCTTCATCCTCTCGCACTAAGGTCTCCGTCATCAATTTTAAGGTTTCTTCTGACATTAATTTTCCTAAAAAACAAGCCCTCTATAAAGGTAATCAAGTCTTGCGCATTGCTTGCGATACCACCATCACCAGTAGCCGCATCAGAAACCGCATTTTGCATAATATCGAAATACTTATCGCTATGCGTAGCCAGATAAGGACGTGCCGTTCCCATGGGAATCGGTTGGTCATGTGTTCCCATTTCCGCAACTTTCAAGTCCAAAGGGTCAATGATGTATTGATCTACGGCGTCCCAAAGTGGCATTTGGCGTGCTTCTTCTATAATTAAGCCAAGTAGTACATAATTGGAATTGGAGTAGCTATATCTTTCTCCTAACTCAAATTCCGCTTTCTTGCCATAGATGTATTCTAATTTCTCTCGTTGTGTCTCTTTAAAATTAGGCGTATTCGCTGCATCAACAAATTGTTCAACCGCTAAATAGTCAGGAATACCGCTGGTGTGAGTGAGTAGGTTTTGAATGGTTGCTTGTTCTGCATTCGCAATTTCATCAATTAGTTCACCTTCCAACCAATCGCTCATTTTATCCTCAATAGAAAGGATGCCTTCTTCTTGTAGCTGCATAATCAACACGCCAGTGAAAACTTTGGAGATGCTACCCACCATTAGCTTATTGCAGTTTTCTAAAGGCACTCGACTCGCCAAATCTGCATAACCTGCTGCGCCTGTCCACAATTTTCCATCTTTGGTACGAATTGCAATTTGAGTACCTGGAGAGTGTTCTGCTATGCGATTGAGGAAGCCTTCGAACTCTGTTTTTAGAGGATGAACATCACTTTCATCTGGAAAGGAAAGTTCGCAGTCGTAAATGTTAACATCAATTATTTCTGCTTTTTGGCACGCTTGGAGGAATAGAAATCCGAGGAAGAAAAAAATATATTTCGTCATTATTGTTTGTTTTACACGCCGGGGGCGTGAATAGTTAAGCGCACGCAACCATACGGTTAAAAAGACGCGAAGGCGCAAATTTTTTGTTCTCTATCTATTGGTCGTCTATCGAAGCGACCGTAATCCGTCAACCGTTTTTAAAAAGGATAAAATTTCACTCCGATACCCACCATTTGGTGCAAGCCAGTGAAGAAATTGAAGGGAACTTCTGCTTGACTAGCGAAAATCAAGAATACTTCTGGACTGTACTCTTGCTCTTTTAATTCATAAGCCAGACTGACACCTAGAGATGGCATGAATGCAGGACTACCATAATCTGTCGCCGCTACAAAATCCCCATCAACTTCCCTATAAATAGGTTGGGTCGCGAAGACATGGGCATATCCTAAACCTAGCCGAGCAGCAGCATTAAATCGACCAAAATGATAGCGGTAGCCAATTTCTGAATTCAAGAAAACCGCAGCTTGCCAATCTTTGTGATAGTAAAATCCCAAATTAGCGGTCAAGTGCCAATCGTGTTTTTCTTTTTCTTTTAAAATAAACTCTGTCCCGACCATTGCCGCGGGATTATAAGAATAGCGAGTAAACCAAAAATTGGGAAGGGCAATACTTTCATCTAAAATGGAAATTTTGAGTGGAATTGGGTCTTTAGACCTTTCTTGTGCAGTACAGATATTGTAACTACTCATCAGTACTGCAATCATTATAATCGCGTGTTTCATAAAGTATGATTTTTTATTTGTTGCAATAGACGAGAGAGCAAACAGAAAAGTCGCAAGGAAAAGTAGAGAGTAGGTTCGGATATGTTAGAATCTAAGGAATTAGGACTCTTTTTGAGTTATTTTGAATTGATTTGGAGTCATTCCAGTCTCTTTTTTGAAACTGGTATAGAATGCAGATTTGGATTTAAAGCCTGCTTCCATACCAATTGCGACTAAGCTATATTGATCGAAGGCGGAATCCAAAAGCATCTTTTTGATGGCTTCTACTCGGTAAGTGTTGATGAAAGAAGCAAAATTTTGGCTAGTTGTCGTTTGAAGAATTTGAGAAAGATAACCAGCACTGATGCCTAGTTTTTCTGCTGCCATTCCTCTATTCAAGTTTGGATTTCTATAAAGTTGTTCTTTTTCCATCAACTGTACCAATTGCCTAAAATAGTACTTGTTTTTATCAGGAATAGTACTTTTTGCAATAGGTTCTACTACTTCATCAATAGTCGAAATTCCTGTTTTTTGTGCTAAAAGCTGATGAATGGAAGATTGATCTTTGGCTAAGTTGAACTGATACAAACCTTGGTAGATCAACCAATAGATAAAAATGGAAACAATGAGCCATATTTCATAGTTGTCTACATTTCGATCTTGATGTAAGAAGTTAGGTGACAGGCTAATGATTAACCAAATCAAGATAACTAGCGAGACAAATAACCATATTCGTTTAAGCCATTTTTTCTCCTTTGCAGTTTTTTGACTCTGATGAACTACAAAAAAGGAGATACCACAAAGCACCGTATTATAAAAAAGTGCGAGAAAGTATTCTATATCAAAAATAAGACGCATATTTTCAATGAAAAAAGGCGTGTCTGTCCAACCAAAATCATCATCTAAATCGATAATAATATTGAGTACTAGAAAAATACAGAATGGAATGGTGAGTAGCCAGAGTCTTCTGTCATTAGCAAAGCGATGTTCTGTGGATTTCAGAAAATAAACAAATAGTGGAACATAAAAGAGCAATACCCAAGGAATATCGTCTCCAAAAAAATCAATGAAATAATACTCTTCATCTAAATCTCTTGAACACAACCACTGATCTAGTCCAATGATAGAAATCATAATGACAGCGTAAGCTAGAAAGCGGTTAATTTTATCCTTGAAGAGTTTTCCAAATAAGACTACCATTCCAAAAAGTAGTCCTTGAGAAAGACCAATTAAGATGAGGAGATCGAATGGATTTAGATTCATTTGATTCAATCGAATGGACAGCTAAAGATAAAACTTTACACCAGTAATTTCGCTGCGCCTTCATCTACATACCAAGTTAATCCTCCATTTTTGGCTTCAATATGCGCAGCTGGATACTGCTGATAATTGTCTTCTTGATTGAAAATTTCCTTTAGCCGTTCCGCTTTTCCATAGCCAGTCACTAGGAACGCAATTTGCTTAGAATTGTTGATTACTTTGCCAGTAAGCGAGACGCGAATTTGCCCAGAAACGGGGTGTTTTGCCGTAGCGCAAATTTCGTCAATTTCCAACAATTCCATTTGATGCGGAAAAATAGAAGCAGTGTGTCCATCATCGCCCATGCCTAAAATCATAATGTCAAACTGCGGCAAACCATTTGCTTTTTCTACGACTTCTTCAATCATCTGTGCATAGCGTTTTGCTTCTTCCTCTGGATTATTTTCACCTTTCACGCGATAGATATTTCGCTGATTGTCAGGAATATGTTGCAATAGTAGATCATAAGTCATTTTGAAATTACTATTATCATCATCTGGTGGAACACAACGCTCGTCGCCCCAAAAAAAATGAATGCTTGACCAATCGAAATGCTCCAAGTATTCTTCTACTAATATCTTAAATAGCACTTTTGGCGTGCTTCCTCCTGAAAGTGCAATTGTTACTTTCTCTTTGCCTTTTGTCCAAGTCAATAAGTCCTCTGCAAATTGGCGAGCCACTGCATTTTTATCTTCAAAAACTTTGAGTGTAGCGTTCATGTTCTTTTTTAGTTTGAAAGTCGTTTGATATAGTTTGAAGGCTGTGCTGTTTGAAATGGTTCGACGACTTTATCATTAATTATAGATAGACCATAAAACTCTAATCTCACACGCAAATTCAATCATTTTTATCGTTAATCACAAAGAACTGGTCGATAAAAGTGGAGAGTAAGCATTATATGAATCATTTTTGATTACCATTATGTTCCAATCGAAAAGCATTATTACATTTATCTTTACTACTATCATTTCTTTCCAAGTATATGGACAAGTCATGAAAAGTATAGATAGTACTTTGTATAACGCCATGTCTGAAGTTCTTGTAGAAGTTGGAGATTCTCTGGTAGTAGACCTTTACTCTACAATCATTTGTGTTTTTGATGGTAAAGAACTTGAAGAAGAGCAGAATTTTAGAACATTCGTCACTTTTGCCAGAGAGAACAATTATATTTATCAAATAGATATTCATACGGATTGCAAAGGAAGTTCAGAGTATAGTCTACTTTTTAGCCAAACAATAGCAGAAAAACTCAAGAAGCGATTGAAGAAGCTAGGTATTTCCAAAAAGCGAATAATAGAAAGAGGATTGGGTAGTCGAAATACTATCATCGATTGCAAGTGTAAAGATTGTACAAAAGAACAGAGGAACACAAATCGTAGAACGACCATTAAAATTGTAGGGTTTACATAATCTTCTTAATTGAAAAATTTGATATTAATGATGAAACCTGTCTTACAGCAGAGCGGTCTCACACCTAAGTATCTAGCAATAAAAAAAATATGAAAGATCAATTATATAAAGCAGCTAAAAAGCAGTTTAAAAAGAAATTTATGAGTTCAAATAAATCAGATCGAAGTAAGCACGCGGATACCGTCGTGCGCAATCACGTTCTTTTTTCAATGGGAGCAGGACTCATTCCAATCCCTGTGGCAGATATTTTTGCGGTGAGTGCTTCGCAGTTGGATATGATTCGCCAATTGTGTAAAGTGTACGAAATTGATTTTCAAGAGACGCAAGGCAAAGCCATCGTGAGTGCATTGACGAGTTCGACTTTGGCAAGAGTGGGCGCAGGGAGTCTGGCAAAAGCCATTCCGATTGTGGGTTCTTTCGTTGGTGGCGTCACGAATTCGGTTCTAGCAGGTGCTTCGACTTATGCTTTGGGAGAAGTTTTCAAACGTCATTTTGAGACAGGCGGCACCATTTTGGATTTTGATGTAGATCGCTTGAAAAAAGTCTATCAAGAAAAATTTGAGAAGGGCAAAGAAGTAGCAAAGGACATGAAAAAGGAAGACGAGCAAAAGAAAGCAGGTTTCAAAACGGATGAAGCTGCGCCTACCGTCACTGCTTCTTCGGGCATCACAGAACGCTTGAAAGAACTTGCCAATCTAAAAGAATCAGGCATTATTACAGAGGAAGAATTTCAAAAAATGAAGCAAAAATTGATTGATAGCCTGTGAAGATTTAGTACTCAAAATATTCCTTTTTTGTACTCTATCCTACCAAAATTACTATCTGTACCTTTTGTACCCGCTTCATGGTAAAAGAGAGGCGGAATCTGGAATAGAAACACCATATTTTGTTGACGGCAAGATATGGTGTTTCTATTATAAACTTCTTCAAGAGCTATCGAGAGATAGTAAATACATATATATTTCAAAAAAGCAACAAGAAAATTTTACTTGGTGATATAGAATTGGGTGGTACTACGCTTTGTATTTCCCGGCAATCCTATACTTTTGCAATTTTTTAAAAGAAATAACCTTTAGATAATACTACCACCTTAATAATTTAATAAATTCGTGATTTCAGACCCAAAAAATGTATAGACAATAAGCAACCTAAAACAAATAAAGTCCATGAATCGAATTTTAATAATTGGCGCGGGGAGATCAGCTACGGCTTTGATTCACTACATTTTGAAAAATGCTCCAAAGCACAATTGGAATGTTATTGTGGCAGACGCGAATTTGAAACAGGCGCAACAAAAGACAAAAGGGTTTCCAAACTGTAGAGCGACGTGGCTAGACGTCAATAAAGTGAATGATCGACGTGACTTAATTGGTCGCGCAGATGTAGTAATTTCACTTTTACCTGCGCATTTGCACTTAGAAGTTGGACACGATTGTATCAAGTTGAATAAGCATTTGATTACTGCTTCTTATGTGTCTAAAGAAATGTATCGCTTGGGGGATGAGGCAAGAGATAAGGAGTTGTTATTCATGGGTGAGATGGGGCTTGATCCTGGTATAGATCATATGTCCGCGATGCGGCACATTAATAACTTGAAAGAAGGTGGTGCAAAAATTACAGCTTTCCGATCTTACACTGGTGGTTTGGTAACTCCAGATAGCTTGGAAGAAAATCCTTGGAAATATAAATTCACTTGGAATCCGAGAAATGTTGTCTTGGCAGGACAAGGCACTGCGCAGTACCTCGAAAATGGAAAGTTAAATTATATCCCTTACAATCGTTTATTCAAAGAATTGAAGAGTACTCAATTTGAGAATATAGGAGAATTCGAAGTTTATGCAAATAGGGATTCTTTGCTTTATCGAAATATTTATGGACTAAAAGACGTCCCGAATATTTTCCGAGGTACCATTCGATACAAAGGTTATTGCGAAGCTTGGAATGCACTCGTAAAAATTGGTTTAACTGATGCAAGTTTCCCAATTCTAAATGCAGGTGATATTACTTACCACGCTTTAATGGATGCTTACACCACAGGCCAACCTGGCAACTCTGTAAAAGAGCGTATCTCGAATTTGTTAGGTGAAAAAGTGGATTCGCCTGTCATGGAAAAATTGGAGTGGTTGGGCTTATTTAGAAAGAAGAGAATTCGTTTTCCCAATGCTTCTCCTGCGCTCATTTTGGAGCGTTTACTTTTAGACAAGTGGAAGCTGGAAAAGGAGGATAAAGACATGGTTTTGATGCAGCACGAATTTGAATACGAACTCGAAGGGAAGAGAAAATTGTTGCGTTCTACTTTAGTAATGAAAGGCGCAGACGAAGAGGATACCGCGATGTCGAGATTGGTGGGACTACCGTTGGGAGTGTTCACTAAGCTGCTCATGGAAGGCAATA
Organism: Bacteroidota bacterium; assembly: GCA_039176995.1. Taxonomy (GTDB): domain Bacteria; phylum Bacteroidota; class Bacteroidia; order Chitinophagales; family Saprospiraceae; genus JAAUTG01. Next base: position 9,434 of record JBCDFY010000186.1, read on the forward strand.
TCAATTCCAAAGGTGTCCATATTCCAGTGATGAAAGAAGTTTACGATCCTGTATTGGAGGAGTTGAAAGATTATGGCGTTGAATTTAAGGATGAGATTACTCTCCTACAGTAGATTCAATGAATTTGAAACTAACCATTAATAAAGCATTTCAGTTTTTCCATATTCTGAAGCAAATTGTGCTAATTGCCACCGCAGTTTTATTGACTAAAAGTGGCGTTACGCAAGCAGAAATTGGGAATTATGAAATGCTTTTCTTTTTGCTCTTTGCGGTCAGTTTTTTCTGGATTAATGGTAGCGTTCAAGGTTTTTTGACTAAGTATCCTCAGTTGGAGGAAACCAAGCAGAAGCAATTGATTTTTCAATTGTTTGTTTGCTTTTCTGCTCTGAGTTTTGCAGTCATTTTGTTACTCTTATTTGGAGAAAAATCTATTTTACAAGTCCTCACTAACCGCCCCCAACTCGCTCATTATCAAATCTTTTTGATTTTCATTTTTTTCAATCTGCCGACTTATTTGGTGGAAAATATTTACTTGTTAAAAGAGCGAGCGAAAGCATTGGTTGGATTTGCTTCGTTTAGTTTTTTGCTGCAATTGGTGGCGATTATTTTGCCTGTTTTGTTAGGCTATGATTTGCACACAAGTTTCATTTGCTTAGCTATTTTGAGTATTCTGAAATACGTTTGGCTACTCATTTTGCTGGTCGAAGTTGCGCAAATCAATTGGCAGTTCAATCTGCTTTGGGAAACGCTTCGACTTTCCTTGCCGCTTATGCTCTATTCCCTAGTTGGCGGCTTTGCGCAAGTGTTCGATAGTTGGTTAGTCAATTTCCAATACGATGGCGATCCTGATCAATTTGCCATTTTTCGTTATGGTGCGCGAGAGTTGCCTTTTGCTCTAGCCGTAGCGACTGCCTTTGGTAGTTCGATGCTTCCAAAATTGGTGAAAAACAGGAGCGAAAGTCTAAGTACGATACGCGAAAAATCTCGGACTTTATTTCATCTCCTTTTCCCACTCGCCATCATCGCCGCATTAAGCAGTCAATGGCTTTTTCCACTCATTCTCAATCCCGAATTTCAAGAAAGTTATTTAGTTTTCAATATCTACTTACTCATTTTAACGAGTCGCTTGCTATTTCCACATACGATTCTGATTAGCTTAGAAAAAAATAAATTCATTTTCTATACTTCGCTCGTGGAACTGATTATTAATGTGACCGCCAGTTTCTTCTTAGTTCAAAAAATGGGTTTGATGGGTATCGCACTAGGAACGGTGATTGCTTATGCTTTTGAGAAAATTGTTTATGTGACTTATTTGCATCGAAATTATCAATTGCCATTTCACCGTTACACGGATGTGAGGTGGTGGGCGTTTTATTCGGTGATATTGAGCGGGGTGGTTTGGTGGAGTGTTTGAAAAACGAATCCTAAAGAGGGAGTATTTAGAAAACTGTGTCACGCAGAGAACGCAGAGTTTTGATTATCAATGAATTGGTGATTTACGGAAATTCAATTAGCACAGATTATTGAATACTGCCTCCAAAACCATTAATTATCAAGTTTTCAGCTTCTTTCTTTACATTTCCCTCTTCCACTCCCGTCACATTCACCAACCGATAACCCTCCCCACCCTTCATCGCTCCCCACCGCCACTCGCTTTCCCGAATTGTCTGATGCTCCCCATTATCATACCACCAAAGCGTATACAAAGTGGTTTGCTCTTTTTGCAGTTGTGCAGCATAAACAGAGACGCCATTGATTTGCTCCTCTCGGATATGCTTAAATTCCCAACCATCGCCTTGCCAACAATATCTTGGATCATGGGGCATTCCTATGCTGGCAACAGGTGGTTTTAGATAAACTAAAGCATCTTTCTTCTTCAATTTGACGACGCCATTGACTAAGATCTCCTTCTCAAAATCGGGAATTTCTAAAGCGTGTAACTCTTCATCGGCATTCCATTCAGGACGTTGGTTTTCGATGCCGCCGATTGTAATTAATGCACCTAAACTCGTGAAAACAGCTAATTTTTTCCACCAATTCACTTGATCGTAGATGGATTTTCTATTAAATATTCCAAAAAAATCCGCGAAAATCAGTTTGATCTGCCCAATCTGCGTTTCTATCTTATCGTACTTTGTTACCTTTTCTTCTTCCACAAAATCTTTTCCAAACCGCCTCACATAAAACTTCCCCAACCAAAACATCGGCAGCAAAACATACAAAGCAACCGCAAACAAACCAATCATTTCATGCATGGGATTTTCGGGCAGAATGTGAAAAATGATGAGCGCAAGTAGCCGACTGAAATTGGCGAAAATGGCAAGAAATAAAGTGAGCAATAGGAAGGCAACGATACTCATAAAATTCATTCGCTTTTGAAATTGGCGTTCGTACCAAGCCAAAATGAAAATGCCAAAAACTAAGGCAATCGTCAGCATTTTCAAACCTGTGCAAGCAGGATCAACAGAGAAAGCCGTTTCATTAAAATAGATAACATTACCTGTGACTTCCGTTGGCAAACCAATGAAAGTCAAAGATTTAGCTGCTAAGTTGCTCATTTCTAAACGAATCGGGAAACTCCAAGTATAGAAAATGCGACGTGTGATTGGCGCAATAACAGCAAGCAGAAAAAGCGGTAAATAATTGAATCGAAAACCTAAATATTCCCACCAAAAAAGCGCGGTGCAAATGAAGGAAGCATAATACAAAGTATTCAAGTCATCACGATTGATGAGCCAAAGAGCGATGGCAGCAGTGAGGTAAAACCATTTTTTACTTTTCGTTCCTTTTTGTGCAATGAAAGGGAGTAATAAAACACCCAAAATATCTGTGGGGTGATACGGAAGATAGTCAGGCAAAAAGGCATAGAAAATGACGGCAAGCAAGAGCGTACCTGTTAGTGCTTGCCATTTTTGATAAGAAATAGAACTAACTGATATATGATTAGATTGTCGTGGTTTGTAAGCACGATCCGATACGCTCTTCCCAAGAATTACCTGATAAGCGTATTGCATCTTGGTGACACACCAAGAAGATCCCAACTTTAGAAATCTAAACCGCATACTTTTGTTTTCTATACCACATAAAAACAATCATTCCCAACACCAAGATAATCATCATCCACTCATGCGGTTCAGGTACTGCTCCATCCGAATCGAAGTTGGCATTTTGTAAGCCATCCTCATTGTTTTTGATGTCAAAACGATCATAATCTTCTTGTGTTTCCAAGGTGACGAAACTTGAAATGGGACTCAAAACCGTCGCTTCCGAAGCCATTTGAAGCAGGCTATCTTGTAAATAATCACGATCAAAATAGTCCCGTCCAATTTTGCGCATTAGGTCATTATAGACGTACAAACGCATCAAGTGATCAGGAGCTTGAGAAGTCAAATTACCAGCTTCCAATTCTTGAATTGTGACTTCACTCACAGGCAAAGCCAACAAATTTTCAGTTTCCCGAATACTTGGAAATTGCTGTTGTGACAACACTTTCTCCAAATCCGAAAGTTCACCACGATGCAAGCGAATTGCGCGCACTTCTTCCAAAGTTTTCAAGTAAGTTGTTACTTCTTGACCTAAATGAAAAACTGGAACATCAGCTTCGTTTATTTGCAAGAAATCATTCAGCTCTTCTGCAAAAGTAGATTGAGTGGTATCCACTTGAAGACTACGAAAGCGCATCTTTTGATTGGCAAGCTCACTCAAAGTAGGCGTGAGGCTGCCGTAAGCAGAAATAACCAGTGCTTGTTGCGGATTTTTAATTTTATGAAAAGGAAAAATAGAGAAATTCAACTTCGCTAACTGCTTGAATAAGTGCGCTTTATTGTCTTCATTGAGTTGAATCAAACAATCAGTATAAACAAAAACTGCTTTATCTTTTATTGCTTCCCAGACCACTTCAAAATCTGCTTTTGTCCAAGATTGGTTGATATCTAAATACACTTCGTCAATTGAAATATTTTGTAGTTGCTCTTGCAAAGGTTGTAATTGGAATGCTCTGTTTTTGAAGACAAAGGGTTTGCTCGAAAGTAGTGGAGCTTTCATTTCCAAATGCCAATCCGAGCGATAATTACCATCATAAATGTAGCCTCCATTTCGATTTTTTAATCGAAGATTGCTTTCAATTTTGGGTGCACTATCTCCTGAAATAATGATATTGATGCGCTCATCGGTATGTCGAAAATTTGGTCCTTTGAAGTCAATATTTTGATAAATCAAGTTGCCTTCTTCTACTTTCAGAGGAGTGGTAATACCAATTTTGAATTCACGATTTTCATCAGGTGTACAAGGAAAAATACGTGCGGAAACGCGATTGCCTTCTTGCCAAGTCACTAAAAGTGGGTCGCGAGACTCTACACCGACGATGCGTTCGTAAGCCTCTTCTGCTTTGCCTTTCGTCGTCAAAATGGAAGGTGCTTCTTTACCATTAATCCAAAGCGAAGCGGAAGTAACAACCGAACCTTCGGTCAAATGGAAAGTATAAATCGCTTCTTGCTGCCTTCCTCGCCAGCGTTCTTGACTCGTATTTTTGATCTGAATATTCTTCTCCGTGTAAGCTAAACGATATTCAGGCATCAGTTGCACATTCGTCACTATTTCCTCCGTCACTAAATCATTTCCTCGCCACAAACGCCTTTCTGTAAAATGCCTTTCGTTGGTTAGTGTATTGTAAATGAGTACTTTATCCTGAGTTTTTAAATCCAGTTTTCCACCGAAAAGTGCTGCTGTCATTACAAAAGGATCATGCCTTTTATTTTCCATATTGAGTCCTCCGAAGTCCATGAAGTGTTCATTAGGAAGCGCATAAACCCATTGGCTTTTGAGAATTCGATCAGTGATCCAATCATTGCTCAAGCGCTGCGTAATAGTTACCCAAGCAGGTAATTCCACTTCCGCCTTGGGCATTTTTGCATCTTGCCACTGCTCGTGAATTTGATGATTGATGCCTACCCAACGGATTAGAAAAAAGACAAACATAGTGACGGGAATAGAGACGCCTATAATCAAAGGACGTACCAATTCTGCTTCTTGATTCACTGCTTTCAAACTCAATTTGAAGAACAAAATACATAACCAAAGCGGCACGAAAGCATGAAGCGAGAGTCCAAAAAACCAGACGACCAATACGCCAAACATCATAATCGGAGCAATATAAATCGTCTCATAAACTTGAAATACCAGATTCATACCAATGATCAAAACCAGCAAGAAATTCAGCCAGTCGGGATTCTCAAATTTCTTGTAACTAATCCAAAGCAGAGCCAAATTAGAAGTAATCAGAAAAAAGGATAGCCAGTGTGTACTTTCCTGAAAAACAGGGAGTTGTTGATTCAAGGCGTAAGCACTGATGTTGGCTAGTACGGCTAGTAAAATGTTGTGGGAAAGATTATGAAATCGTCTCTTTTTGCCGAATTCACGCTTGTTATCAAAGAGTAAGATAGCACAATAAA
>JBCDFY010000187.1:0-14822 GCA_039176995.1 Bacteroidota bacterium
CTCGTCAATATGAAAAAAGCATCTAGCCAATCTTTAGGTACTTGTACTGTTTCGTCAGGAAAGAATTCTATTAGTCGTTCCGTAAAATTTCTAAGTTGCCCTGATTTATCTAAGTTCTGAATACCTGAAATCTCAAAGGCAATCTGATTTTTGTAGACTTGTTGTACCAGAAAGGTTTTACCTACTCGACGACGCCCAATAATAGAAATCATTTCCGCTTCATCAGATGATAAAGCCTCCTTCAGAATTGCAATCTCTTCGTTCCTACCAATTAGTTTAACTGCCATTTTGATTTATTTTGCTTCGGAATCTAGTAAAAAAACATAGATTTCGAAGCAAAATAATGAATTTATAAACTTTCTGGCTATAATTTTCTGATTTATTTCAGGTTTATCAATGCATTTCACCATTTTGCTGCGACAAAATTCCACTTACTTTTCTACAACTCACAATTTTCTAATTACTCGCATACATCAAGTTAAAATTCAGACTACGCATTTCAAAAATTCGTTCCTTTGCATTTCCTAGCAATTAAAGCACAAGGCAAATTAATTTAAGTATTTCATAATTGTAACAAACGAACTCATCATGCCATCTATATCAAAAAGAGGAAAAAACGTACCCTTATCGCCATTTCGTAAGCTCATTCCTTATGCCAATGAGGCGAAAGCAAGAGGAACGAAAGTGTATCACTTGAATATTGGTCAGCCAGATATCGCCACGCCTGCCTCTGCCATAGCCACTTTGCAACAAACTGATATAGAGATACTTGCGTACAGTCCTGCTGTGGGTATAGATAGTTATCGAGCTGGATTGACGAAGTATTACGAAGATTTTGGAATCGAAGTCAATACGGAAGAGGTCATCGTTACTTCTGGGGCTTCCGAAGCCTTGCAATTTTTGATGTATGCTTGCTTCAATCAAGGCGACGAAATCATCGTCCCCGAACCGTTCTACGCGAATTACAATGGTTTTGCACAAATTGCGGGCGTCCATATTCGCCCAATTACTTGCGATATTTCCACAGGTTTTGCACTGCCCGAAATTGCAGATTTTGAGCGCGTCATCACACCCAATACTAAAGCTATTTTCATCACCAATCCAAACAATCCAACAGGCTGCTTTTATAGCGAAAAAACCCTTCGCCGACTCGGAAAATTAGTCAAAGATTACGATCTCTATCTAATTGCCGATGAAGTTTATCGCGAATTTTGCTACGATGGTAATCAATTTTTCTCTGTCTTAAATTTAGAAGGATTGGACGATCATGTTGCGATTGTAGATTCTGTTTCTAAGCGTTACAGTGCCTGTGGAGCGAGAGTTGGAGCGATTGTAACGCGCAATGAAGACCTAATTACAACCATCACAAAATATGCCAAATTGCGTCTAAGTCCTCCTGGTCTAGGACAAATCCTGGCAGAAGCCATGCTGGACAATACAGAAGCCTATTTGGAAGAAGTAAAAGACGAATACGACGCGCGCAGAAAGGTAGTTTTCAATCGTTTACAAAAAATGGAAGGCGTGACAAGCTACTTGCCTGGTGGTGCATTTTATTGCTTTGCTTTATTTCCAGTAGAAAGTGCAGAACACTTCTGCCAGTGGCTGCTCACCGATTTTGATTACGAGGGCAGCACGGTCATGCTCTCTCCAGGACAAGGTTTTTATGCCACGCCAGGTTTAGGAATAGATGAGGTCAGAATTGCTTATGTCTTGAATCCAAATAAGTTAGAAAAAGCGATGGATTGCTTGGAAAAAGCATTGGCGGTTTATCCACACAAAAAAGTCAGGCGACTAGCAGAAGCGATATAAAAAAGCTAGAAAATGACATTCTCTCCAATAAAATCCTAAATTGCACAGACGCACATTGATTGCTACTGACTGTGCGCGTTTTGCAATTAATTGGGAAATAAAAAAGAATGTCCAACAACACTATACAAATTCGTTCTCCACATTTGGAAGGCGCAGAAGTCGCTTGGTTTGCACCACTTTGCAATGGCGATGATGAATTTTTAGGTCGCCATGACCTACGCTACAAAAGCGATTGGAGCAATACTTCTAATGTCTTACTAACCGCAGACCGTTTGGGTTATCGCAATATCCTTTGTCCCTCTTCTTATCAAGTTGGGCAGGATACTTTGACTTTTGCTTCAGCAGTTGCACCACTGACTTCGAATATTAATATTCTAGCCGCTATTCGTTGCGGAGAAGTACATCCACCCATGTTGGGCAGGACGATTGCGACCTTAGATCACTTGTTGAAAGGACGACTGACTATTAATATTATTTCCTCTGATTTGCCAGGCACAAAGCTATCCTCCGAAGCACGTTATCAGCGATCAAGAGAAGTCATAGAAATTTTAAAGCAAGGTTGGACACAAGATCATATTGACTTCAAAGGTGAATTTTACAATATTCAATTAGATACCACCGCACCCGTCAAAACTTATCAACAAAACGGCGGTCCACTTTTGTACTTTGGTGGCTATTCTCCTGCGGCAGTAGATTTGTGTGCAGAACATTGCGATGTGTATCTAATGTGGCCAGAAACCGAAGCTCGTTTGCAAGAACTGATGCAAAATATGAGTCAAAAAGCAGCAACTTACAATAGAAAAGTAGATTTTGGCTTACGTGTCCATGTCATTGTGCGCAAAACAGAAGAGGAAGCAAGAGCTGCTGCCGCGCGTTTGATGTATTATGTGGATGATGAAAAAGGAAAATCCATTAGAGAACGTGCTTTGGATGCGCATTCTTATGGCGTCTCTCGACAAGCGGAAATGAGAACGCTTGCAGGTGATGATGGTTTTGTGGAGCCGCATCTTTGGACAGGAATCGGAAGAGCAAGATCGGGTTGCGGAGCAGCTATTGTCGGCAATCCAGAACAAGTATTGCAAAAAATAAATCGCTACATGGAAATGGGCATTCGCGCCTTCATCTTTTCGGGCTATCCGCACGAGAGCGAATGTCGCTTATTTGCGCAGTATGTGTTGCCCAAAATTAAGACCTTTTCCATGCCAGAAGTACAAGGTAGGAAACCTGCTCAAGAACCGATGAGTCCTTTAGCGGCGGGCATTCGTTCTTAGGACTTTTTCGCTAAAAAATATATAATATGCCATTGTACTTAAATTATAGAACTCCTTTTGGGAACTTTACGAGTAAAATTACAAAAAAGCTAGATTCTGATTCGATAATAGACTGGTTTAAGACAGTATGGCGATTGGATCTAAATGGAGAAGAGCTGTACCATTTTTTTCTACAAAAATTTCAAACTCATTTCTATGGATTAGGACATTTGGCATATAACATAGCAGAAAAGAAAATTCAAGAACCGACTTCAGTTGAAGAATTAGAAAAAACTCTAAAAGAAAATTCATACATTAACGAGATCAGGATCGAAAATGGAAAATATCTAGAGATACTAACTGATGATGATGAATTTTCATTGGCTTGGTATATTCTCGAAGAGAAGTTTGCAAGAACTAATTTAAATAGATTTGCATATCTGATTTATGAAGATTGGAGATTGCCTTTGGATTATAATCCCAAAAAAGGGACTAAAATAAACTTCAAATTTGAGGATGTTATTAGGTCAAATAACCCAAAATCGGGAGAGTTATATTTCATTTCAATTATTAACGACTCAGGAGAAGGTCCGATCGCTCATTGTCCATTAAAAATTGAGGGCATAAGATTGCCAGACTTCAAAGAGTTTCTAACTAATGAGGATATTGATTTTGAAGTACTCCCTGTAAACCTAATTTATTATGCTATCAAGTTTAAAGAACAAGAAGAGGTAAACGATAAAAAATTGATAGACGAGATAGAAGTATTCAAAAATACTATACCAGACTTGCATAAGCTTTTTCATTTTTACATAGATTTTGAATCTGATGATTTATACTTAGGTCTTGAAAAAGCAAAGGAAGTGTTCAGAAACGCGTTTGAAAATCTTTCTAAGAAAGCCCAAGAATTCAAGGAAATAGGAAGAGAGGACATAAACAAAATTGATGAAATCCATATTCACGGAAACAATCATTTGATCCAAATGTCCATTCAAGCCGATTATTGGGAAAATCATCCTGTAGATTCTGACTTAAAGAAAAGCAAAGTATTTGATCAAGTTTTTATTTTCGACGATTTATGGGTGACAGAAAATGAACAATTGGCGAATTCAATTCTACATTATTATAGTAATTGGAAATTGTGAAAGAATAAATAACATTCCATATGTACCTTTCCATTTAAGTTTTTCAATTCAAAACGAAGATCATGCTTGATCTAGCCATCGTACTCATCTACTTTGCAGCCATTTTTATCGTTGCCATTCGAGGACGCGTCAAGAAAGAAGCAACCATCGAAGAATATTTCTTGAGTTCACGCAACTTACGCTGGCCCTCCATTGCGCTTTCTACCATTGCAACTAATGTGAATGGTTATCAGTTTCTCGGGATGATGGGATCAGCTTATTTGTATGGATTGGCGCAAGCGAGTTTAGAAATCAATGCCGTGCAAGGCATCCTAATGGCAGCATTTATTTTTGTTCCACTTTTCCTGAAAGAGCGCGTCATTACCGTCACGCAATACATTCAAAAGCGATTGGGCAAAACCGTTGGTCTTCTTTACAGTATTGCCAATTTGCTTATTTTTTCTACCATCACTCTAGGCGCAGCTTTGTTCTGGGGAGCATATGCTGCTGACCTCGTTTTTGGTGAATATTTTGCTTTGGCATTAGGCGATAATCGAATTATGCGCATTAGTATTATCATTATTGGCTTAGGAATTTTTTCGGCGATCTATACTTATTTTGGAGGACTCAATGCAGTAGTAAAAACCGATATTATTCAATTTAACATACTACTCATTGGTGGCTTCGTGGTACTTTTCATTTCCATTCAGCAACTAGGTGGCTGGGGAGAATTGTACAATAAAACACCTGAAAAAATGCACTTGTACTTGCCTGCTGATCATCCTAAATTACCGTGGATTCATTTATTTGGTTTGTTCTTTTTGAACATTAATTATTGGTGTGCCAACCAAACCATTATGCAGCGATCTTTAGCAGCAAAGAGTCTGCGTCATGCTCAAATTGGCTTGATGGCAGGTGGTTTGATGAAATACGTGATGGCAGTTTTGATCGTCATTCCAGGTATTGCGTTGTATGGCATTTTAGGAGAAAATGGACTCAGTGAACCTGATATGGCATTTCCCTATTTGGTGAAAAATTATTTGCCTATCGGTATTAAAGGTATTATTCTTTGCGCACTGTTTGCTTCCCTGATGAGTACGGTAGATTCAACCTTCAATTCACTCGCAACGCTTTGGTCTGTAGACATTTACAAAGGCTATTTGAATAAAAAAGCAAGTGATCGGCAAGTGGTAAAAGCAGGAAAAAACACGATTCTGGTTACCCTCGTTTCAGGCATTACGATGGGCTTAATTTTGCTCTACATCAAGTTTAGAAATCCAGAAGCGGCATTTACCCATACGCTAAATGAATTGCGCTATTACATCAATTGCGGCATCGTCGTTTTGATTTGTACAGCTGCATTTCTCGTTACGCCCAATCGAAAAGCAACGCTTATTGGTTTTCTCTCTACAATTCCGCTGCACTTGATTATTATCCACTTTTTTCCAGAAATGAACTACTTCGTTCGTGCGATGTGGGTGATTGTGATTGCTTTGGCTTTTGTAATAATTTCTAGCTTGGAAAATGGATTCCGCTCTTGGAAAGAGTTGATTCAGTATGATTCGCAGCAAATTTTAAAGGTTGGAGGAATACTCTTAGCTTCTTTGATTCTACTGCATATTGTATTTAACTAAATTGATACTTCAAATGTGCTTCTTTTCCGACAAAGACAATTGCCATTTCTAAACGTTCAGCAATATCTTGTGCTTCCAATTCTTTATAATATTTGTTGGATTGAATTTGACGCAGCCCTTCTTCCAGTGTTGCATTTATTTGATTATCAGTTGCTTCATTGGAAATTTGTTTGAGTTCCATGATGATTCCATAGCGCGTTTTATCTTTGGGAAGTAATAGAATATCATAACGCCCTCTACCTGATTCGCGATTGGATTTAATAATATAATCATCACTCAAAATACCAAGCAATCCAAGTACATAGGCCTGAAAAACACGTTCGGGTTCAGTATGAATATCAAAATAGCTGAAGGTGTCGCCCATTATTTTCTGGAAGGCTTCCTCGAATTCAGGGAGGCGTTTTTGAGTGAGTCCATTTGTCATTTTCCTTAGCGTAGTTCGCTGCAACTTTAAATCCTTTTTAAACCAGTACAAGATGATATTTTGGAAAAGAATACGAATCTCATAATTTGGAATTCTCAAAGCAAATTCATCTCTGCTCAATTGATTTGAAGGTGTGAGATAACCAGAAAAAGTTAATAATGACCAGAAAATATCAGCATCATTATAAAATTCAGGAAAAGTAATATTTTCATTTATCACTCTAACGATAGATTCTCCTTTTATCAGTTTTTCGACACTGATTCTTAATTGGTCATTTTCCTTCGCCGTAATGCTACTTCTGATAATATCATCGGAACTCGTATTGCCCCAATAACTCTTGAACCCTTCGCTACGTCTTGCAATATAGTTGACAATTGACCAAGGATTGTAGATGTTAGTGACCTCACCAATTCGATAGCCATTGTACCACTCTTTGATTAAATCGAAATCTTCTTGCAACTCAAAAAAATCAGTCAAGTCTTTGACTTCTTCTTCCGTAAAGCCAAACTTATCAGAAAAATCATTACTTAATACCGTAAAAATTCCAGGATTGTTCATATCCGAGAAAATACTCTCTTTCGCTACTCGCAAAATCCCTGTAATTACGCCTTTGTAGAGATAGATATTATCTTTGAACGTACTTCCCAAAATGGACTTCATCAAGGCAATGATTTCATCATAAAAATCATAGTAGAAGCCTGCATGAATAGCAGCATCGTATTCATCTAGTAGCACTAAAACCTTTTCTCCTGAATGGCGATGGAGGTATTGGGTGAGGTCTTTGATGCCTTCTTCATACATTGCAGGTGTAGCCTTACTCAATAATATTTGCTTGAATTTTGCTACTTCTCCATCATTCAATACATCCGTCTCTAACAACCAGTGAAAATCATTGTATATATTGGTTATAACAGCATAAATCGCTTCTCGACTTTGCTCAAAAGTGGTCGCCTTACCACTTTTTAAACTAAAATGGATAACAGGACGATTACCTTGCTCTTTTTTATAATATTCCTCCTGCTGCCAAATCTTGAATGGCTCAAACAAGGCTTTTGTATCTTTCTCTCGATAGTCAAAATAGTATTTCAACATCGAAAGATTCAAAGACTTCCCAAACCGACGCGGACGTGGCATCAACAAGACGTGATAACCTGTGTCAATCAACTCCTTGATTAACAATGTTTTATCGACAAAATATCCATTCTCATCAATTAAATGACGAAAATCAGAAAGCCCAATCTGTAAATTTTTCTTACGCCGCATTCAGGTAAAATACTTTTCAGTAAAGATACAAAAGTAAAGAAGAATATCATTACTTGAGGACCTCGTCACACTTTTATAAATATTCGCTTCCAATACAAAATCCAAGAAAGTCCTAAGAAAAATAAGACATTAAAAATGGCATAAGCGAGTGAGGCATTCATTGGATTAGCAAATACAGAAGTGAAAAAGGTTTGGTAAATCCATGAACCCAAAGTAATTGTATCGCCACTTTCGTTTTGCCATTTAATATAATACAATGATTTGGCAACCAAACCCGAAAGTACAAATACAAAAAGCGCGTTTGTACCATAAATAACAAAAGGCGTTGTCCATTTTTTGTAGTTTAAGACATCCACTAGCCAATAAATCAATGCTAATGTCAGTAGTGCAATGCCGCTAGTGTACAAAACATAAGAACTTGTCCAAATTTTCTTATTGATTGGAAACGCCAAATCCCAAGTCAAGCCAAGAAAAACAAGAATGACACCAAAACCAAACAGCCCAACCAACTTCCTGTAATTCTCTTGTTGACTTCTAATCCAAAGACCTGTCAAGATACCACTAATGCCTGTCGAAATAGCAGGAATCGTGCTCAACAACCCTTCTGGATCCCAAACTTTGGATTGACTCCAAAGGTGTCCGCCTAACAAAGTTCGATCTAGCCAAGCCCCCAAATTCGTTTCTGCATCTAAGTTCGGCGCGTAACCATCAGGCGTCGGAATGAGCGTCATCAGCCCCCAATACAAAAAGAGTAACCCAATGCCTACCCATGCTTGCGTTTTCCAGTTGGTCTTCAAAAACAAAGTTGCAGAAATGCCATAAACCAAAGCAATGCGCTGCAAAACGCCTGGAATGCGAATCGTTTCAAAATTGAAGAGTGGAAAGCCATTCAAGAAAAGACCGATTCCAAAAATAATGAGCGTACGCTTTAATATTTTAAATAGAATTGCTTTGTGCTCATCACCTCGCTCTTTGCGCTTCGATAGTGCTAAAGCAATTGAAATACCAACAATGAACAAGAAAAAAGGAAAGACCAAATCCGTAGGCGTGCAACCGTGCCAATCGGCGTGAAGCAAAGGCGCGTAAACATTTCCCCAATCGCCTGGGTTATTCACTAAAATCATACCCGCTATCGTCAATCCTCGAAAGACGTCTAGCGATAGTAAACGTTGGTTGGTGGACATTTTTCGTTTGTTTTGTTGGTTAAATGTACAGCTTTCTTCTTTTTCGTTGTACTTTGGTTTAAATAAACCATTCCAAATATTGCATTTATGAGATACTTGACTGGAATAGTACTAATTTTCTTAATCGGTTGTAAACCAACGGATTTCGCAGGTAAACTAGCGGCTGGAGCAAATTATACACGCTATATTTCTACTCTAGAAAAGTCAGGTTTAACCAATACAGCGATGGGTAAGGAATGGATAAGTATTGGACAAAATGTACTGAAGGAGACCAAAGAAGTTGAGCTTCCTTATCAAGATGAAGGCTACTTCACCTCCAATCGTATCGACGCCAAAAGCTATCAATTAGAATTAAAGAAAGGAACAACTTTAGAAGTTACGCTAAGGTCATCCCCTAGAACGCTCGAACTCTTCTTAGACGTTTTTTACTTAAAAGAGCGCAATGACCGCATTCGCTACGAAGATTTATCACCCATTGAACCTAATCGTCGAAAATTACAATTCAAAATTAAGAATAATGGAACTCATGTCATTCGATTGCAATCTGCGCTTTTGTTAGGCGGACGTTATGAGATTGCGATGGAAGAAATTTAGAAGACGTGGTTGCATGGTTAAAGGTGTTCAAAAACATATAGCCATCCAACACTATAACCATACAACACTATAACCATACAACACTCTAATCCACCTCCTCGTAATCAATATACTCGCCTTCTACCGAATCATCTCGATCATCTACTTTTCGTTGCTCTTTCTTCGAAGTACCCACCATTTTAGGTTGAATGAACCATCTATACACGAAGAAAACGATGGAAGCAGTCAATAACCATTTGATAATCATTTATTTGTACTTTTTATTCCTGCTTGGCTGAACAGTTATTCTATCAATTCGAAGTCAAAAACTTTGTGGTTTTACGACCAGCCCTCCAATTACCTCAATACTTGAATATTTTTTTACTTTTGTTCTCGTTTTATTAACTCCAAAAAGAAGATTTAAACCTTAGACTGTTGATTCAACAAATAAAAGACTCAACAGATCAACAAAATGACGATTGTTATTCAATGAAATCATTCAAAAATCAGCACAATATAGTAGGATGGATCGTTTTTGCGATTGCTTTTACGGTCTATTTTCTCTCCGCCGAGCGCACAGGAAGTTTGTGGGATTGTGGAGAATTTATCACAGGAGCGCATAAGCTACAAGTCGTTCACCCACCAGGAGCACCTTTATTCGTCCTAGTTGGACGTCTATTTACTTGGGTGGCGGAAATCTTTTCTGATAATCCAGAAGACATTGCCTTTTCCGTTAATTTAATGTCGGGAGTATGTACTGCTTTTGCTGCCGCTTTTGTCGCTTGGATCACAATGATGCTATGCCAGCTAAACTTCGTTGGGCGGGATAACAAAGATGGATTGAGCGATGGACAAGCCTTAGCGATCTCTGGCGCAGGTTTAGTAGCAGGTTTAAGCACGGCTTTTGCTTCCTCCATATGGTTCTCTGCAGTGGAAGGTGAGGTGTATGCCATGTCCACTTTCTTTACAGCACTGACGCTTTGGGCAGTCATCAAATGGTATGTTCTACCTGATAAACCAGATTCTGATCGTTGGTTAGTTTTTGCAGTCTATGCAGCAGGTTTATCCATTGGCGTTCACTTGCTGAGTTTATTGACTTTTCCTGCCTTGGCGTTATTTTACTACTTCAAAAAGTACGAAAAGAAATCTATTTGGGGGATGTTGGCTGCCGCAGGTGTTGGTGTTTTATTGATTGTTATTATACAAACGTTCATCATTGTCGGTATTCCTACACTTTGGTCAAAAATGGAGTTATTGATGGTGAATGGAATGGGAATGCCTGTACATTCTGGCTTGATTCCAACCTTCTTGATTGTACTCGGAGTATTGGCAGGTGGCTTGTATTTTGCTCAGCAAAACCAATACGCTAGTTTACAAAAACTATTAGTGGCCCTGGGTTTGGTAGTCGTTGGCTTTTCAACGATTGGAGTAGTTGTGATTCGTGCGAATGCGAATACGCCAATCAATATGAACGCGCCTAGTGATGCAATGCGTTTGTTACCTTATATCAACCGTGAGCAATACGGAGAGCGTGCCTTATTGAATGGTCCAGATTTCGATGCACAGGCCTATGATTCTGAGACCACAGATCGCTATGGCTTAGTTGGAGACCGCTACGAAGTGGTAGATGAAAAAGTAAAATTACTTTACCGAGATAAAGACAAGCACTTCTTCCCAAGAATGCAAGACAACACGCAAAGTCGTCCGCAGCTTTACAAAATGTGGATGCAGAGTTGGGGAACAAAGCGAGATTCTCCTAGCTTCGCAGACAATATTGCCTTCACTTTCCGCTATCAAATTGGTTGGATGTATTGGCGATACTTCATGTGGAATTTTGCAGGAAAGCAAAATGCAGAACAAGGTTATTTTAGTTGGGATATTACACAAGGAAACTGGTCCTCGGGCATTGGTTTTGTAGATCAAGCACGACTACACAACATGAGTGAATTGCCTGATTCCGCGAAAAACGCAGAAGGACGCAATCGCTACTTTATGCTGCCGTTCTTGTTTGGTCTACTTGGCTTGATTTTCCATTTCCAAAAACGGAAAAATGATGCGCTAGGCTTACTTGCGTTATTTATTATAACAGGTATTGGAATTGTCATTTACTCTAATCAGCCTCCAAATGAACCGCGCGAACGAGATTACGTACTCGTTGGTTCTTTCTTTACCTATTGTATTTGGATTGGAATGGCAGTACCTGCGCTCTATGAGATATTCCGAGAGCGTGTGAATTTGAGCAGTCCTGTGAGTGCTGCGTTGGGTGCAGGTTTGGTGTTGATCGCTCCAGTCCTGATGGGGACTCAAAACTTTGACGACCATAGCCGCGCTCATCATACAGGAGCAAGGGATTATGCTTCTAATTTCTTGAATTCGGTGGATGAAAATGCGATTATTTTCACTTATGGAGATAATGATACTTATCCATTGTGGTACGCACAAGAAATAGAAGGGATTCGTACCGATGTGCGCGTAGTGAATTTAAGTTTGATCGCAGTGGACTGGTACATTGATCAATTGCGACGTAAAGTCAATGATTCGCCAGCCATCGAAATGACGATTCCAAGAGAAGCCTATCGAGGTCGAAAACGCGTAGTGACTTACTATCGTCCAACGGATAATGATCCAACCAATGATACTCGAATGAATTTGCAGCAATTTGTCAAATTCATAGGTGAAGATCATCCTTTCACTTTCCAAAATCGCAAATTTGAGACTTTCTTTAGTACGAAGAACTTGTCTATTCCAGTAAGCAAGCAACAAGTGTTGGAGAATGGCACAGTTGGTATTGCAGATACTGCACAAATTGTAGATCGCATCAATTTTAGTTTGGATAGAAATAAGAGCAATTTGATCAAAGATGAATTAGCCATTTTGGATATTATCGGAACGAATGCGTTCAAACGTCCAATCTATTTTGCAGTCACTTGTCAGCCTGCAAAAATGATGGGCTTGCGCGATTATATGCAGTTGGAAGGTTTGGCGTTGAAGCTGATTCCTGTGCAGACAAAGAGTGATCCTGTGTACTCTGTTGTTGGAACAGGAAGGGTTAATCCTGACAAAGTGTACGAGAATGTGATGGAGAAATTCCGCTGGGGAAATTTTGATAAGAGAAAACTTTTCGTAGATAAAAGTTATATGCCAAGTGTGCAAAGTCATCGTTTAATGATGCTGCGTACTGCGAATCATATGTCTTCGAACAATGATAAGGAACGGGCAGTGGAACTCATTGACAAATATTTTGAGTCTTTCCCACACATGAATTTTCCTTACGATATCAATTCGCTTTATTTCATTGAGTCTTACATGCGTGCGGATGCACCTGAGAAAGCGAAAAAGCATTTGGAAATTTTGGCAGCAGAAATGTTAGATCAAATAGAGTTCTTTGAATCTTTAAATCAAGATGAAATAAGTGGTGCAGGTAGCTACGAACAGGATTTTAATACAACGGTCACAACGGTAGATGGCATTATCAGTATTGCTAATCAGACGGGTGATGAGGAACTAGAGAAAAAATATCGAGAAATGTTCAAGGGCTACATTTCCAATAACGGACAATTACCTGGCTAGAAAGATTTGTTTTAGTTGAAAAGCCATGAAGATGTTCAATTTTCATGGCTTTTTTATTCTTACCATTTAAGTACGTTCCCCTAAATAATGGAGACAAAACTTGGCAAGTTTAACTCATGAAGATTTCACTAAAAATTTGATAATAAAGGTTTTAAACAAGGAAATCTACCAAGTTTATTATCTGCTTTTCTAGGGCATATTACTTAGTATTTTAAGCGATACAAAACAAGTAATGCCATGAATATTTTATAATTGCTAAGCCCGAAGGGATTAGTAATCAGAAAATGGAGGGCTTAGCAATCGCTTCATGCTTCCGTGCTTACCAATCCCAAAACATTACATTTTTACCATTGCCCTATTTTCATATTACTCTCATAGTTTCTAAGACTTCTATGATCTATGCGGAACCAACTATTGTGACTACTGTAGTAAAAGATAGCCTCAAATGTTCAACAAAATATACAGCAACTGCACAAACAATATCTTGGTAATCAAGGAGATCGGCAACATCAGTGTAAAGCCAATGAGCGGCAATTTATTCTTAGATTGCTCCGTAGCGAAATCCAGAATAGCAGGCTGATGGGAAACCATACCAAGCAAAACAGTGAAAGGAATTTTCAATAGTTTGTAGCCAACTAGCAAGGTCGTAATCGCAGAAACAATGCTAATAATCGTACCTGCCAAGAAAATCATCCCTCCACTTCCTTCTTGCAGTGTCGTCAGGAAAGTATGACCAGAATTGATGCCGATTCCTGCTAGGAGAAGAATCAAACTGAATTGGCGAATAGTCAAATTGGCACTGTAAGGCAGCGTCCAAACAATTGGCCCAGTTCGACGAAGCGCGCCCAAAATTAAGCCGACAATCAATGGTCCGCCAGCAAAACCCAACTGGAAATTCACTTCTTCTGATAATTGGAAATTGATCATACCCAATAGCAAACCAAGCGCCATTCCTGAACCAAAAGACAGCAAATCAATATGGCTCAATCGCTCATAGCTATCGCCAAAGACCTGGCGCAGCGCTTCCATATCTTTCCGGTGCGCAACTAAACGCACTCGATCACCTAATTCCAGTACTGTATTTCCATTTGCCAATAAGTCAATATCGCCGCGCTGAATGCGTGTGATAATCGTCGAAAATTGCTCACTTAAATTTAAGCTCGCTAGAGTCTGGCCTGCTACTTGCGGATTAGAAACAAAGAGTTCTCGCACATCATATTCCGTTCGATCATTCGACAAATGTTCTTCTGAAAGCATTCCCAAAATGGTCGCTACTTGCCGCAGTTCTTCCTCGTTGCCGACCACTGTAATTTCATCATTTTGCTGCAAAACGGTATCCCAATTCGGTAATTTGAGTTCACCTTGTGTTTGCATTCTACCAAAAACTACTTTCCAATCGTAAATTTTCAACAACTCCCGTATGCTTTTTCCAATAATTGCTTCATTCGTAATACGCACCGTTGAACTCTCCAGTTTTTGCTGAAAAGGATAATCTTTACTTAATTGGCGCGCCTCTTCTTCGTAATCTACTTTCAGTAAATTATGTACTACTTTGATCGCAATCATCACGCCAATTACGCCCATCGGATAGCTCAAAGAATAACCAACCACTGCCAATTGCGAAATCGAATCTTCTATTGCCGTTGGATTTTGTTTACTAATCAAGTCTAGCAGGGCTGCCAAGGAAGCGGTATTCGTGGAGACACCAGAAAATAAACCTGCGGTTGTCGCCGCTTCAAAGTGAAATGCAAAGTGCAAACCAACTGTAATAGCTGCGGAAAAAAGGAGCATCATAAAAACAAAGAAGATGTCTCGCGCGCCATGATTTTTTTGAAATGTAGAGAAGAAAGTTGCACCGCTTTGCAGAGCGATCATATAAATAAATACAGATAACCCCAAGAAGATGACCAATTCAGAAATGCGTAGACCTGGATCTAGCGCACCACAAGCCAACCCAACAAACAAAACCGCCGCTACGCCCAATCCGCTAC
>JBCDFY010000188.1:0-14544 GCA_039176995.1 Bacteroidota bacterium
AAAAAAAAAAAAAAATATAAAAAATTTTTTTTATTTTTTTTTTTTCTCACTCTTTTTTTTGTTTTTTTTTTTTTATATTTTTATAAAAAAAAAAATAAAACCACACCCCTCTCTCTCCAAGAAGAACCCTAAATGAAAATTTTTATGCAATAAAAATTTTCATTTGGAGATATTTTGAGGTGTACCTTTATTGTATCAATTTCAATATTTCTGCTACTATTCTTTCAGTCGCTTCGGGCTTGGCCAATTGCTTAATATTAAGTCCTAACTGCTTTCGCTTCTCTTCATCTTTCAGCAATTCCAAAGCAGTCGGCAACAACTGCTGTTTCGCGTCCGGATCTTTCACCAAAATCGCCGCTTCTTTCCCTTCCAGTGCTTGTGCATTTTTGGTTTGATGATCTTCTGCCACATTGGGCGAAGGCACTAGAATTGCAGCTTTTCCAACCAAGCACAATTCTGAAATTGTCAGTGCACCTGCTCTGCCGATAATGACATCTGCGGCGGCGTAGGCTAAATCCATTCGATCAATGAACTGTGTACAATTTACATTTGGTAGATTTGCGGTGTCGCTTGCTTTGGCTTGTTCGTAATAGAACTTTCCAGTTTGCCAAAGAACTTGCGCATCTGCATTTTTTAGCAAACCCGTACTTTGCATAAAAGCATCGTTCAGCGTTCTTGCACCCAAACTTCCGCCAAAAGACAAAATCACTCTTTGATTGGGATTTAGTCTAAAATATTTCAAGGCTTCTTCTCGCTTTCCTGTCAAATCGGCAATGTCTGTACGAACTGGATTTCCAGTCATCACAATTTGCTCTTCCTGAAAAAAGCGATCTAAATTATCGTAGGCTACACAAATCGTTTTAGCTCTTTTGCCCAACAATTTATTGGTCACTCCGGGATAGGAATTCTGCTCTTGCAACAAAGTCGGAACGTTCATTCGAGACGCCATATATAATAATGGTCCACTCGCATAACCACCAACACCAATTGATACGTCTGGACGAAATTTCCGGACAATGCTTCTTGCTTTTATTAAGCTGCCAACTATTTTAAACGGCAAGCTCAAATTGCGCAAATATTCTCCTCTCGCAAATCCTCGAATATTCAAGGCTTTTATTTCATATCCCGCTTTTGGGACTTTTTCCATTTCAATTTTCCCCTTCGCGCCCACAAACAGAACCTCCGCTTCTGGTCGAGCTGCCTTTATACCATTGGCAATCGCAATTGCAGGAAAAACATGACCACCACTTCCGCCTCCACTGATGATTACTCTCATGCTGCTTGCGTTTGCGTTTCTACATATTTACTTACACTCAGAATCATTCCAAAGGCTACGCAAGTAAATAATAAGGACGTTCCACCTAGACTTATCATCGGCAATGTTAAACCTGTAACAGGCAACAAATCTACTGCCACTGCCATGTTCATCAAGGCTTGTATGATGAGCATGCTACTCAGTCCCATTGCCAACATCGCACCGAAGGTTTTGGAACTTTTGGTAATCAATTTCGCCGTTCTCACAAAAAGCATGATGTACAAAAACATCACGAAAAAGCCACCAATCAATCCATATTCTTCCAAGATGATCGCATAAATGAAATCCGAATAAGCTTGTGGCAACATATGTCGCTGCAAACTATTTCCTGGACCTAATCCAAAAAATTCACCATTCGCTATTGCAATTTTAGCTTGCTCTACTTGATAGGGTACGCTATCCGATCTAAATTCTTGAATCCGACTACTCCATGTTTTTGCGCGTCCAAAAATGTCTGGAAAAACATCGCCTAACATATAAATGAAGGCAAAAACGACTAAGCCGCAAAACAGAACTGTTCCTATGAATTTAACTGGCACACGTCCCATGAACATCATCAAGAGACAAGTGAAAAACAAGACGGCTGCCGTGGATAAGTCCGCTGGTGCAATCAAGCCACAGATGACTAAAATCGCAGATAAAATTGGGACGAAGCCCGACTGAAAATCTTTGATGTCGTCTTGTTTCTTGGTAATTTCTCGTGCCACAAAAATCACCAATGCCAATTCCGCAAAATCTGAACTCTGGAACGTAATGCCCACAAATGGCACTTCTATCCAGCGTTTTGCTTCATTGACGTCCACGCCCGCCAGCAAAGTATAAAGCAGCAAAGGAATGGACAGTAGCAGCAAATACGGTGCTGCCAGTTTATATTTTTCATAATGCAGTAGGAAGCAAGCGTAAGTTATCAGCAATCCAAAACTCAGGATGACAATGTGTTTAAAGAGATAAAACTCCGTATTTCCACCTTGATTTCGGTACGCCAATGCCTCCGTAGAACTATACACCAACAGGATAGAGATCATAGACAAAAGGGCCAAGATGGTCCAGATGACTTTGTCTCCTCTGAGTTCTGCGTATAGTCTAGTTCCTAAAGACATATTAGTTTAAGTTCAAGCTATTAGTCGTTAACCTTTTATTGAATAAGCGATATGTTAAGTTTCCTAACAACATCATTATCTGCTCGTTTCCTAACGAGTTGTATGTACGCTCGTTAAGAAACGAGCCAATACTTTTTTAAGATAGGAATCTTAAAAAATCGTCTTTTAGTGTTTGCTGAAATCAAATCACCAACAACTAACTATCTGATTTTCAAAAAAGTAACGATAGTAAAAACGGCAAGTAGCGCAGCTACTAACCAAAAGCGCGTCACGATCTTTACTTCGGGCATCCCGTTTTTTTGATAGTGATGATGAAGCGGTGCCATTTTGAAAATACGGCGTCCTGCTCCAAATTTGCGCTTTGTATATTTGAAGTAACTGACTTGAAGAATAACGGAAAGATTTTCGGCGAGAAATATGCCACAAAGCACTGGAATGAGCCATTCTTTTCGCATCAAAATGGCCAATGCTGCGATGATACCTCCTAAAGTAAGGCTTCCTGTGTCGCCCATAAATACTTTAGCAGGAAAGGAATTGTACCACAAAAATCCCAAGCACGCTCCTGTAAAACAAGCGGTAAAAATCACCAGCTCGTGGATATTCGGAATGTGTAGAATATTGAGGTAATCTGAGAAAATAATATTGCCCGAAACATAGGCAAAAATGACTAAAACGCCACCAATGATGCCTGAAACTCCCGTCGCTAAACCATCTAATCCATCGGTCAAATTAGCAGCATTGGAAACTGCCGTGACGATGAAAATGACGAGCGGAACGAAGAGTATCCAAACCAAACTTCGAGCATTGTCTCCTAAAAACCACAGCCAATTGGCATAATCGGTGCTTCCATCTTTGATGAATGGAATATTGGTCAAGGTCGTTTTTACATGAGCGACAATTGCGCCATCTTCGTGTGTACTTGGAAATTGCTCAATAATCTGATAACCAGCTTGTTGTGCTTCTTCTAAACTCATACGAACCATCACGCCATCGCTATACAGCATTACCAAAGCAATGACTAAACCCACAATGACTTGCCCTAGAATTTTGGCTTTGCCACTCAAACCTTCCTTGTTTTTTCGGAAGACTTTGATGTAGTCATCCGTAAATCCAATAGAAGCCATGAAAAGCGTGGTAAACAACATCAGCAGGATATAAACATTATCTAATCTCGCGATGAACAAGCATGGAATAATGATCGCCATCACGATGATGATGCCACCCATCGTTGGTGTTCCTTGTTTCTCTATTTGCCCAGCTAAACCTAAATCTCTAACGGTTTCTCCAACTTGTAAGCGATGCAATTTCTTAATAATTTTTCCTCCAAAAATCATACTGATGATTAGAGAAAAAATGAAAGCGATGCCCGCTCGAAAAGTAATAGATTCGTAGAGATTGTCGCCGATGAAATCATAATGATCGGCGAGGTACTTTAGCAAGTGGTAGAGCATAGGTGAATTAATGTTGTCGTTGATCGAAGTTTTCTCAAATTTGGCACAAATGTATGGAGATTGTCACAGTTTTTCTCACCATTTGTCCTGTTAAACTTGTCAGTTACTAAATGTCAAATGAATTGGCGGTTTCTGATAATTATGGGAATTAGCTATTAGCGAGAGTAGTAATTTTGTGTTTTTTAGAGATCAAATAAAAATAGAAGATTTTTATTTGATCTCTAAAAGGTTTTTATGGACGGAGAAAGAAAAAAATTTTTCTTTCTCCGTCCAAGCTAACAGCTAATCCCGATAGCTATCGGGAACAGCTAAATTCTAACTAAATTCTTCTTTTAGAATCTGTTTATCATCAAAGGGATGTCTCACCCCATTAATTTCTTGATAGTTTTCGTGTCCTTTACCCGCAACTAAGATCACATCTTTAGCTTGTGCTAGGCGACAGGCGGTTTTGATGGCTTGCTTTCTATCGCTGATAATCAACACTTTATGTTGCGCATTTTCAGGAATACCAACTTCCATATCCGCAATAATCTGTTCTGGCACTTCGCTCCTTGGATTATCGGAAGTCAGTAGCACTTGATCGCTCAGATCACAAGCAATTTTCGCCATGATGGGTCGCTTGGCCTTGTCTCTATCTCCACCGCAACCGACGACGGTGATGACGCGTCCTTCTTGCTTCAATTCTTGAATGGTTTCCAAGACTTTTTGCAAAGCATCGGGTGTATGTGCATAGTCCACGATTGCGATCACGTTTCGCTTTTGATCATGAAGATAATCGAAGCGTCCTGCCGCAGCTTTGATGTTGCTTAGTGCAGTTAAAACTTGTAAATTATCTTGTTCTAAAAGCATGGCTGTGGCATAAACTGCTAGCAGATTGTAGGCATTAAAAAAGCCAATCAAGCGCGCATGAAACTCCTGGCCATTGAGTTGCAAATGCAAGCCCATCAAACTATTTTCAATAATTTTTCCTTTAAAATCGGCTAGACGTTTCAAGCCGTAGGTCTGTTTTTGGGCTTTGGTGTTTTGTAGCATCACTTCGCCGCGTTTGTCATCTATATTGACTAGCGCGAAACTTGTTTTTGGCAGATCATCGAAGAGCTTTTTCTTCGCATTGATATACTCCAAAAAAGTACCGTGATAGTCTAAATGATCGTGCGAAATATTGCTGAAAATCGCACCTTCGTAATGCACTCCCGCAATTCGTCTTTGATGAATCGCATGGGAACTCACTTCCATGAAGGCATAATCGCAACCCGCTTCCACCATTTTCGCCAAAGTTGCATTCAACTGTATGGCGTCCGGTGTCGTATGCGTTGCGGGTAGTACTTGCGTTCCTACTTTATTTTCTATCGTAGAAAGCAAGCCTACTTTATAACCTAGTGCAGAAAAAAGATCGTAGAGCAAGTTGACGGTTGTGGTTTTACCATTCGTTCCAGTCACGCCAATCAATTTAAGTTGTCGTGAAGGATTACCGTAGTAATTCGCTGCCATTTGTCCCAAGGCTTCTGCACTGTTTTCTACCTTCAAATAAGTCGTATTCAATTGATAATCAGCAGGTAATTCTTCTGCTACTATCACTTTTGCGCCTTGCTCTATTGCTTTCGGAATAAAGCGATGTCCATCTACTTGCGTTCCTTTTACTGCTACGAATACATCAGATTGCTCGACTTTTCGAGAATCGAATTGGATTTGGTTGATTGTGATATTTAGGTTTCCTATGTGTTGCTGGATTTGTATGCCAGCTAGTATTTCTTTTAGTTGCATAATCTCTCACGCAAAGGCGTAAAGTTTGGTTTAAAACGCACGCAAAGACGCGAAGACGCAAAGGTTTTTATGAGGAATAATTTTTTAGAACCACGAATCCTGGTTTTTTGCACACTACATATTCCACTTGGAAAACTTCAAAATTCGTCATTCCTTGTTCGATATTCGATATTCAATTCTATCTCAAATAAATCGTAATCGTTCGCCCCTCATTTCCTACGCTCGTCCCCACTTTTAAGGACTGCTTATATACTTTTCCGACTCCTTGGGTTTTCACTTTTATTCCCTGATTTTCAAGGGCATACAAAGCATCTCGCAATCCTAAACCAACCACATTGGGTACTTGCTTGGATTTCATTCTACGTGTTCTCACAATAATCGTATCACTTTCCGTAGCATCCAAAACTGACCATTCTGTGCCCGATTTTCCGTCGTGCGTCATGTCAAAATGCTCCATCAAATATTCCATATCGCTACTTTCGCCAATACTTTTATTCGGCAATTTTCGAGCAGCAAATTGTGCTTTAGTTTCATTGACGGGCGCGTGCAAATCAATCTTAGAAGCAAAGGCTTTGTCAGCAATTTCTCTAAAAACTGGACCTGCTACATCGCCGCCATAGTATCCATTTTGTCTTGGACGATTCACTACGACGATGCAAGAATACAGCGGCTTTTCCGCAGGAAAATAGCCTGCAAAAGAGGCTTGATAGCCACCGACATAAGTGCGGTTTTTCAAACGCTGGTAGTTAATTTGCGCTGTTCCCGTTTTACCCGCAAAACTGTAACGATCGGTATATAATTTCTTCGCCGTTCCTCTTTCCACTACCCCTTCTAGCAACTCTTGTACTTGCGCAATGGTCTTTCTAGAGGCAATAGATTGATCTATGATTCTAGGCTTGAAGGTCTCCTTCGTTTCGCCCAAATGTTGCACTTCCGAAACCAAATACGGTTTCATCATTCTACCATTATTAGCAACTGTATTGTAGAAAGACAACATTTGTAAAGGCGTCAAGGTAATTTCATAACCAATTGACATCCAAGGTAATGTAGTTCCACTCCAATAGTCTTCCGTATTGTACGCTTCCTTAATGTAAGGCTTCGCTTCTCCATCAATTTCAACTGCCGTTGGCAAATGCAATTTGAACTCTTTGAGGTGATCTATAAATTCTCCTGCTTTGCGAACGGGTTTCCCTGAAGGCGCTTTGGTCTGATTGTAGTATTCATTGACCATGCTCGAAATCCCCACGTTGGAGGAAATCTCGAATGCGCGACGAACAGTAGTCGAATCCATGCTATGCGGATACGAATCTTCCATCACATCTTCGTAATACTCAATCTTACCTTTATATAAGGCAATCGAATCATCCAAGTCTACATAGTCGTCTTCCAACAATGCCATCATAGACGCCAGCTTGAAAACAGAACCTGGCTCAATCGCTTGACCAACACCATAATTATAGGTTTCCCACCAACCTTCGTCAGTGCGCCCTAAATTGGCAATGGCTTTGATCTTACCCGTTTTCACTTCCATCACAATTGCCGTTCCCCAATCTGGGTCATGGTAATTCATGGCACGAGAAAGCGCGTTTTCCGTAATATCTTGTAACTCTAAATCAATGGTCGTCACAATGTCGTTCCCTCTTTTGGGTTCGATGGTATTGAAATCACTCGCAGGAATCCATAATTCTTCTGCGGGATCTACTAATTGCATCAATCGTTCGCCGCGCTCTCCACTCAAATCTTCATCGTAAAAACCTTCCAAACCCACTGGATTTGCGGTCGCGCGCACATAACCAATGGTTCTCCTCGCCAAAACGCCGTAGGGACGTTCTCTGCGATATTTGGGTTCAGCAATGAAGCCACCACCAAACTGCCCACGCTCAAAAAGCGGATAGGTCGCCATGCGTTCTTTTTCCGAAAAGGAGACTCCGCGCTTGATGACTACGTATTTTCTGCCCTCTTTTCGCTTTTGCACTAAATAGTCTCTCAAACCACCTGGCGTGAAGGTTTCATCCAAATGATTCGCGAGGTGGTAGGATAGAGAATCTATACTGGCAAAAAAATCTTCTTCTGACAATCCTCTAGAATTGGGGTCGAATGCAATGTCAAAAACGGGAACGGAAGTCGCCAAAAATTCGCCGCCTTCTGTAATAATATTGCCTCGCTCTGCTGCTAAAGGTTTTTTCTTAATGTATTGCTGCCCAATGTATCGCCACTGCTCTCCTTCTTTCGCACTGATCTTGACTGCTTTAGTGAATATCGCGACTCCTGCTATTACTAGCAGACCAAGTATCGCATATACTCGTACTAAAACTTCATTTTTGATCAGATTTCCAGCCATTTTTCTTTGTCAGAATCAGGATTTACAAGATTTTAGAATTTTCAGGATTATGATCGTCCAAGTCTCCCGACTTGGATGCTATATTACTCGGACTAAGTCCGATTTCTATTCTTTACCATAATTTTCAATGCTTTCTACTACTATTTTCTTCGGTGCTACATTACTTGGCTTCAACCCAAGTGGCGCAACCTTCTCTGCTATCTCTTCTTTCTTGCTCGCATTCATTACTTCTGCATTCAGCGCATTGTACACGCGGCGTTGGTTCTTGAGTTGGTCCTGTAGGATTTCAATTTCTCTAATGTTTTTCTGGGCATATCTGGAATTGGCGATGTAAGTCAAGACAATGAACCCTAGGAACAGCACAAAACCAATGTTCTTCAAGACCCAGTTCGCGCTCATCGAGGTGACTGCAGTCATTTCTGCCCAAGATGTCTTTTTCTTTCTTGCCATAAGTATGATTTCGGATTTATGATTTTGGATTTATGATTTTGGATTTCGGATAATACTGCTCTATTGTCGCAGTTTGTAACTGCGGTACCATACGCTCATATTGCTTGGTGAGCGTATAGCATCTTGGTGACACACCAAGACGATCCATCCATTACTTACCAATCAAAACTTTCTTCCGAAATTTCCAGCCGCTCTCCTACCCTCATCTTTGCACTGCGCGCTCTGGAATTGGTTCGTATTTCTTCATCGCTGGGCAGCACCGCTTTTTTGGTGGTGATTTTAAATGGACGGAAAATTTCGCCATAAAAATCACGCTGTATGCCGCCATCAATATTTCCAGTTTTCAAAAATTGTTTCACCATTCGATCTTCTAAAGAATGGTAAGCGATAATGACTAATTTACCACCTGGCTTTAAGACTTTCATTGCGTTTTTCAAGAAGCGTTCTAGCACCCCCATTTCATCGTTCACTTCGATTCGCAGAGCTTGAAAAACTTGAGATAGATAGCGCAAGCGTTGCCCTTTAATTAAGGGTTCGATGGTAACCATCAAATCATTAATCGTTTGAAAAGGCTGTTGTGATTTTGCGGAAACGATTGCTTGCGCTAAGGTTTTTGCATTTCTCACTTCGCCATAGCGACTGAATATATCTTGTAAAGCGTCTTGCGTGTAAGTATTTAATATAGTAGCGGCGGTCTGCTCGTTTTGCTGGTTCATGCGCATATCGAGTGCCGCTTCGTAGCGATAGGAAAAGCCGCGTTCGCCTTCATCTAATTGATGTGAAGAAACCCCCAAATCCGCTAGGATGCCATCTACTGATCGGACAGCGTGCAGTTTCAGGAAGCGCGCTAAGTATTCAAAATTGGCTTGTACGAAAGTAAATCTTGGATCGTCCAGTGAATTCCGTAAAGCATCTGCATCTTGATCGAAACCAAACAAACGTCCTTCCGCTCCCAATTCTTCCAGTATCAATTTACTATGTCCGCCTCCCCCAAAAGTTGCATCCACAATTGTACTATCGGGTTGGATGTTAAGTGCTTCAATGCTTTCTTTTGCTAGGACGGGTAAGTGATACATTATATAATGTTGATTCGTTTAACTGTTTATTTGTTGATCTGGATGCTTTGCGCCTAGATCACATTCGAACATTCAAACACTCTATCATTCACTCATTGCTCGTTAGTCATTAATTTTCAAAGAACTGTGATACTGGATTTGGATTCACATTTCCGAGGACTTCTTCCGCTAAATCAGAGAACTGCTCGGGATCTTCATCCAAGAAATCATTGTATTTGTCTTTCGCCCAAATTTCAATTCGATCATTGTAAGCAAATAATATCGCTTCCTTTTCGATCTCTGCGTATTCTAATAGCGTTTTGCTTAACAAGACTCGATCGGCACTATCTAAAGTCATACGGTGTGCACCGCGATAGAAATAGCGGACAAAAGCACGGTGTTTTTTATTGTAAGGATTGAGGTTATTGATCTCTTTTGTAATTTCTTCCCACACTGCTGCGGGATACAACATCACACAATTCTCTAGTCCTCGATTCATCACAAACTCGTGCGCTTCTTCCTGTTCTTCCAATTGCCCTAGGAGACCACTTGGTAGTCGCATCCGCCCTTTGGCGTCGATCTTACACTCATATTCTCCAAGTAATTGTATCATGATGAACGATAAAAGTAGTTCAAATATACAGTAATTTGACACATATTACCACTTTTTCCCACCTTATGTTCCCTTTTTGCCCCTTTTTTTCCACCGTTCCCTCAACTTTTCGCCTTTTGAAAACATTTTTTCACAATTTTAAAACTTTTATTTTATTTATTAAACTTTTTGTGTTTTAAATTTTATTAGCAAGTGTTTTGTTTACCAAGCATGGATACAAGGTAAAAATTATTTGAGCCTTGGGCAGATATGAATTGCAGGTTCGTATATTTGTAGTATTACGATTAACAGGTCATATGGAATATCTATATACAGGGCACACACATCAGCTAAAACGTATTGCTGTACCCAATCACACCTCCCATTAAGCACTTTACCTTACCTTTGAGCATCTGTAAGGAACGTAAAAAATGGGAAATTTCAGCTTTATAGATCTGTGTTTATTCTTAGGTATTAGTCAAGGTGTATTTCTGGCGATTACGTTACAATTTGCTCATCAAAAAAATCAAGCTGCCAACAAAATACTTTCTATTATTCTGCTAATGGCAGCATTGATGATTTCGGGGCGATTATTTTATTTCAGATACCAAGGCAATGAATTGTTCTTTAGGCTAGCGATTTTAGGAGAAGTAATGATTCTTTTATTTGGTCCACTTGCTTATACTTACACAAGGCGTCTGGCTTTTCGTGAACTCCCAAATTTTAGGCTCTCTTTCTTCCATTTTCTACCTGCCCTGCTGCATCTCAGTTTCGCAATTTGGGTGTTTACTTTGACGCAGGATCGTTTCCATGAATTGCTTTACGCAGGCACACTCAATATTCCCTATCTTTTGATTGAAGGTGGAGGGTTAATAAGTTGTTTATTCTATATTTTCATTAGTTTTCGGCTGGTAAAATTATACCAGAAAGCGGAAGTCAATAACTTATCCTACACTCAACAAATTCCTACTTTTCTGTATAGCTTTCTCTCTGCTATTTTGATCTTTTTGAGTTTATGGCTGGTTAGTTTTGTGCGCATCTACCTTTTGCAAGACTACATCTCTTCTAGCTACAATTTCGTCTGGACTTCTATCCCAATCTTTATTTATGTAATCGGTTTTTACAGTCTGAAACAACCCGATATTTTTAGAATTCCATTACCAATAAGGAAGGAAAAATCCTCTCCAATACAGAAAATGGAAAAAGATAGATTGGGTCAAGAAGAAGTCAATAAATTGAAAACTCAAATTGAACGCTTGATGGTGGAGGAGAAAATCTATCTCAATAATAAATTGACTTTGAGTGCATTAGCTGAACAGCTGAATACTTCCACAAATAACATCTCTTGGCTACTTAACAACATTTACGAAAGCAGCTTTTACGACTACATCAATCAATATCGAGTGAAAGAATTCATCCAAAGGATTCAGCAAGGCGAACATCAGCATCACACTTTGCTCGCCATTTCTATGGATGTTGGTTTCAATTCCAAATCTACGTTCAATAAGGCGTTCAAAAATATCATGCACGATACACCGAGCAATTACATTAGAAAAATGGCAACTTCTTAGCAAAATTAGTCCGATTGGGTACAGAAAAGCGTGCACACCTACGCGAGACTGCATATTTGAGCTTCATTAAAACAATAAAAAACATGAAGTTCAGAAACACACTCAAATTTGGTATGCTCTTTTTACTTTGCAGCTTCAGTCTTTTCTTGACCGCTTGCAATGAAGAAGAAATCATTCCCGATCCGCCCGAAGAGGAGCAAGAAGAGATAGTGGAGGAAGAAGAGAAAGAAGAAAAGGAATTAAAATTAGAAACGCTCATTTCTGATTTCCCAGCCAATGGTGCAGTATCTGTAGATCAGGAAGGTAATGTTTATGTTTCTGAGTACGGCACTTTTATCAATACGGGTGGCGATGGCTATCGTATTTTTAAACTTTCGCCCGAAGGAACAGTGCTGGATACATTGACGCAACTTTCTGGTCCAATGGGCACAAAGAAAGACTCTAAAGGCAACCTATACATCAATAATGACAACAATACCATCCGAGGTCAAGTCACACAAATTACGCCTGATGGGGATCGTAACATTATCGCCTCTGTTCCAGGCTGGCCGAGCAGTATGACTATTGATGATGAAAATAATCTTTACATCACTAATTATACCCGACCAACCATACACAAAATTTCACCCGACGGAAAAACAGAAATCTTTATAGAGGACGAACGCCTAGCAGGCTGCGTTGGAATAGACTTGGATAGCGAAGGAAATTTAATCGTTAGCAATTTTGCTACGGCTGATATTTATTATATCGATAAAGCGGGGACACTTCGCTTAATCACTCGCATTCCAGACATCGTTATTCAAGATTTCGGAATTGGATATTTGACTGTTGTAGACGATGTGATTTATGCGACTGGAATTGCGGTGAGTAAGATTTTTAAAGTTAGTTTAGGAGGAGAAATTGAGGTGTTTGCAGGAACAGGAGAAGCAGGACAGTTAGACGGGGAGTTACTAAAAGCTAAGATTAGTAACCCAAATGGCATCGCCGCGGATAAAAAGAATAAAATTCTTTACATTTCTGAATGGACAGGTATTGGCGGAGTCCGGAAGATTCAATTGTAAGTTTCATACGTTTTTATTTTCGATTTAGGAAAATGATTGACCTTGATTCGCATAGGAATCAAGGTTTTTCCATTTTCCATAGTCACAAAACCTCATTTTATTATTCGCCTACAACTGCTTGGCCACTCTCGGCTTCGGTACATATTTCTTCAACAATTCACTTCCTTTTTCATTTACAATGGCATTGATTTGAGGAATGATGGTCTGAAAATTTTGAATCGCTTTATTGAAAGCATTCACATCTTCTTCGGTACGCTCGGTTTCCGCTTTTTTGAGAATGGTCTCTAAATCTTTATAATCGCCCAATGCCAATTTTTCAATTTCACGAACAAAAGCGGTTACTGCATCTCGGTATTCAGTGTCTTCTTTGAAAGCAGGCATCGCTTCTAGCACTTTGATGGTTGCTTCGCTATCTTTCGCAAGCTGTGAGCGACTTTTGGAGATGTTTTCTATATTCTGCGTATTCAAATACTGCATAAATTCATTGTTGCGCATCAAGATTTTGGAGTATTTCAAGAAGATGGATTGATGATAATTATTCAGTAGGTTAATCTCCTGCATTCCTGCATTCTGTTCTGCTTCTTTGATTTCGATATTGTGTTTTTCTGCAAACGCAATTTGCGCTTCACCGTAGCGTTTAGCGGCTTTGTCCACTTTTTGCTCCGCTTCTTTTCGAGCAGCAAAATATTTCTCCATGGCTTCGTAAGAGCTTTGACTTTCCGCTTTGAGCTGCATCAAATTCACAAAGTCTAAATTAAACGACTCCGTGTACGAGCGAAAAACCTCCAAAGCAGTAATCTTCAACTCCTCTCCTCCTTCAATCGGTTGAACTTTTTCCATGAATTCAATACTGTTATTCAACTGCTTGATGAGTTTTTGACGCTGTTGCTCAATCGTTCCAAAGTCATTGCTGTGTACTGAATATTGTAAATAAGTCATCGCTAAATTATTAACTTCAATATGCTGATTGTTAAAATACGTCAGATAGCGATTGATTTCTTGTACCGTTTGAGCATTTAAAAACGTAGTCAAGAAAAGAAAAAGAGAAAAAGCGATACGTCTCATGTGATTTAATTTTTAAGTGAGAACACAAAATTAAGGCTTCTCTGCTTCCCAATTCGATACTTTCGTCAAAAAATTACCTCGCGACATATTTTCTGGAACTATCCGCCAATAAATTCACTTCTATTAACAAAAATTAAGATGAATACTTCCATCATACAATCCGAAATCGTTTACCGCACTGCGCGCAGTTCAGGCAGCGGCGGTCAGCATGTCAATAAAGTGGAAACTAAAGTAGAACTACTCTTCAATATAGCTGCTTCGGATGGACTTTCAGAAAGCGAAAAATATTGGCTGAAAAAGAACTTGAGCAATCGCATTAACAAGGAAGGAATGCTTCGGCTTTCGGTGCAAGAAAAACGCTCGCAGCATAGGAATAAAGAAATCGCTCAAAAGCGTTTTATGAGTCTTTTGAAAGCAGGCGTGAAAATTCCAAAGAAACGGAAAATCAAACCTATCAAAGCAGATCGAGAACAACGCATGAAAGCTAAACGCAGGAGATCGGAGAAAAAGGCATGGCGGAAGAAAATGGATTATTAGTAATTATTAACTGCACACTGCATTGCGTGTATGTCAAATTGCACAAACCTTAAACTTATCAGAGTAGTGCTTGATCCAAAAGTGCATAATATGAATTTGGATGGACATCGAGTACATCCAAATCCATCAGGGTTTATAAAGGGTAAAAAATGGCTAAATAGCCATTTTTTACCCTTTATAAACCCTGATCAAATCAATCGGGTTCGACGCCCGATTGATTTGAAAAAAGCAAAGAGATAAGT
>JBCDFY010000189.1:0-14419 GCA_039176995.1 Bacteroidota bacterium
CCCCAAATAAAAAGGTAAGAAAAAAAAAATTTTTTCTTCCCTTTTTCTTTGGTTTTCTTTGGACAGAGATAATTTTTCTTATAAAAATTTGCTCTGTCCTCACTCCATTACTGCTTCACAAAAGGAATGGTCTGCACACCTTCTGCATTCTCAATCTGCAACAAATACCAAGCTGCACGCAGATCATCTACATTGATATTCAACTGATTTACTCCTTGATAGCTGTCAAATTCATTATAATAAACGCGTTTTCCGATCGCATCGAAAATACTGATTTGTGTTGTACCAGTTGTGTTTTGCTTAAAGCTCAAATTGAAATCAGTGGCTACTGGATTTGGCGAAAGTTGAGTAGTTGGATTGACCTCTGAACTAGCATTTGGACGATTTCCTCTATTACCAGGTGCACAGATGATTTGGACAAAGTTTTGGGTCACTTCGTAGCAACCATTACTCACATTATTTCCAGTGTAAACATCTCCCAGTTTCAACAATACGTTTCCAGTGTAAGCCACGCCATGTACTCGATAGAAACCAACAGAAAATGGATCAAAATCGAACGTGCCATCTGTAGATAGACCAACTACTTCGTTTCTAGTATTCGTAATGACTAACAACATTCCACCTACGCTGTTGGGCAAAGTAAATTCGATCAAATCAGGTGTGCCATCTTTGATGTACGCTACTTTGGAAACTTCACCATCTATAGTCGTAATTTGATTGGCAACGGGAGTCGCTTGCTCCACTGCCAAATATTCTTTAGAAAGACTAAAGCAACCGTTAGATAAAGTTGCTGTTTCAACTAGCAAGTCACCCACTTCAAAGCTCAATTCTCCAGTGTAAGAAAGTCCCCAAACTTTGTAGCTTCCTCCAATATAATCGGTGAAGTCGAATAGCATGGCATTCGGTAATCCAATTACCGTGTTGTCTTCGTCTGTAACTACAAATTGATAGTTTTGGCGAGAATCCGTATTATTTACAAACACAACGATGTCTGGCTGATCGTCTTCTGGACAAAGGAACGCTGCCGTTTGTCCATCAGGCGTAGTTACTTGACCTGCATCTACGACATCGCGAATAATAGATAACTGATTGGTTGCCAAATCATAGCAACCTTCTGCTAGATTCGCTCCTTCTATAGCATCGCCTACTTTGATACTTAAATCACCAACGTGCGCAACACCATAAACACTCAAATCACTCTGAGAATAAGCACCAAAATCAATCATTGAACTTTCTACGACATCTACCACATTACCTGCCATATCTACAATGATATAGCTGTATCTTCCTGCTTGCTCTACGGAAGTAGACAATTCATAAAGTTGCTCTACACCCACTGCGGAACACAATTTTAAATCTTCATCTACACCTTTGATGCTGATTACGCCCGCATCTAATTGTGCTCTAGTGATTTCCACAAAGTTTTCTGAAAGCTCGTAGCAAGCATCTGAAATCATAACATCCGTCAAGACTTGTCCTGGCCGAACGCTCAAGGTTCCAGTATAATTCACGCCCCAAACTCTGGTCACGCTTGGTCCAGCCATTTCAAAGTTTTGAATATTGCTTTGCATAACGCGCAGAATGACATTGTTCTTATCGGTCATGATGAAGCGATATTCATCTGTCGTTTCTTCCATGGTGGTAAAGCCAATATAGTTAGGCATACCGTCGCCATAGCAAATGGTGATCGCCTCTTCTTCTTGGAAACTGGTAATTTTCGTGCTGCTCAAACGCGTCGTTGAGAAGGTCAAGAAGTTGGTAGAAAGTTCGTAGCAACCATCTGTGATTTTTGTATCTGTGATAACTTCCCCTTCTTTGATGGTAATTGTACCGGAAGCAGAAACACCCCAAATTCTCTTTTCGCCATTGCCATTATTCAGCGTAACGACTTCGTCTTCAAACACAGCAATCAGTTGATTTTTTTCATTCGTCAAAAGATAGAAATAAGCATCTTGATCGCCAGAATTCATCACTTTGATTTCCACTGCTTCATCCGTAGCAGCACAAATATCCAATTCTCCTTGCAGCGATTGCAAAGCAACGAAAGTCTCTTGCGGCTCGAAGTTGCCAATAGTCAGCGGCTGCTCCGTCAAAGCATGACAGTTTTCTGCTAGAATTGCATCGGCAATATTTACGCCAACTTCATCTTTATGATTTCCAGCAAACGCTAAACCATAAATTAAGAAATCGCTACCCTCAAAATTTGCTACATCAAATCCACTAATGGAATAAGATAAAATAATGCCTTCTGCGTCCGTTAAGATGTAGATGTAATTTGTTCCGCTCGCATCTTCATTCATTAAATTCACGCGCGTGCTTTCTGCATCTGCACAGAAAAGTACTTGACCGTTTTCGCCAGCTAAAGTGCTGATACGACCTCCCGATGGCTCTTGCCAAACCACCTTGATTCGATTATCGGAGAGGTCGTAGCACTCTGTTGAGAGACTATAATCAGTGCTAAATGCGTCCCCTAAGGAAATGCTCAACGGCAAGAGATGAGCAACGCCAAGTATGCTAAATTCGCCCGTTAAGGCTTCCGAAAAGGAGAAATTTCCCGTTTCGGAGATTTCTTGAACGATGTCTGCGTCGTCCAAGAGTAAGTAGGTATATAAATTTCCTGTGGAGTTTTG
The DNA here is from genome assembly GCA_039176995.1 of Bacteroidota bacterium. Classification (GTDB taxonomy): domain Bacteria; phylum Bacteroidota; class Bacteroidia; order Chitinophagales; family Saprospiraceae; genus JAAUTG01. The sequence goes on from JBCDFY010000189.1 coordinate 2,631, forward strand.
ATGAGTTGCTTCTAACAATAATTGTCCTGTTGCTTCTGGGCAAGCGAAGAAATAATCTCCGCCAGACATCAACGCTAAATTTCCGCCATCCAGTTCTACTTTATTGACTTCCAGTGCATTATCAGAAATTTGGTAGCAAGCATCCGAAGCTGCTTTGGTATTCAGTACATCGCCAACTGCCAAATTCAACGTACCAGTGTAAGCAATACCATATATTTGTGCATTTTCAATTTCGACCGTAACCTCTGCGGATTCGCTAACGCTGATGATGTTTTGATTGACATCCGTTACCACATAAGCCGTTTGTGCATAATCTACTGATTCATAGGCTAAAGAGAAGGTATTATTCTCGCAGAAATCTACGGTTTCTGCACCGTCAGTAGTTGTGATTTTTGTAGCTGCTAAAGCAGTTTTTTGTAGCTGAATGGTGTTCTCTGAGAACTCGTGACAGCCAATAGAAAGATCACCGCTATTAATATTATCGCCAACTGCTGCGGTCAAACTTCTTGTGTAAGCTAAACCTGTAACGCGATAGTTACCAAAAGGTAAATTGCCCATCTCCAAAGTTGCATCAGGAGCGACAATCGCTGCGATTTCGTCTTGCTCATCTACGACTAAGTAGGTATAGCTAGAATTAGGTGCTTCCGTAGTAGAAAAACTCAAAGGTACATCCAAAGTACAAGCCTCTAGAACCTCTCCTTCTGCACTCGCCGTAATCGTTCCTGCGCTTAGTTCTTCTAAGCGTACTTCAACACGATTACTAGAAAGGGAAAAACACGCGTCAGATAGGTAGTTTACATCAATATTGTCTCCAACGATGTCTAGTAAGTTACCTCGATAAGCGATGCCCACCACTTCGTACATTCCTGCTTCCATTTGAGAGAAATCTAATACATCGCTCTTCGTGACACCTACAATTTGACCTTCGGTATCTACAATTGCGTAAGCGTAGCTATCAGAAATCGCGTTTGTATTTTGAAAACGTACTCGATTGCTAGGATCACCTGGGCAGAAGTTTACTGCTTGTAGACCTTGCATCGTCGAAATCGTACCTGCTTCTGGAATACTTTTTTCAATAGAGATAAAGTTCTTGGAGATTTCAAAGCATTCAGTTGCCAGTTCAGTAGAGAATAGTTTTGCACCTCGACGAAGTGTCAATCCTCCGCTGAAGGACATTCCGTACACGCGTAATGGACTAAAAGTCACGCGCTCGAAATTCAGATACGGATTTTGGCGATAATCTAAGATGATGTCATTTTCATTAGTAATGATAAAGACATATTCGGTTTCTGCATTGCCGATATTAGATTGAAAAATGACTAGGTCACTTCTGCCATCTCTTGGACAAGTCAGTACTACATCTGTACCGTTTCCGTCGGTTGTAATTTCAGTATCCGCAATACATTGCGCATAGAATTGTGTTGCTAATAAAAAGCTAAAAATCGTAGTAAAAGTCAGTTTGCGGGAAATGTTCCTCATACAGTATCCACTTTAAGTTGGGTAAAATAATTTGTTCAATACTAAGTTGTTGCTGTTGATTTGTTTAATTGTTTATTCGTTGATTTGATATTGATAATCAATATCTTATAGAGTAAACAAATCAAATAAATCTAAAGCGAATTAGAGGAGAGACTATTGGATACTAGGATATTGGCATCAAGAACGATGCAATGTCAGCAGTATGCGGCAGTAGCTTCCTCTAGTGTTTTAGCTCAATAGAGTTTTCTCTTTGAAACTTGTTGAATGAGTGTTGATTTTAATGATTAACAATTTGTTGTTAACCACAAACCTTGACTGGTGGAATTCTTAGTATTGAAAACTTAGGTGAGGCTGTCTTCTCATAGTTATTTATAGACACGAATTACTATGGGCAAAATCTACACAAAAGTGGCAGCCTAAATCTTAGGTACGGAAGAACCCACCAAGAGATTCAATACTTTTGAAAAAAATGTTGTAGTGTCTTTATGATATGAGTTTGATGAATAGAAGTATTTTGATAAGCTGATACTATTATATCATCAATTTTTGCTAGTCTGTAAAATTAAAGTAGGAGTAGAATAAAGAAGGGAAGTCTCTATGTAGATGTTGGCACAAAGTTAAATGCTTTTTCTAAAAAGCGAAATATTATTTTTAATGGAAACACATTTTTATCAAAAATCAAGTATAAATACCTGATTATCAATATTATAATTTTTTATCATTTGTTTCACTATTTTTCCACAATGCTCTCAGTTTCACATATTTCAAGAAATTATAGTATGCTCCAAGCACGGCAAGCACGAATCCGTAATAGCCATCTAGGATACCTAATTGTAAAAAATAACGCTTGAAAAAATTGAACTTTGGACTAAATATAATCTTGAATAAGGTTGCTTTTTTTCCTTTTTCAAAAGCACTTTCCGCCATCAGCGTTGTGTAAGTATTCATTCGAGCAACTTGATCGGCAATAGAATCATAAGAATAGTGCAGCAAATCGCCTTGTAATTTTCCTAAAGTTGCACCTTCTTGCAGCACTACTTTTTCGTGAATTTTTCCTTCCCACTTGGCTTTCCTTCGATCAAACAATCTTCTTTTCTGATCGGGATACCAATTCCCATGTTTTATCCATTGCCCACAATAATTATTCAAGCGATTCATCAAATAAGCGTCTGCCATCCAATTCGATTTTACTATCAATATAGAAGCAATCAACTCTTCACTTAAAACTTCATCGGCATCTACGGATAATATATAATCGTAGGTCGCATTTTCTACAGCTACGTTTTTTTGATGCGCATAATTCTGAAAAGGGTGCTCAATAACGCGCGCTCCTAAAACCTGACACAACTGCTGCGTGCCGTCCGTAGAACCAGAGTCAATTACTACAACTTCGTCCGCCACTTTCCAAGTAGCTTCCAAGCATCTTTCCATATTCTCTAGCTCATCTTTGACGATGATGACTGCGCTTATTTTAACTTGCATTTTTCGATTTCTGTAAAAAACTTATACGCTGAAAATCAGTTTATTAGCTTATAATTACTTGATTTGCAAGTTCATAGAATGGAATTCTTGCATATGTCGTATCATTTTACCTATATTTGGCGTATGGTCGAAATGACAAATGTACTGCCTTTCCGAACATTGTAACAGCAAAAGCAATACATAAAGAGAACACTAATTATTTCATATTACCAAACCAACTTCCACTAATGAAAGGACTGTTAGAAGTTATACAAAAATTATTTTCTGCCTTATTTTCAAGTACCACGCCTCCTACCGATCCTTCCAACAACAAGGACAAAGATTTTGAAAAAGAATCTACTACTGATGAAGTATGGAGCGATTCCGCAGAGATCACTCAAGATACGGTCGTCATTACCGATCAAGAACTGCCTTTTGAGATTACTCCAGGCGAGGTGACGGATGTGGAAAACGAGAAGCCTGAGGAAGAAAAAGAAGAACCCGTTATTGCACCAGAAGTGGAAGAAAACAATCCAAGAAAACGCTACATGTGGTGTTTGGATAATGGTCATGCAGAAGATACTCCTGGAAAGCGTTCTGCACCTTTCGATTTCAATGGCATCACGATTCAGTTTTTGGAATATGAATTCAATCGTGATATTGTTCGACGTATCATTGCGGCTTTGAAAGAAAAAGACATTGAATTTTTCAATGTAGTGCCAGAAGAGGAGGAAGACATTCGCTTGGCAGAACGGGTGCGCAGAGCTAATAGTTTACCTAGCAAATTACCGAAATTATACGTCTCTGTACACTCCAATGCTGGTCCTCCGCGCCCAGGTTCTGACTGGGTCGTTCCAAGCATTAGTGGCGTCGAAACTTGGCATTATCATGGCAGCCCAAAAGGAACGAAAATGGCTAGTATTTTTCAGAAGGAGATTGTGCGCGCCACAGGTTGGAAAAATAGAGGATTGAAGACGACTAAAATTAAAGGATTGTATGTGTTGAAACATACTTCTATGCCCGCGGTACTAACCGAAAATGGATTTTTCAATAACAAAGAAGAAGTACAAAAATTGATGCAAGATGATGTGCGTCAAGCGATTGCAGATGCGCATATTGCTGCGATTTTGGAGATTGAGAAGAATGGATTGGCGTAAGAAAAAGTGAGAAACGTAAATCAACTAACAAGCATATTATGAGTATAATTTATTGGATTTTGATGGGTTTAGCCGCTGGAGCATTAGCCAAATTTTTGATGCCAGGAAAAGATCCTGGAGGTTGGATTATTACCATTTTGTTGGGTATTGGAGGCTCAGTGGTTGGTGGCTTTTTAGGCCGTTTTATTGGCATCCAGTCTAGTAATATGATTGGTAGCTTATTGATCGCTACGGGCGGTGCACTGGTCATTTTATTCTTGTATCGCTATTTCAGTAAGAATAAAGCGTAATAGAAGTAGTCTATTTACAGAAGAGAAAGGAGTAAGACGTTGTTTTGCTCCTTTTTCTTTTGTCCAAAATCATGACTTGTATTCACAAAAGAGGAATTGTATTCGTTTTAATGGAAATTTCTCTACTATGAAAAAGCACAAACAGCCTTCTTTCCAACTCACTATTCCAGAGCCATGCAACGAAAAATGGTCAGAAATGACACCTGTTCAAGGTGGACGCTTCTGCCACCAATGCGATCGTCATATTGTCAACTTTACGGACATGAGCGATCATGAGCTTGCCTTTTATTATCAAAAAAATGAAGGAAAAATCTGTGGCGTTTTTAGACCCGATCAATTGGATCGCCCAATTACATTGCCTGTTGCGCCTATATCTTCTATGCCTTGGAAAGTGGCAGCGGCGGTGGTGGCTGGGTTGTTGGTGAGTGGTGGAGTGAGTGGGCAGCAGCGTTTTGAGCAAGATACGGTTGTCATTAAGCAACCAATAAAGTTTGGGAAAAGCACTCAAAAAGTAAATCCTTCCAACCAAATCGTACTGAAAGGAAAAGTACTGACTGAGCTAAAAAAAGAACCCCTTATCTATTGTAGAGTGGCAATCAAAGGGACAAAATTGGCGACTACAACTAATCGACGAGGTGATTTTGTACTCAGAGTACCTAGAAAATATGCTAATTCTACAATTGAGATCACTTATCCTGACTGTGAAACGCTTTGTATCAATAATGTAGATTGGGAAGAAACACTTGAGGTTTATATGAATTGCGGTTGGCGAGCGGGTTCTATCTTCGCTTGGCGAGAGTCTATTATTGGAGTCATTGCCGCCAAAAAAAATCTCCCTCTTCCAAAAAGCAAAGATAAAGAAGTATCAATTTCAAGAGAATATGTCGCAGTTAAGAAAAGCGAATTTTCTCCAATAAAAGACACATCCGCAGTAAATAGTCATCATGAAGTGAACCCGAATCCCTTTGGGAGGGAGCTGTTTATCAATGTGGAGACTACAAAAGATGGATTTTACTTAGTAACTCTCTACGACCTAGGCGGACAACTACTATACGCCAAAACCTTCCAACTTACCAAAGGAAAACAAACCCTATCCATAGATGACCTTCCTAGCAATCTAGCAGCAGGTTCTTATATACTGCAAGTGACTAGAGATAATGAAATTCTGCTCACCGAGAAGGTGGTGAAAGTAAAGTAAAGTTAGATATGTCATTTCTTTTTCTAAGATTAGCTTGTAATCAATATCAGTGCGAGAAATGACATATCTCGTATGCACTATTTCTTCTGCGCCTTCTTCCAACTATCCTTCAAAGTCACCGTACGATTGAAAACCAAATGCTCTTCCGTAGAATCAGGATCAAGTACGAAATAGCCTTTGCGCAAAAATTGGAGCGGTTCCCCTACTTCCGCATTTTTTAAAGCTGGCTCAATTGGCACATTTTTCAGCACTTTTAGGGAGTCAGGATTGATGAATTCTTTGAAGTCTTTGTCCTCATGTCCCGTTGGATCTTCATCATTGAACAAACGATCGTACAAACGCACTTCTGCCGTAGCTGCATGAGGAATAGACACCCAATGCAATGTACCTTTTGCTTTGACGCCAGAAGTATCGCTTCCACTTTTGCTGTCAGGGTAGTAAGTACAATAAATCTCCTCTATCTCGCCTGCATCACTTTTCTTAATCGCTTCACAATGAATGATGTACGCTCCTTTTAGGCGTACATTTCTGCCAATATCCAAGCGATAAAACTTGCGAGGTGCGTTTTCCATGAAATCATCTAGCTCGATGAATAATTCGCGGCTAAATGGCACTTTGCGCGTTCCTGAGTTTTCGTCTTCTGGATTATTGTCAATCTCCAAATCTTCAGTCAGACCTTCTGGATAGTTGGTGATAATCAATTTGACTGGATTCAAAACTGCCATCACGCGCGAGGCAACTTTGTTTAAATCATTGCGCACAAAGAATTCCAAATGCGATAAATCTATCACATTTTCACGCTTCGCCACGCCGATACTATCACAAAAATTACGAATCGCCGCGGCTGTATAACCTCTTCTACGAATGGCGGAAATCGTAGGCATACGTGGATCATCCCAACCATTGACATAACCTTCCTCTACTAATTGTAACAATTTGCGCTTACTCATCACTGTGTAGCTCATATTCAAGCGCGCAAACTCGTATTGCTTGGAAGGAAACAGATTTAAAGTTTCGATAAACCAATCGTAGAGCGGACGATGGTGAATGAATTCTAAAGTACAAATCGAATGCGTGATTTTTTCAAGCGCATCAGACTGCCCGTGCGCAAAATCGTACATTGGATAGATGTTCCATTTATCGCCTGTGCGGTGGTGTGCTTCTTTTTTGATGCGGTAAATAATTGGATCGCGCATCAGCATATTTGGAGAAGCTAAATCTACTTTTGCTCGCAAGACTTTTGAGCCATCCTCAAATTCGCCTGCTTTCATGCGCTCAAACAAATCTAGGTTTTCTTCTGCGCTACGGTCGCGATATGGACTAGGCGTAGCAGGAATACTTGGTGTTCCTTTTTGCTCCGCAATTTCCTCTGGAGTAGAATCATCTACATAAGCCTTTCCTTTCTTGATGAGTTGAATTGCCATTTCGTACAATTCATCAAAATAGTCAGAAGCATACAACGCCTCTCCTTCCCAATCGAAGCCTAACCAACGCACATCACGCTGGATGGAATCTACGTATTCTATCTTCTCTTTGGTTGGATTGGTGTCGTCAAAGCGCAAGTTTGTTTTTCCCCCATACTTCTGTGCTAAGCCGAAATTCAGGCATATGGATTTGGCGTGCCCAAGATGTAAATAGCCATTCGGTTCAGGCGGAAAGCGCGTTAGAACACGTCCATTATATTTTCCTGCCTCCAATCCCTTTTCGACAATTTCTTCAATGAAATTTAAGGACTTAGTTGTCGTTTCAGTTGTATTATTTGATTCCTTCATAATTCAGCTTCGATTTCGGCGGCAAAAGTAGTTGATTTTGCACGCAATGGCGTAAGGTCGTAAGGTGTTTTTTGAAGAATATAAATAAAGACTTTCTTTTCGTTAAAAATTATTTTGATAGACTGCTATAGTATCTATTGCACTATTACATTCACAATAGTTACATTTATATAATAGACATGGATTTCGTCAAAAAATAGTTCCAGATAGACTAAACTTAATTATTTTTCCTTCACTCCTGTACACTTTTTTTATTTTGCGTCTGCGGCGCGAAAAGGAGGGGAATTTAGGGTAGAAACAGATTGATTTTGAACCAAAATCAATCTGTTTCTGCCCTAAAAACCTTTTGCGAGCTGTCGTCAGGCAGCGAGCTAAATAGAAAATAAAAAGTGTCTAGAGGTGAAATTTTTCCACCTAAAAATAATCTTTACTGCTTACTTTGATTAAGTCTGCAAAACTCCAACATTAAACTTTTCTACAGATGCATTATTCGCTGCTTCAATGCCCATTGAAATAACTTTTCGAGTTTCCAAAGGATCAATGATGGCATCCACCCAAAGTCGAGCAGCCGCATAGTACGGAGTGGTTTGCCGATCGTAGCGCGCGGTTATTTCAGATAATAATTTTTCTTGCTCTTCTTCCGAAATTTCTTGCCCTTTTGCTTTAATGGAAGAAGTTTGAATTTGCAACAAAACTTTAGCGGCTTGCTTGCCGCCCATCACCGCAATTTTTCCAGTTGGCCAAGCCATTATCAATCTTGGATCGTAGGCTTTTCCGCACATTGCGTAGTTTCCTGCACCATAGGAATTGCCCATGATGATGGTGAACTTTGGAACGGTAGAATTGGAAACAGCACTCACCATTTTTGCACCATCCTTAATGATACCACCATGCTCAGAACGAGTGCCAACCATGAAACCAGTGACATCTTGCAAGAAGACCAATGGTATCTTTTTTTGATTGCAATTCATAATAAAGCGCGCCGCCTTATCTGCTGAATCTGAGTAGATTACGCCACCAAACTGCATTTCGCCTTTCTTCGATTTGACTACTTCTCGATTATTTGCCACGATACCAACTGACCAGCCATCAATGCGCGCATAACCACAAACAATGGTTTGTCCGTAACCTTCTTTGTAGAGCGTCAATTCAGAATCATCCACCAAGCGTTTAAGGATATCAATGGTCTTATAGGGTTTAGAAGATTGCTCTGGAAAAAGGCTATAAATCTCTTTTGGATCGTGCTTTGGAGCTTTACTTTCAATGCGATCAAAACCTGCTTTTTCAAAATGTCCAAATTGGGAGACCAAAGTGCGAATTGTGGCTAGACAAGTTGGGTCGTCAGGCATTTTATAATCAGTTACACCTGAAATTTCAGACTGTGTGGTCGCACCACCAAGTGTTTCTTTATCTACATCTTCGCCAATTGCTGCTTTCACCAAATAAGGACCTGCCAGAAAGATTGAGCCAGTTCCATCCACAATCAAAGCCTCGTCGGACATGATGGGTAGATAAGCTCCTCCTGCAACACAACTCCCCATAATAGCAGCAATCTGAGGAATACCCATGCTGGATATTTTGGCATTATTCCTAAAAATGCGTCCAAAGTGTTCTTTGTCTGGAAAAATCTCGTCTTGCATGGGTAAGAATACACCTGCACTATCCACTAAATAAATCAGTGGCAAACGATTTTCCATTGCAATTTCCTGAGCGCGCAAGTTCTTCTTGCCCGTAATCGGGAACCAAGCTCCTGCTTTCACAGTCGCATCATTCGCAACGATCATGCACTGCCGACCATGAATATATCCAATGCCTGTCACCACACCTGCTGCAGGGCAACCGCCATATTCTTCGTACATTTCAAAACCTGCAAACGCACCAATTTCCAAAAATTCCGAACCTTCATCTATCAATTGCTCAATGCGTTCTCGCACGCTCAATTTTCCTTTGGCGTGTTGTTTTGCAATTTTCTTTTCGCCTCCTCCCAATTTAATTTCCGTTAAGCGATGTTTCATTTTGGCGATCAATAATTTCATCGCATCTTCATTCTTGCTATGTTCTAGGTTGATCTTCATATTTAGTTTTACTTGATTGTATTAGTAGTGGAGTTTTGAGCAATTCTTCGTATCGCCTAAATGTAGATAAATATTATGAAGGTTTGGTTCACTTAAAAAGAAGAGGGCGTATAAAATTTAGAATAGATTGGTTTTTAATGATTTGATTATCAGTTAATTGTATTGTTTGAATTAATGATATACAGAAAGGTGAAATTACGGAAAAAGCCCCATTTCAATAAGTAATTTTCGCTCAATAATAGTGTCAGGATGATTGAGTTGGAAAATTTTGATAGTTACCTCCGCCTCGGAAGTTTTAGCGTACAACGAACAATTTGGATAGAATTCAAAATGATCTAACCATTCATTTTTTCTTGGATGAAAAAAGCGGAAAAATTGTTCATCAGGAAGTAGGATAGAACCTAAATCTGAACCTTTTAAGCGATTGCAACTTGGACAAGCGTACGCAAGATTTTCTAGTTCGCTATTGCCTCCGTGTTTTCGGCTAATGATATGTTCTATCTGGAAAGTATAGAAGGAGTTATCTTCGTAAATACGACAATATTCGCCTTGAAAATTTGCACGTTCTGCTACAATCTGTCTTGTTTTATCGGAAATATACATAACTAATTAGCCTTGCTTCAATCGATACAAAGCTCTGACCTTAGATAGCCTGATTAAGCGTTCCAGCACAATATAATGGTCTAGCTCATCTTTTTCTTCAAAAGATAGATTACTTTCCTTCTCCCTCTGAATGAGCATTTCGAGACGACTTTGCATGGCTCTTGGTGCTTTTAATTCCAAGACTTTCTTAGGATTCATACTTGCGATGAAATCCGCGACCATATCATAGGTATGATGTGCTGTCATAGATCATTCTTATTATTCTACGATTGTATTATCAAAAGTATAAACGCTTGAAAATAGATTTAAGTTGTTGCACCTAGGTTCAGTGTCAATCTGTCTTCAGCTATTCTTGAACAATATTTTCTGAGTATCCTTTTTGATCCCAAATACGATTTGTTTCTTTACGTGCTTTCTCAAATAGAAAACGGGCAATTACATTTTTCAGTTCAGGCAAATGTTGATCAGGAACACCCGCTGCGTAGAGCTTGAGTAGCTCCCTGTTGAATATTAGAAAGCGGAAATTGTAAGGTGTTCATATTCTCTTCTGCTTATTGATGATTTAACAAAAATAGAAAATTCATGGTTTACAAAGATAATGATTACGACTGGACTGCTTTTGAGAGAAGAAAGAAAGTTGGTTGTTTAGGAACAGATTGCTATATTTCTTCCATTAATCGGAAGTTACCTGCTTTTGCAAAATTGGCAGTTTGTGTATTTGAAGAAATGTCTGAAAAAGAAAATCTAGCTTAAATCTAGCTTCTCGTATTTTACGTGCTTACTTCTCCTCCAAAACCTTCACTACCTCCACTGTCCCCGCAATCGTCGCCAATGTAGGCGCAAATAAAAAGCCGATACCTGTGAGCAGCATCCATAAGAACACTGCACCATTTCCTATGGCTAGACCTCTATTTCGTCGCACAAATTGGACACTTTCCTTAAAATTAAAATGCCGCTCCATAGTGAAATCCATGTTTCCAAATCCTGCATAATAGGCTTGAATAATGAAAATGAGAACTGCTGTGAAGGGTGCAATGATGGGAAAAATGAAACTGACCAATAGGAGCAAAACGGTGAAAAGCAACTCCCAAAAAATATTGCGCAAAGCAAGACTCAAGCCTCGAACCATATCTTTCAAGAACTTATCTAATTTGAAAGGAGTACTAGCAGTCTGATTCTTCAATCGTCTTTCTACTTTTTCAGAAAGCAAACTCATAAAAGGAGAAACCGCGATGATGATAATATATTTGAAAAGTAAAAAAGTAAGGAAAACAATCGCTATACCACTGATAATTGAACCAATCTTTTCCACGATGCCTTCTCCTTTCCAACTGTACCAAGAAGTCATCCAATTGCCGATATCATCTGCATAATTCCAAACAGATAATGCAATTAAAATTCCCAAGCAAAGACTAATTAAACCTGGGACGAAAACATAAAACCAAAGCCTAAATCTTTGGATGAGTTGGAAGGCTTTTCCGTAGGATAAAATGGACTTGATAAAACCTTGAAGCATAGTAATGAGTTCTAATAGAGCATTCAAAAGTGGACACAAATTGAAAATGTAGTATTTCGTTTCCAAAATTCGCAGAAAATCTTTTCAGCCTGAGGCACATACGCACGAAGTTTAATTTAACACATATAATAAGTTTGCCATATTTTGTTTATCCTTTCGTTTATCGTATTTACAATGATAAGCCACCATGTCCATCCAAAGGGTTAAATCAGGACAATTAAAAAGTTGCTCAAAAAAA
>JBCDFY010000190.1:0-14384 GCA_039176995.1 Bacteroidota bacterium
CCCGACCTTTTTGGTTATTTCAGCATCTATGTACACACACACACACACACACAATATTTTATATTTTTTGAAGTTACTACTACAATGACAAATAAGTACTTCTAAGAGGGCGCGCACATCAAGCGAAGGTAAAAGTGAGTAAAAAGGCAAGGTTTGCGTTCAAATTATTGGCAGATTACAACGGCACTATCATCATAAAAAATTTATGTCTAGTATTATTGCTGATATAGATTCATTGCTTTATATGCATCTAAAAGAATAGTGTGTAAAATATTGAATATCAGTATTCTAAGATTGTTTGAATTGAATAGGGTATATCATTTCTGGAATAGATGTACACATTTGTACATACGTTTAACAATTCATACACGATCTCTAGATTTTCTTTTATGATGTATCAATAAGGCTTTTCTATTCTACAAAAATCAATTTTACGAATACAAAAGTCTGCTTGTATTGCCATAATACATTGAGTTACACCCATATGTCAAAAAGAATACCATTCTATCGTCAGTTAGATCAGATGGACTGCGGTCCGACTTGCTTGCGCATGGTAGCTGCCTACCATGGGCGGTCATACAGTTTGCCGTATTTGCGGGAGAAAAGTTATTACACGCGCAATGGTGTATCCATGCAAGGCATCATGGAAGCGGCAGAGCATATCGGCTATCGAACGCTTCCAGTGAAAGTACCGTTTAGCCAAAACGGACATCCTACGCCTAATTTTTTAGAAGCACCACTACCTGCCATTGTCCATTGGAATCAGCAGCATTTCGTGGTTGTTTACAAAGCAGACAAAAAGAATATTCACGTTGCTGATCCTGCGCAAGGAAAATTCAAATTAGACCATCAAACCTTCAAAAAATCATGGTTGAGTGATGGCGATAAAGGCATTGCACTTTTGCTAGAACCTACGCCTGATTTTTACTCTAGAGAAGGAGAACAACTGAACAAAGCGAGTTTCAAGTATTTGTTCAAGTATTTGATTCCACATAAGAAATTGTTGTTTCAATTCTCCCTTGGATTGCTGTTGGCAAGCGTCTTTCAACTTATTTTTCCTTTTCTCACCCAATCCATCGTAGATGTAGGAATCACGAATCAAAACATTGGTTTCATCTACTTGATTTTGATCGCTCAACTAATGCTTTTCGTCGGACAAACTTCAGTAAGTTTTATCCAAAATTGGATACTATTGCACATTAGCACACGACTCAATATATCCTTGATTTCTGACTTTCTCATCAAACTAATGCGCCTGCCCATTGGCTTTTTTGATACCAAAATGGTAGGCGATCTGCTGCAAAGAATCGGCGATCATTCTCGCATTGAATCTTTCCTTACAGGGAGCGTGCTAACCACCATTTTTTCACTCGTCAATTTTGTAGTTTTTGGAGTAGTCTTGCTCATTTATAATGTTTATATTTTTGGGGTTTTTCTTCTAGCTAGTATTCTCTATGTGGTTTGGATACTCTTCTTCCTCAAAAAGCGAAAAGAAGTAGATTATCAACGTTTTCAGGAACTCTCTCAAAATCAAAGTTCCTTGATTGAGTTGATACAAGGTATGCAAGAAATCAAGTTGCAAAACAGCGAGCGCAAACGCCGCATGAATTGGGCAAATATTCAAGCTAAACTCTTTCAAGCCAATATTCGCTCGCTTGCGATTACACAGTATCAAGATGCTGGTGCTACATCCATCAACACCTTAAAAAATATTCTTATTTCTTTCATTGCCGCTAAGGCTGTCATTGAAGGTAGCATGACCTTAGGGATGATGATGGCGGTACAATATATCGCAGGACAATTAAACGCGCCATTACAGAATCTGATTCAATTCATTCGCTCTGGGCAAGACGCTAAAATTAGCTTAGAACGCTTAGGTGAAATCCATAACACAGGCGATGAACAATCCGAGCAGCAAACTTTAGATTATGTACCAAGCGATGCTGACATCCATATCAAAAATCTAAGTTATAAATACACCCAATTGGATGATCTGGTGCTTAAAGACATCAATCTAAGCATTCCACAAGGTAAAGTGACTGCGATAGTTGGGACAAGTGGAAGCGGTAAAACGACGCTAGTAAAATTGCTACTTGGTTTCTACGAACCCACTAGCGGCAGCATCCAACTAGGCAACATTCAACTACAAAGTATTGATAAGAAGTTGTGGCGCAGTAAGTGTGGTGCGGTCATGCAAGATGGCTTCATCTTCTCCGATACCATCGCCAATAATGTTGCTGAAAGCGATGATCAAGTGAATCGAGAGACCTTACTAAAAGCAGTACAAAATGCTAATATACAAGAGTTTATAGAAACCCTTCCTATTTCCTACAACACCATGGTTGGCTCAAAAGGCAATGGCATTAGTCAAGGACAACGCCAACGCTTGCTCATCGCTCGCGCTGTCTATAAAAATCCTGATTTTCTCTTCTTCGATGAAGCGACCAATGCCCTAGATGCCAAAAACGAACGCATCATCGTCGAAAATCTCAATCGCTTTTTTGAGGGTAAAACAGTCGTGGTAGTTGCACACAGATTGAGTACGGTGAAAAATGCGGATCAGATAGTAGTATTAGAAAAGGGCGAATTGGTGGAAGTTGGGACGCATCAGGAATTAGTGAAGGAAAAGGGCGCTTATTATAGGTTGGTGAAGGATCAATTGGAGTTGGGGAGTTAATTGTCGGAATCAGGATTCACAGGATGAGCAGATTCGCAGGATTTTTCAAATAGGACACGTAGGTTTTCATTTTTCAACGCTACGTGTTCTGTAATCCTGAAAATCAAGAAATCTTGAAAATCCTGATTCTGACAAAAAAGAGACTGTCAGAACTAGGATTCGCAGGATTGGAGGATTTACAAGATTTTCTAAGTAAGATATGTAATCTTCATTTATTAACGCTACGTGTTCCATAATCCTGAAAATCTTGAAATCTTGAAAATCCTGATTCTGACAAATACGTATCTTTCTTCTTTTCAAATCAAATACTAAAAACAATGGAAAAGAATGACCTAACGTACAAAATTATTGGATGTGCGATGAAAGTACACAACACAATGGGACCTGGTTTTCAAGAAGTAATTTACCAAAGATGCTTCGCAATCGAGCTGGAACGAGCAGGTTTGTCCTATGTTCGAGAGCAGGAGCATACTATCTACTACGAAGAGATAGAGGTAGGTACTCGACGAGCAGATTTTGTGATAGAAAACCAAGTGGTAGTAGAACTAAAAGCATTGGTTCAGTTGGAAGATGTGCATATCGCACAAGCGAAAAACTATACAGTAGCTTATGATTTTGAGATAGGCTTACTCATCAATTTTGGAGGGAAAAGTTTAGAGTATAAGAGAATGTATAATCCTAAGTATCAGTGATGTTACTGTCAGAATCAGGATTCGCAGGATTAGAGGATTTGCAGGATTTTCTAAATGGGACGCGTAGCCTTCATTTTTAAACGCTACGTGTTCCGTAATCCTGAGAATCTTGAAATCCTGAAAATTCTGCTTCTGACAAAAAAGAAACATATGCCAGAAACACTAATAAAAAACGCCGAACAGATCGTCCTCCGAGAACAGGACGAAATACAAGAAATCATTGGTCATCCGCCAAGTTGGATACTGCGGTGGGGCATCACAGTAGTGCTATTAATAGTCGCTATTTTCGGATTGATGAGTTGGTTGATTAAATATCCCGATATCCTACCTGCTCCTGTGATGATTACGACTGAAAACCCAGTGATTCGAGTGGTGGCGAAGACCAGTGGAAAGCTAGAACAAGTCTTTGTGAGCGATCAAGATAGTGTAGTGAAAAATCAACCCATTGTGCTACTAGAAAGCAATGCAAAATGGTTGGATATTCAGCAACTAGCGAGCTTTTTGAAGCAATTGGAGCGAAAACAAAACTTAGCTAACCTCCAAGTGCCTGAAAACCTTGCCGTTGGAGAACTACAAGCCACTTATACGCGCTTGGTACAACAAATCAAAGAACAACAATACCACTTGCGACAAGAAAACGAAGCCTTGAAAATAGCAGCAGCACAAAAGCAAATTACGCACTACGAAAACCTGAATCAAAGCCTACAAAAGCAAATCGCCATCTTCAAAAAAGAAGTCGCCCTTTCCGAAAGCAATTATACGACCACCAAAGGACTTTACGAATCAGGTGCAGCGAGCCTAGTAGAAGTGGAAGGCGCAGAAGCCAGTTACTTGCAATACCAACGCCAACTAGAAAGTATGCAATCTCAAATGATCAGCAATCAAGTCACCACCGAGCAACTCAAAACTCAAATTGCGGATATTCAGCAAGGACGGCAAGATGGACTACAAACGCGCCAATTTGCCCTAGAAGAAAACCTACGAAAGCTTAGAAATGACATCCAAATTTGGGAACAAACCTACCTTGTCAAAGCACCCATTGAAGGACAAATTTCGATGACCAAAATATGGAGTCCACAACAATTTGTGCAGGCCAATGCGGAGATTTTTACCATTCTCCCAAGAGCAGGCGCAGGCGAAATTATTGGCAAAGCGATGATGCCTGCCACGGGTATTGGAAAAGTAAGAACAGGCATGACCGCCAATATTAATTTGGACGCTTACCCACAGCAAGAGTACGGTATCCTAAAAGCTCAAATCCAAAACATCGCCCTCCTTCCCGAAAGCCAAGCAGAAGGACAATTGAGTTATTTGATTGAACTGGAATTGATTAATGGCTTGATGACCACTTATGATAAATCTCTCCAATTGCAGCAAGAAATGAGTGGAACGGCAGAAATTATCACTGAGGATAAACGCATACTGGAAAGAGTCTTGGAACAAATTTTAGATATACTCAAAAATAATTAGCTATGAAATTACTAGAAGATTTAAAACGCATCGAACGAGTAGATCGACTGATTCGATTAAAGGCAACGGGTAGTCCTAAAGAACTCGCAGTACGCCTAGGCATCTCTAAACGTAGTATCTATAATATTATAGAAAATATGAAAGCAATGGGTGCTTCTATCTACTATTGCCATCGGCAAAGAAGCTACTGCTATGAGCGCGAGTTGGAGTTTATTTATGGCTTCAGAGATGGAGAAGGCAAGAAGATATTTGGTGGGAATGGGGACTTTAACATTTGGGTGCAGGATTTTTGCATTGGGCGAGTGCATATTTGCCATAAAACGAATGAGATCATTCATATTCAAGGAAATTCCATCCCTTCCTATTTCTAATATTTTGCGCAGAATGAGGAATAAACGACATGGACGTAAAAGCTTGGCTTACGATATTTTATCATCAAGCACAAATTTTTTATAGAAAAATAAATAATATGAAATTCGAATCATTAAAGGCGAATAGCTTATTCGATTCATTCGCAGCGCATAAAGCGACGAAGTTAAATTCCGTTCTTGGTGGTCTAGGGCTAGTAGGAGGTAATACTGATAACAATGCAGATAGCATAGCAGCGGGGAAAAATGGAGATGATTGTACTGACAAAGTTGGTCCTAGTGACGACAATCCTTCTGATGATGGTCACTGTGATTAATTAGCAAAAGGATAGTAAGTAAGAGTTCGTGTCGTTGACATGAACTCTTCACTTTGGGTTTATATATGAGCTTTAATATTCTGATAGAATAGAGTTAAGTATAGTGGATTTTTTCATTCGCTGATCACTGGATATAAGAACAAATCAATTAATGTTATTTAGAATCACTTTTTTCTAACAAACAGATGTGATTTCTCAAAAAAATTAGGCTCATATTGGGTTTCAAGTTGCTAAAACTAAAATAGCAACTTAATTAATTGATATTCAGTAACTTAACTCAAGTTGTTAGATTTTGGCAAATCACTGACAATCAGTTGTTTAGAAAACAGCAACTTGGAATCCAAATAGAGCCAAAAATTAATGCTAATTCTTAAGCAAGTTTCATGGTTATAATATTTTCTGAATCCAACGACCAAACCACATTTACAGAACTAGAATGGTTAGATGTACGAGGGATAAATTATGTAGTAATTTATCCAGAATCAGAATTTAGTCTACTCAAAGTAGTAATTAATAATGGTGAAGTAGATTTTTCTTTCCTTATTGATAAAAAAGAATTTTCTTTTAGTGATATATCTTGTCTTTGGTATAGAAGAGGAACTTTACCATACTTCGGGCCTAAATACAGTGATTTTCTAGAGAATTTTGATATTAAAATATATGAAGGAATTCAAAAAAGCCTGAACTATGAATATCTAACACTACGCAAGTTTATTATTTACAAGTTCAATACACTACCTAAAATTAATAGTCTAGGACAAGGTATGGTGAATAAGTTAATCATGCTAGATATTGCTAGAGAAGTAGGATTCAAAGTTCCAAAAACAATAATAACAGAAGATTTTGATAAGGTTGAGGATTACTATGTCACTGATGAGTTGATTACAAAAGCCATGCACAGAAATTTTCATTTCATCAATAAAGGATATTCTTACCACCATGGAACAATTCCAATAAGAAAAAGCAAATTAGAAAACGAAGCCAAGTGTTGGCATTCTTTTTTTCAGAATAAGGTAGATAAATTGTTTGAAATTAGGGTGTTTCATTTTCTAGGAAAAAATTTTGCAATGGCCATATTCTCACAGAGAAATGAAAAAACTAAGGTTGATTTTAGAAACTATGATTGGGATCACCCAAATAGAAATATCCCCTTTAATTTACCTAAAGAAGTGGAGTTTAAGATCAATTTCTTCATGGAAAAAGCAGGTTTGAATTGTGGTTCTTTGGATATTATATATACAAAGAAGAAGGAATATGTTTTCCTAGAGGTTAATCCTGTTGGTCAATGGACTGTACTCACGACCAAATGTAATTACAATATTCATGAATTAATAGCAAAAAAATTAAAAGAATACTGCGATGCTAAAAAAGATAAAAGAAATGACGAATATTCCTCTACACTTCAAATTTCTCGAAGAGGTGAAGCTGTCTTATAATAAGGATATACCTTCTGGTCACATCTCAATTACTGCTTACAAAACTGATAGAGCAATAAAACAACATTATTACAAACAAATCTCTAAAGTAATTAATAAATTGGATAATGATTTTCAAGAACTCTAGCTTAAAATTGAAACTGTTTCCAAGTTCTATGCTAATTAAAGGATTTAGTCGAAGTCTATTATTGGATACAGGTAGAAATAAATATCAACTGATTCCTAATACCCTAGCTTCGATAATAGAAAAGCATGAAGGGAAAACTTATAAAAGTATTTATAAATCTTATCCTGAAAACACAGAAATACTGGATGAATATTTTACTCTACTAGATGAGCATGAACATCTAATATTACTTGATGATATTTCGTTATTTCCCAAAATAAATCTAGAGAAAACTACGCATCAAATCATTTCCAACAGCATAATAGATGGAGATAATTTTTCAATAGAGGAGTGGACAAAAATATTTAATCAATTACTAAAGCTGCATTGCACTAATATTCAATTGAGGTTTTTTAGAGAAAAGAAAATTGAATTTCTTGATAGAATACTATCTTTAACATTGGAGTCAAAAATAAGATGTATCGATATCGTTCTTCCCTATTCATTAGAATATGAGCAGAGTATATTATCTTTCATAGATAAGCATCAAAGAATACGATATCTATTATTACACTCGAGCCCTAAATCAGAACAAATAAGTTCGGGATCTAACGGAAGTCAATCTGTTGTGTTGAGTAAAGATCGCATTAAAAACGAAAGTCATTGTGGGTTCATTTTTCCAGAAATGTTCATAATGGAAATGGAACTCTACACAGAATCAAAGCATTACAATTCTTGCTTAAATAGGAAGGTATCAATAGATGATAAGGGGGATATAAAAAACTGTCCCTCTATGTCGATCTCCTACGGTAATATAAGAAATACTACTTTATCAGAAGTTGTAGATAATCCTAAATTTAGAGAATACTGGAATATAAAAAAGGACGATATTAAAGTGTGTAAAGACTGTGAATTTCGTCATATTTGTACAGATTGTAGAGCTTACCTAGAGAATCCTGAAGATATGTATAGTAAACCACTAAAATGTGGTTATGATCCTTACAGTTGTAAGTGGGAAGATTGGAGTCAGAACCCTCTTAAACAATCAAACCTAGGTTACTATGAGGAAAAGAACTTTCCCAAAGAAGTCGAGATATAGTACCTTCTTAGAAGTATTTATTAAAAGTGAACTTGATAAAAGAGAGCTAACTTTAGAATATAGTTATTCTAGTTGATTAATTAGTTGGTCTTTCTAGTTCGAAAAAACATAAAATATCTCAAAATGATAAGAATTAGCGTTGTATTCTTATTTTTACTAAGCGTCGTTATTGCTTTTGCACAACAAAAAACCTTAGATCACACTCATCTTCATATTGCATATAACACGATGGATAGTCTAATCGCCTACAAAGACTATGAAGGAGCAAAAGGAGTCTATGAAGATTTAAGAAAAGAAGGTTATTATATTGATGCTTGGAAGCAATACGATTTTGCGGATACTTTATATTATTATAGAGGTAATAAAAAGAAAGCAAAGAAAGAAGTGCTAGAATCTGCGAAAAAAGGTGTATATAACTTTCATAAACTGTATGAAATAGAAGAAGATTTTGCCAAAGCAGTAGAAAATAAATACGGTAAAAAATTTCTGAATAAGGTAATTCGACATAACGAAAAGTTAACTCAAAAATTGAGAAAAAATTATGGAGCAATCATTGATGAAATGATTGCTTTAGCAAAATTAGATCAAGAGTTATATAAAGATAAGGAATATAAACAATATCGAAGTTATTGGTTTCGCAAAACTTATAATTTTCCCTTATTAGAAAGAGATAGTTCTTTAGACCATAATGTAGCCATGTCTGGTTATTGGGAATTTAGATATAAAGATTCACTCAAAACTGAGCGATTTAATAGAGTTATCGAAGATTTGGGATACGTGCCTGATGAACGGATTACAGGAGGTTTAACAGAAGATGTGTTGGTGGTTCATTCTTGTAAATATGAAAAGATGTCTATAAATATAGATAGCATCTATCAAAATTCTATCAAATTAGGCACTCTGACTCCTCATGAGTATGCTTGGTACAAAGGCTATTATGATGAACGTCATACAGACTCACATACTTATTATTATACTATAGGAAGAGCAAAAATTGAGGAATTCCCACTAGATAAAGTGACTGTCATAAATGAGCGCAGACGGAAGATTGGTTTACGACCTTGGCCCGCTGTAGTTTGGAAAACTAAGATATATCCTACAAATGAATAACGGTCGAAATCCATAGAAAATCCAAATTTCAAAAAATACTGGAATATCACCAAAGACCAAATCCACGTCTGCAAAGACTGTGAATTCCGCTACATCTGCACTGACTGCCGTGCCTATGTGGAAGATCTCGAGGACATTTATAGCAAACCCCTAAAATGCGGCTACAATCCCTACACAGGCGAATGGGCAGAGTGGAGTACTAATCCATTGAAGCAAAAGGCGATAGCGTATTATGGGATGGAGGAGTTAGTGAAGATTTCTAATAAAGAAGAAGTATAAAACAAAAAAGCCACTCCAAAGCGAAGTGGCTTCCAATTGTTTGATTCAATAACTTATTGGAATCGTGTAGTTTATAGTATTTTGGTCTTAAAACCTATAGCCAACCGATAGGCGGAAGAACAAATCAATATTGATGAGTGGAATGTTATTCAGATTGAAAGAGTTTTCCTCTTCGTTGTCATACTCAAATCTATTGATGATATTTCTTCCAACGCCTCCATCAATAGAGAAAATAATGTTATTTTTAGAAACCCATTTTTGCCCTACCGCAAAACCCAGCGCGATCTTATTTCTGGAGGCTTTATCCTCTTCATTATCTTCTGCAGTAAAGTTGATGTTTCTCCCTTTCAAATAAAGTCCAATGCTCAAATTATCTGTTCCTACATCTTCATTCAGATAATACTTTCCGATCAAGTTTCCAGTAAATCCTCTACGATTGACTCTAGTATCATCAATTCCGATAGATCCAAAATTTGGACCAACCGTTGCTTCCACTCCAAATTTTTGTGAAGCGGCAAATTCAACGGATAAGTTTGGATTTCCGAAAATAGTACCGATTGGATTGATTTTTACATCTACTTGTGCAAAAGTGGCAGTGCTGGCAAACAAGCCGAGCAATAGGATAAGTGCGTTTCTCATTTAATTATGTTTTAATGAATGGTGAAAAGAGGTGCTTGAGATTCGTGTGATTTTGATACAATATTAATTGTATTTGATCTCTCAATTTGACCTCTTAAGATTATTTAACCTCAAAGTTAACGTATTAATAGATGTTTAATAGAATAATGGACGATAAGGCTTAACAAATTGTTATGAACTAAATCAATATCTATTAACTACATAGCTCATATATCACTTTCATATAGCACACATAGTTCTTAAAACTACTCAAACTGCATGAGAATCGTTTCTTTTACAAATTCCCTAAAATCAATTTTTGCTTCCAAAACTAGATAAAACTCCTGTGCTCTATGTGAAAATAACTATTGTGACTACTGTGGTAAATAATTGAAATCAATATCTTTGCCGAAAACGTAATCATCATGAATAAGATTAAAACTTTATTATTTGCTATATCAATAGCTGGTTTCGCTTGGAGTTGTGAGCAGGAGACGAAAAGTGTAGAAGTAAGCGACAACACAACCGAATCGACGTCTAATTTACCCGCTCCAACAGAAGATAAAGATTTGGGACAAGTGAAACAAGGCTTGGCGGTGGGAGCGATTAAAGAGGCTTGTCAATTGGTCTCCGAAGACTGGCTGCGAGCAAAAATTCCAGGTTTTCAAGTCGCAGAAGACGTAGACATTAAGCGATTGAGCAGAACTTCTCCCGATGGAAATGCAAGTGCTTGTCAGTGCACCGTCGGTGGAGAAAAGCGCGCATTTGTAATTGGCTACAAAAAAGCTGCAGGTAATTTGCAATATATCAATAGCTTACTGACGGAAGGAATGAAAAAAGATGATGACCTCAATATACCGCCGTATCAAGAGGTTCGCGAACTTGGACAAAGAGCTGCTTTCAGTCAACACAATGGCAATTTAGCTTGGGTAACCGAAGATGGATTGTACCTTTATATGTATATGTATCCGCAGTCGCCAGCCACCATGAAGAGCCACTTTAATGTATTGTATTCGCTCGCACCAGAGATTAATCAAGTGGTGAAGCAGTACGGGGCGAAATAGAAGCTATATGGTTTCATGGCTGTATGGTTTCTGTCATTGCATTATAACCATAAAACCATGGAACACTAAAACCATTAACTCAAACAATGAACACCATTCTTCAAAATTGCGAGTCCATTATTATCCAGATCGCCACTTCTTACAGTAAGGAGGGAACAGGTTTTTATTGGAGAGCCTATGATGTGATTGTGACGAATGAGCACATTGTGAGGAATCATCAAGAGGTGATTATTGAAGGAAAACATTTGGAGCGACAAATGACGCCTGTCTTGTTTTTAGATCAAAAAAATGATTTAGCATTGCTAAAAGCGCCTGCTCCGCTGAAAGAGAAAGCGTTTGACCTAAAAGCCGCAAAAAACGTAGAATTAGAAGCGGCAATCATTGCCATTGGACATCCTTTTGGGCAAAAATTCACGCACGCAAATGGTCGTTTGCTGACCAGCGAGGAAGGACAAGAGTATTTGACGCATGATGCGGCACTGACTACTAGCCATAATGGTGGACCATTGCTCAATTTGGAAGGCGAATTGATTGGCATCAATGCTTTTTTGAAAAAGAGAGATCAATACGTTGGTTTTACGTTGCCTGCTCCAATTATTGAAAAAAGTATTGTAGAATTCCAAACAGAAAAAGGAAAGCAAGGAAGTCGCTGTATTGCTTGCGAAACCATTGTTTATGAAAGTGGAAATGCCACGCAGTACTGCCCAAATTGTGGTGCGAAGATTACGATGCTTTCCATGATTGAAGAATATGAACCAGTAGGCGTTTCTAAGACCGTTGAAGAAATTCTGCTACGCACAGGGCACGAAGTAAAACTAGCACGACGAGGACTCAACAATTGGGAAATTCAAGAAGGAAGTGCTAAAGTGATTATTTCCTATCACGAAGATTCTGGACTCATTACGGGCGATGCCTATTTGTGTTTGTTGCCAAAGGAAAAGGTGCAGACGATTTATCAGTTCTTGTTGCAACAAAACAAAGTGACGGAAAATCTAACCTTTAGTGTTAACCCCAACGGTAGAGAAATTATCTTGTCACTATTAATTTATGATCGGTATCTGAATGTAAGTACAGGCGAGAAATTATTTAAATATCTTTTTGAACGAGCAGATTATTACGATAATATTTTAGTGGAAAATTATGGTGCAATTTGGAAAGAGGAACAAGTAACCGAATACTAATATTTGGCTACCACTTAGAGATGCAATTCTTGCCAAAACAAAAAAAAACTCCTTTTTCAAAATATCTCCAATCCATCGGCGTTAGGGAATACAGAGTATACAAACATAAAATATCTTTAAACTTCTGTCAGAATTATAGGTCAGAAAATCAATTGTATTATATTTGTTGCTACAATACGCCTCTATTAATCAATAACACCGCACCACACCTTATATGTAGTAGGAGATGCTCATTGCATATCTCGTCTACGATTCCAGCAAGTTTATAATCAAGACAAAGACATATTATTAAAATCATTCAGGTCACAATTTTGAACAATTGCCCAATATGAAGAAGATATTTATCGCACTGCTGATTACCATTGGAGCATTTTCTGCACAAGCGCAGGATATTCATTTCTCCCAATTTTACCTTTCGCCACTCAACCTCAACCCTGCGATGACGGGTGTGATGAATTGTAACGTGCGCCTAGTTGCCAATTACAGAAATCAATGGGCAAGCGTCTTGAAGAGTAATGCCTTTAGTACTTACTCGGTTTCTTATGATCAAAGAATTCCAGTAGGCCGCTACGATTATTTTGGTGTCGGTGGTGCTTTCTGGGGAGATAGTGCAGGAGAATCGGATTTCTCTACGACTACTGGAAAGCTATCCTTCTCTTACAGTAAGCGCATGGGAGGCTATCGCAAAAAAAGCCACTATTTAGTAGTTGGTGCACAAGGTGGCGTCGCACAGCGCAGTATTGATTTCTTAAACCTTCGTTGGCCAAGCCAGCATGATGGAGAAGGTGGATTTGATTCGAGCTTGTCTTCAGGCGAAGAATTTTTAAACGATAACTTTCTATTTGCTGATTTTGAGGCAGGCTTGTTATGGTTCACTGTTTTTGATGAAAATAACAACTTCTACATTGGTGGTGCATTCCACCATTTGAATCGTGCAAACCAGTCTTTCTACGAAGGGGAAGAGGATTTGCTGTATAGCCGCTTTACAGGACACGTTGGTGGTGAATTTACTCTGGGGCAAAACTTTGGATTAGTGCCAGGCATAATCGTGATGAAGCAAGGTCCTTCTTTCCAAACTAACTTCGGTACGAGCTTGAAGTTCTTGTTGGGAGCTTCTAAATTTAACTACCAAGCCTTCCAAATTGGTGGTTGGGTACGTTTAGCGAATCGTTACCAGAACGAAGAAACCGCAGCAGGTGCAGGTATTTTGACGGATGCGGCGATTTTATCTACGCGCTTTGATTATAATGATTTTAGCCTTGGATTCAGCTACGATATCAATATTTCTCCATTGGCTACGGCAAGTGGTGGAAATGGTGGTTTTGAATTCGCTTTGATCTACAAAATCTGCGGACAAGAAAGACGAAATGTATATTGCCCGAGATTCTAACTAGAAGAATCCAGATTAAAAATGACGATGTGAAATTTCCACATCGTCATTTTTGTTTTAAACAACAGAAAAACAGGCATGATAACCATCAAAACATCAAACTGTAACCTTCCAACATGACCTTCGTTAACCTAGATAAGGGAGTTGTGATCTAAACCTAAGAGCAATTCTCACTGTCACATCCGTATTTCGTTTCGTTATTACTTTACACGAGTGCTCTCGCCTAGTTCTTTGTGGAAACCTTTAACGCTTTTCACATACTATCATCAGGAGGAAGCCAGTTATTTATCAGTTGGAATTTCTATTGTGAAGGGATAGAAAAAACCGACACAGTTGTTAAAATGATGGTTGTGTTCTTCTAAAATTGCTGTAAATAAGGTGAAGTAATATAAACGAAAATGCTAATATTTATTAAATTCATATTTAAAAGAAAGCAGATATTAGCAAAAATTGTACATTTGGGGCAGATATCAAATTATAGCGATGTATATGGAAGAGCTTGATCTTATAAAACATTAGAAAATGTTTGAATTTTCTAGTTCTGATAACCAACGTTTTATGAATTTGCCGTTGAAAA
>JBCDFY010000191.1:0-14359 GCA_039176995.1 Bacteroidota bacterium
AAGTCTCGGGAGCAGTTTCAGTTGCGCACACACAAGCGCTTGATTGAAATATACACACCTACACAAAAGACAGTAGATGCACTGTCTAAACTGGAACTTCCGAGTGGGGTAGACATTCAAGTCAAGTTGACATAATTCATTTATAATTATTTAGTTATCAGCTTATCTCTTGTTAATCCAAGTGGGCAACGAACCATTGGTGTTTCATTTGAATAGTAAGCCAGCTAGATAACTGCGCGAAAAATATTTTGACATTTTAGAAGACTTCTTGTAAGTATTTTGCTGCTAAGAATACGATAAAATGTCTCATAACAGCGGAGTAAGGCTTTAAGCTAATAGCCAACTGCTAAAAGCTAACAGCCAGCATCCGTTTCTCATAAAATTGGTATATCCATGAATGGGTTAATAGGTCGAAAAGTCGGAATGACTAGCGTATATGACTTCAACGGTAACAATGTTGCGTGTACGGTGGTAGAAACAGGTCCATGTGTTGTCACACAAGTCAAAACAGAAGATTCGGATGGTTATTCCGCAGTTCAATTAGGTTTTGGTAGCCGCAAAGAAAAGAACACACCAAATGCTTTGGGTGGTCATTTTCAGAAAGCAGGTACTGGTTCTAAGCGTCTTGTGAGAGAATTCAGAGATTTTGATATTGTGGAGAAGCAATTAGGAGAAATCGTACGTGTGGATGAGGTGTTTACCGAAGGAGACATCGTAAATGCAGTTGGAACTACCAAAGGTAAAGGTTTCCAGGGGGTAGTAAAGCGTCATGGTTTTAGAGGGGTGAACGATGCTACTCACGGTCAGCATAACCGTCAACGTGCTCCAGGTTCTATTGGTGCTGCTTCTTATCCTGCAAAGGTAATGAAAGGAATGCGCATGGCAGGTAGAACAGGTGGTAAGCGTGTGAAAATGAAGAACTTAGAGATTGTAAAAATATTTCCAGAAGAGAATCTATTGGTGATTAAAGGAGCAATTCCTGGTCATAAAGGTTCTTTCGTAATCGTAGAAAAGTAATTTCACCATGCAAGTGAATGTATTAAGCATAAATGGAGAAAGTACTGGACGTTCAGTTGAGCTTCCAGAAGAAATCTTCGGTGTAGAGCCTAATGAGCACGTAATCTACCTGGCGGTTAAGACCTATTTGGCTAATCAACGTCAAGGAACGCATAAATCAAAAGAGCGTGGTGAGATTACAGGTTCTACTCGCAAACTAAAGCGTCAGAAAGGAACAGGTACAGCTCGTGCGGGTAGTATTAAGAGTCCAGTTTTCAGAGGTGGAGGACGTGTGTTTGGACCTAAGCCAAGAAATTATACCCTTCGTTTGAATAAGAAAACGAAGCAATTGGCTCGTAAAGTAGCATTGTCTGACAAATTGCGCAATGAAGATTTAATCATCGTAGAAGATTTTTCATTCGATGCACCAAAGACAAAAGAATACATCAATATTCTTTCTGCTTTAGAGGCAAACGGTCGCAAATCACTATTATTGACATCGGATTACGAAAAAGAGATTTACCTCTCTAGCCGTAATCTGAAAGGCGCAGAAGTGAATGTTTCTAGTGACGTGAACACTTATCAAATCTTGAATGCAGATAAGCTGATCGTTTCAGAGGGAGCAATAGCGAAGTTAACAGAAATATTGTAAGACATCTTATCTAGCTTCTATGGCTAGAACTAAATAAATTAAAGATGGCAACTAAGAAATATATACTTATCAAACCATTGATGACGGAAAAGTCAGAGCGCATTTCTGATGAGTACAATCAATACTGCTTTGTTGTGGATAAGAAAGCAAATAAGATTGAGATTGCGAAAGCAGTAGAGGATATGTACAATGTGGGAGTAGCATCTGTAAATACTTCTATTCTTCCTTCCAAATCGAAGTCTCGTTATACCCGTTCAGGAATGTCAAGAGGAAGAAAGCCAGGTTACAAGAAAGCATTCGTGAAACTGGTAGAGGGTGATGAGATTGATTTCTTTGGTGATCTGTAAGGAAATATTTCCTTAGAAAACCCTAATCAATCACAGATATTGATTTTTCAAGCCAACACTATATAAATTATAACAAATGGCAACGAAGAAATATAAGCCGGTTTCGCCGGGAACGAGATTTAGAGTTGGAAATGCTTACACCGAATTGACAGGTGATAAGCCAGAAAAAACTTTGTTAGCACCTATCAAGAGAACAGGTGGTCGTAACAACCAAGGTCGCATGACTGTGCGCCAACGTGGAGGTGGACACAAACGTCGCTATCGTATCATTGACTTCAAACGCAATAAGGAGGACATGGCGGCGACAGTGAAAACCATTGAGTACGATCCTAACAGAACGGCTTACATCGCATTAGTGCAGTACGAGGATGGAGAGAAGCGATACATCTTAGCTCCAAATGGCTTGCAAGTTGGTGCAACAATCACTTCTGGTAAGAACGCGACACCTGATGTAGGAAATACACTTTACTTGAGTGATATTCCTTTGGGTTCTCAAATTCACGCTATCGAAATGCAGCCAGGTAAAGGTGCGGCTTTAGTAAGAAGTGCTGGTACTGCTGCTACCTTGATGGGCAAAGAAGAGCGTTATGCGGTAATCAAGTTGCCATCTAGTGAAGTAAGAAGAGTCCTACTGACTTGTAAAGCAACTATTGGAACTTGCTCTAATCCAGATCATGGTTTGCAAGTACTTGGTAAAGCAGGTCGCAAGCGCTGGTTAGGAAAACGTCCTCGTGTAAGAGGAGTTGCGATGAACCCAGTAGATCACCCAATGGGTGGTGGTGAAGGTCGTGCTTCTGGTGGTCATCCAAGATCGCGTACAGGTGTGATGGCGAAAGGAGAGAAAACTAGAAATACGAAAAAGCACTCTAGTAAGCTAATCATCTCTAGAAGGAAAACTAAGAAGAAGTAAATTAGCTAATCCCGATTGTTATCGGGAACAGCCAAAAGCAATAAAATATGCCACGTTCATTAAAAAAAGGGCCATACGTTTTTCACAAGCTACTTACCAAAGTAGATAAAGCAAAAGAGTCAAGTAAAAAGTCTGTTATCAAGACTTGGTCAAGATCATCTATGATCATTCCTGACATGGTTGGCTTAACAATTGCTGTACACAACGGAAAAACTTTCGTACCAGTTTTCGTCACGGAGAACATGGTTGGGCATAAACTAGGAGAGTTCTCGCCAACGCGCAACTTTAGAGGACACTCTGGAAATAGAAAGAAATAAACTAAAAGATTAGTAATGCGCGTGAGTGTTTACTTCTTGAAAGGCATTCACTCGCTGTACTTATAATATTACAACTATGGAAGCAGTAGCGAAATTGCGTAACTGTCCAATGTCGGCTAGAAAAATGAGATTAGTTGTTGATCTCATTAGAGGAAAAAATGTAAATGAGGCATTGGATATTTTAGAGTTTACCAATAAAGAGGCAGCTATTTGGTTAGAGAAAGTCGTTCTTTCTGCCATTTCTAATTGGGAAAACAAATTAGACTTTGCGGAAAATGCAGATGATTTTGATTTGTTTATCAAGGAAGCAAGATCAGATCAAGGATCAATGCTAAAGCGTTTCCGTCCTGCACCACATGGTCGTGCGCATCGTATTCGTAAGCACTCTAACCATGTGACAATAGTTGTTGAGAATCGTGTTCCACTTGATGATGAAGGAAATGATGATGCATTTGAAAACGTAGAGGTGGAAGCGGAAGAAGAAATCGTAGAATAAAAATTTACTAAAGCTAGTGGCGCAAGTCAAAAGCTAAAAGCATAATTTAATATGGGTCAGAAGACAAATCCAATAGGTAATCGTTTAGGAATCATCCGCGGTTGGGAGTCAAACTGGTACGGAGGAAAAGATAGAGAGTTTGCTGCAAAAGTAGTGGAGGATGATCGCATTAGAACGTACTTGCGTGCTCGTATCCCAAAAGGAGGTATTTCTAAAATGGTTATTGAAAGAACGTTGAAGCGCATCACGGTGACTATTCACACGTCTCGACCTGGAATCGTTATCGGTAAAGGTGGACAGGAAGTAGATCGTATCCGTGAAGAGTTGCGTAAACTAACTGGAAAAGATGTTCAGATCAATATCGTTGAGATTCGTAAGCCAGAAATGGACGCCTACATCGTAGGGGAATCCGTGGCAAAGCAAATCGAAGCAAGAATCAACTACCGTCGTGCAATTAAAATGGCGATTCAATCCTCTATCCGTACTGGAGCAGAAGGAATTAAGATCAGAATTAGCGGTCGTTTGAATGGTGCAGAAATGGCACGTTCTGAAGAATTTAAGGAAGGACGTATTCCGTTACATACTTTTCGTGCAGATGTGGATTATGCTTTAGTTGAAGCATTAACGATCTACGGGAAAATTGGTATCAAAGTATGGATTTTCAAGGGAGAAGTGCTTGGAAAACGTGACTTGTCTTTGAACACTGGTGTCAAGAAAAAAGAGAGAGGTGGAAGAAGAGGAGATCGCAGGGGTGGTGGAGACAGAAGAGGCGGAGATCGCAGAGGTGGTGGTGGACGTCGTCGCAACAATAACTAACCCTTTTATTCAAAGGCATTTAAGAGTTAGTTCTTCGACAAAGATGCACTACTCTTGAAATTCTTATTGAATAGTTATTAATATTTCGTAAACTATTAAAAGTTCTTAGAAAAGATGTACCTTTGCGTCCGCTTTTCCAAGAACCTAAGCTAGAGCTAAAAAATAGCAGATATGTTACAGCCAAAACGCGTAAAATATAGAAAACGTCAGAAAGGTAAAAATGACGGACTTTCTTACAGAGGGCATCGAGTAGCTTTTGGTTCCGTTGGCTTGAAAGCAATTACAGAAGGTCGCATTACGAACAGGCAAATTGAAGCGGCGCGTATTGCTTTGACTCGTTACATGAAAAGGGAAGGAAAGGTGTGGATTCGCATTTTTCCAGATGTTCCAGTAACAAAGAAGCCACAGGAAGTACGTATGGGTAAAGGTAAAGGTGCATTAGATCATTGGGTAGCTCTAGTGAAGCCAGGTCGTATCATGTTCGAGTTGGATGGTGTACCTTATGAAGTAGCAGCAGAAGCATTGCGCTTGGCCGCTCAGAAGTTACCTGTTTTGACAAAGGTGGTGACTAGACCTGATTATCAAAAATAAATTTTATAGTAGCCATAAGGGCTAGTTTAAAATATAATTAAAATGGCAGATACTACTAAAACCACAGAGTTCACGGTAGAAGACCTAAGGTCAGAGTTGGAAGGATTGGAAGTTGGATTTCAGAAGTTGAAATTCGACCACGCGACTAAAGGTCTTGAGAATCCACTGGATTTGAGAAACTATCGTAGAGACATTGCTCGCATTAAGACGGAGCTTCGTAAAAGAGAGTTGGAAGCAATGTCTGAAGAAGAGTTAGCGAACCGTTCTAAAATTAGAGCGCGACGCAGAAGACAAAAAAGATCAAAATAAGGAGTAGTTCTTAATGTTAATCGTATCAATTTTCTATCAATGACAGATACAGCAACTAAGCTAACGCATAAGAAATCCAGAGTTGGAGTCGTGACTAGCAATAAGATGGACAAAACCATCACGGTTAGTGTAGAAAGACGTTTGCAGCATCCAATTTATGGTAAGTACGTAAAGAAGACCAAGAAGTTCATGGCTCACGATGAAGAAGGCGTTTGCAATGAAGGCGATTTGGTACGCATCGAAGAAACGCGTCCATTGAGCAAGCGTAAGCGTTGGTCTTTGGTCGAAGTGCTTGAAAAAGCGAAATAAATTTATTATTCAATTATTCCAATAATCAAAGATAGCGATAAATCTTAAGCCATGATACAGCAGGAATCAAGACTAAAAGTAGCCGATAATAGTGGAGCAAAGGAAGTACTTTGTATCCGAGTTTTGGGCGGCTCGAAAAGAAGATATGCTTCTATTGGAGATACGATTGTAGTGACAGTAAAAGAGAGTTCACCAGGTGGACAAGTTAAGAAGGGTTCTGTCTCTAAAGCAGTTGTTGTTCGTACCAAGAAAGAGATTAGAAGGAAAGACGGTTCCTACATACGTTTCGATGATAATGCAGTAGTATTATTAAATGCTGCTGATGAACCAAGAGGAACTCGTATCTTCGGACCTGTTGCTCGTGAGTTGAGGGATAAGGATTATATGAGAATCATTTCTCTTGCACCAGAGGTACTGTAATCTTATCACTGCGGAAAGCATCTAAATATTGTTGTAAGAAATGTCAAAGAAGAAAACACATAATCAAAAGCGATTCACTCCTAAGCTAAAGATCAAGAAAGGAGATTTAGTTCGCGTGATAGCTGGTGATGACAAAGGTTCAGAGGGAGAAGTACTAGAAGTTTTTCCTGATAAGAATCGTGCTATCGTGGATAACCTTAACATCGTTAAGAAGCACCAAAAGCCAACAGAAACTAGCCAAGGTGGAATTGTGGAGCAACCTGCACCCATTCACATTTCTAATCTAATGCTCATTGATCCTTCAACGGATGAAGCGACAAGAGTTGGGCGTAAATTAGAAGATGGTAAGATCAAAAGATATTCAAAGAAATCGGGTAAAGTACTTGACTAATG
Organism: Bacteroidota bacterium; assembly: GCA_039176995.1. Taxonomy (GTDB): domain Bacteria; phylum Bacteroidota; class Bacteroidia; order Chitinophagales; family Saprospiraceae; genus JAAUTG01. Next base: position 6,557 of record JBCDFY010000191.1, read on the forward strand.
AGCTATACACCAAGATTAAAGACGAAGTATTTAGAGGAAGTTGTTCCTGCATTGATGGAGCAATATCAGTACAGCAGTATCATGCAAGTACCTAAGATAGAGAAAATCTGTATCAACCAAGGTATTGGTGCTGCAACTCAGGATAAAAAGTTAATTGAAACTTCTTTGACTGAAATGACGACCATCGCGGGTCAAAAGGCTGTTCCCACAACTGCCAAGAAATCAGTCTCTAACTTTAAGTTGAGAGAAGGCATGACTATTGGTGCGAGGGTAACTTTGCGCAAAGAAAGGATGTACGAATTCCTAGATCGTTTGGTCAATATCGCTCTACCACGAGTACGCGATTTCCGTGGTATCAATGATAAAAGTTTCGATGGGAGAGGAAACTATTCTATGGGGATTTTGGAGCAGATCATTTTTCCTGAGATTGACTTGGATAAAGTCAACAAAATCTCGGGAATGGATATCACATTTGTGACGACTGCTAAAACAGATGCAGAGGCATTGACCCTTCTTAAATTGATGGGAATGCCATTCAAAAATCAGAGATAATTATTTGAATTATTTTTTGATTGAGTTGAGCTTCTCAGCAGATCAATAAGTAAACAAAGTAACAATATAAGTTATGGCTAGAAAGTCAGTAATAGCAAGGGAGAAGAAAAGAGAAAGAATGGTTGCTAAGTATGCAGCATTGCGTAAGCAATTGAAAGAAGAAGGACGTTGGGAAGAACTAGATAAGTTACCTAGAAATTCATCTTCTGTTAGATTGCACAACCGTTGTGGTTTAACAGGACGTCCAAAGGGATATATGCGCAAATTCGGTATTTGTCGCGTGAAGTTCCGTGAGATGGCGAATGCAGGAAAGATTCCTGGCGTTACCAAGGCAAGTTGGTAGTTTCCCAGCTAGTTTTCAGGATAGCCTTAACAAATCACTACTTAAGGAGAGTCTAATCTGACTTTTTCCAAAAAAATATTAATTCATTATTCTTAGGTCAATACAAGTTGAAACCAAGAATGTAAATTAAATATAATGATAGTAACAGATCCAATAGCGGATTACCTTACCCGAATCAGAAATGCGCAAATGGCACGCCACCGCATCGTGGAAATTCCAGCCTCTAACATGAAAAAGCGCATGACTGAAATCCTATACGATCAAGGATACATTTTAAAATATAAGTTTGCAGACGACGAGGGCAAGCAAGGTTTAATCAAAATTGCATTAAAATATGATGGTCAAACTAAGCAGCCAGTAATCAGAAAATTGCAGCGAATCAGTAAGCCAGGATTGCGTAAATACGTGAAAGCAGATAAGCTACCACGCGTAATTAATGGACTGGGGATTGCAATCATTTCTACTTCAAGAGGCTTGATGACAGATAAGCAAGCGCGTGAGGAGAATGTAGGAGGAGAAGTTTTGTGTTACGTATATTAATGTTACGTTATTTTTAAAGGATAAAATCAATCGGAAATGTCTAGAATAGGAAAAATGCCGGTTTCTCTTCCTGAAAAAGTGGAAGTGAATGTAAACAAAGGGAACGTGGTGACGGTGAAAGGACCGAAAGGAGAGTTATCTCAAGCTGTTCATCCTGATATTAGCGTAGCAGTGGAAGATGGTGAAGTGAAAGTAACACGTCCTACTAATCAAAAGCGTCATCGTGCTATGCATGGTTTGTACCGCTCTTTGATCAACAATATGGTTGAGGGAGTTTCCCAAGGATACGTAAAAGAATTGGAGTTAGTGGGTGTCGGTTACAGATGTAGCAATACAGGTCAATTGTTGGAATTGATTATTGGATATTCTCACCCAATTATGTTCATGTTGCCTGATGAAGTAAAAGTAGAGGCGAAAATGGAGAAAGGAAAAAATCCAAGTGTGCGCTTGGAGAGTATCGATAAGCAGTTGATTGGACAGATTGCTGCTAAGATTAGATCTTTCCGTCCACCAGAGCCCTACAAAGGAAAAGGTATCCGTTTTGCAGGAGAAGAAATCCGCCGCAAAGCTGGTAAGACTGCTGCGAAGTAAGATTTGTAGTGTTTCAGTGTCATATGGTTTTATGTTTGAAACCTCAATCAAACATTACCATATAACATAAAAAATAAATTAACAAGTAGGAACTTGGGTCTAGGCTAAATATCCTCTACACTAAGTTCGATAGTTAAGATAGATAATGAAAAAAACAAAAAAACAAGCTAGAAAGCGAATACACTATAGAATTCGTAAGAGAATCAAAGGAACTGCTCAGCGTCCTAGGTTGTGTGTTTTCAGAAGCAATAAAGCAATCTACTGTCAAGCAATTGATGACGTGAGTGGGACTACTCTAGCAGCGGCTTCTACTAAAGATATAGAAGTTGCAGATGGTCAAAACAAGACCGATCAGGCGAAAGCAGTAGGTTCAGAGTTAGCGAAGCGCGCTATGGCGAAAGACATCTCTAACATGGTTTTCGACCGTAATGGTTATTTGTACCACGGACGCGTAAAGGCTTTAGCAGAAGGTGCTAGAGAAGGAGGCTTGAAACTATAAAAAATAGAACGTGAAAGAACTTGATTGTTCTTAAACTCAATCTAATATAATGGCAAATAATAGAAATAACAATAGAGATAACAACAGGAATTCGGGAGGAGGTAAGAACAACCGAATCAAGCCTGCTGAGACGGAGTTGAAAGAAAAGATGGTTACTTTAAACCGTGTGGCAAAAGTGACTAAGGGTGGGCGTACGTTCAGTTTCGCAGCTATTGTTGTAGTTGGAGATGGAAAAGGAACAGTTGGACATGGTCTTGGTAAAGCAAGGGACGTCTCAGAGGCAATTGCCAAAGCAGTAGATGATGCTAAGAAGAACCTTATCAAATTCCCAATTTTCAAAGGAACCATTCCTCATGAGCAGAAAGGAAAGTATGGAGCAGGTAAAGTTTTGATGAAGCCAGCTTCTGAGGGTACAGGGGTAATTGCAGGAGGTGCTATGCGTGCAGTCTTGGAAATTGCTGGAGTAAACGATGTGTTAGCGAAATCTCAGGGTTCTTCTAATCCACACAACGTTATCAAAGCAACCTTTGATGCATTGTCTAAGTTGCGTAGTCCTCAAGTAGTTGCTAAGCAGCGTGGAATTTCAACCGAAAAATTATTCAACGGATAAGCAGTTCGTGATGTTTATTGAATAGTTAGTCCTCGTGTGTCTTCTTAATGCTTGAGAACTACTTTGGGTAAACGATTCGATAAATAAATAAATAAATCAACAACCCTAGTCAAAATACTTGTTATGGGCAAGATTAAAATTACTCAGGTCAAAAGTGTGATTGATCGTTCTAAGAAGCAGAAAGATACTATGAAAGCACTTGGATTGAAGAAAATGAATCAAAGTGTTGTTCACGAAGAGTCACCACAATTGTTGGGAATGGTTGCTAAGATTAACCACTTAGTGACCGTAGAGAAGGCGTAAGCTAAACCCGACTGAATCATATAATTTCAGGTAAAAGATGTGGAAGATATCCACTTCAAACTAATAGAGAGATGAAGCTAAGTAATTTAAAACCAGCTAAGGGGTCAGTAAAGAGCAAGAAACGAGTTGCTCGTGGTCAAGGTTCAGGACGTGGTGGTACATCAACTCGCGGACACAAAGGAGCAAAATCTCGTTCAGGGTTCAAGAATAAGCGTAACTTTGAGGGTGGTCAGATGCCACTACAAATGCGTTTGCCTAAACGAGGGTTTAAGAATCCTAACCGCACGGAATATGTGGTGCTTAATCTAAATCGTTTGCAAGACATTGCAGAGAAGCACAATCTAACCGATATTACTTTCGACGCTTTGGTTGAAAATAAAATTGTTAGAAAAGGTGACCTAGTAAAGGTACTGGGAAGAGGAGAACTGAATTCCGTGATTTCTGTCAGTGTTCACGCTATTTCAGAATCTGCCAAGACAGCAATTGAGGAGAAAGGCGGCAGTGTAAATTTAGTCTAATCACAAGGAATAGAAAATGGGAGATTACTTATTTTCTATTGCTGTTTTCAATAGAGTTCGATGAAAAAGTTTATTACTACTTTACAGAATATCTGGAAAATAGAGGAATTGAAAAAACGCATTCTCTTTACTTTGGGAATGCTATTTGTATTTAGAGTGGGATCATTTATTCCACTTCCAGGTGTCGATCCTGTCGTTTTGGAGAACGTAACTTCTTCGGATAGTAAGGATTTGTTGGGTTTGATCAATATGTTTACAGGAGGTGCATTCAATAACGGAGCAATCTTTGCTTTGGGTATTATGCCTTATATTACTGCTTCGATCATTGTACAGTTGTTGGGTTTTGCAGTACCTTATTTCCAAAAATTACAGCAAAAAGAAGGAGAGTCTGGGCGTAAGAAAATTGGACAAATTACTAGATTATTGACGGTAGCGATTACCTTAGTACAAGGTGGTGGTTATTTAGCATATATTAAGAACAACTTAGGGGCAGTTGATCCATCTATGCAGGAAAGTAGCGTATTTTGGTTCTCCAATATTATCGTACTTTCTGCGGGAACGATTTTCGCAATGTGGATGGGGGAAAGAATTACAGAAAAGGGAATTGGAAATGGAGTTTCGCTTTTGATTACCGTAGGTATCATTGCTATTCTTCCTCAATCTATTGCTGCTGAAATTCTTAAGCAATTTGGCGTAGGTACATTCTATTTATTGATTATTGAGTTTGCTGCATTATTCTTTGTAGTGATGGCAACCGTAGCAATCGTACAAGCCGTTCGGCGAATACCGATACAGTTTGCCAAACGGATGGTCGGTAGAGGAACTGGTCAGATGCCAGTTGCTGGGGCTAGAGATTTTATTCCATTAAAAGTGAATGCAGCGGGTGTAATGCCGATCATCTTTGCTCAAGCATTGATGTTTTTACCTGCAACGATTTCAGGGGTGATTTATCCAGAATCTGGCGGTGCAGGTTGGATGCAAACCATGGCTGATCCTTTTTCAGGACCATATAATGTGATTTACTTCTTTATGGTCGTCTTGTTTACTTATGTTTATACGGCACTTTTGGTAAATCCTAAACAGTATGCAGAGTACTTGAAGCGTCAAAATGCGTTTATTCCAGGCATTAAGCCAGGAAAACCTACGGCAGAATTTATAGATGCAACAACGACTAGAATTACATTACCAGGATCAATTTTCTTGGGACTTATTTCCATTCTTCCAGCTATCGCTTATGCTTTTGGTGTAAACCAATCATTTGCTTTATTCTTTGGAGGTACTTCTTTGTTGATCTTAGTGGCAGTTGTGTTGGATACTTTACAACAAATTGAAAGTTATTTATTGATGCGTAAGTACGATGGTTTAGTGAAATCGGGAAGAGTGCAAGGAAGAAGTCGTCTGCAAAGCATCGGTGCAAATATGTAATGTATTAGTGGTTTGAGGATTCTTTCGAGTATCTGAAAAACTATCTTATCATATATCAGTTTTCTTATTAGCTCAAGTCATTGTGGATGGCTTGGGCTAATTCATTGAATGGGAAATAAAGAATGACACTATTAGGTTGATTTCAAGAAACATATATAAATCAGATCTGTCAAGATATCTATCCTAAATCATGCGTAAGAAGTCTAACAAAATATACTATAAAACTGCGGAAGAAATTGAATTGATTCGCCAAAGCTGCCTTTTGGTCTGTAAAACTTTGGCTTTGGTGGGCGAGCGTTTGCGTCCTGGAGCGATTGGAAAGGAGATTGATGCAGAAGCAGAAGCCTTTATTAGAGATCATGGAGCGGTGCCAGGTTTTAAAGGATACAATGATTTTCCTGCGACTTTGTGTGTTTCTCGCAATGAAGCTGTTGTCCATGGCATTCCAACGGAAGAGCCTTTCAAAGATGGCGATATTGTTTCCGTAGATTGCGGTGTGTTTTGGAATAACTTTTTTGGTGATGCAGCTTATACTTTTGCCATTGGAGATGTAAATGAAAAAACAATGGAATTGCTGCGCATTACAAAGGCTTCTTTGTACAAAGGTATTGCACAAGCCAAAGTTGGCAGAAGGGTAGGAGACATTAGTTTCGCGATTCAGCACTATATCCGTAAACATCGTTATGGTATTGTAAGAGAATTGGTCGGGCACGGTGTAGGAAAAGAATTGCACGAAGGACCAGAAGTGCCCAACTATGGCAAGCGAGGAAAAGGCTTCAAATTACAAGAAGGTCTGGTGATTGCCATAGAGCCGATGATTAATATGGGAAGACAAGAAGTACGTATCTTAGAAGATGAGTGGACTGTAGTTACTATGGATGGAAAGCCTTCTGCACATTACGAGCACAGCGTTGCTGTAGGGAAAACAGGCGCAGATATTCTCTCTGATCATTCTTTTGTGGAGGCTGCCATTGCGAAGAATCCGAATTTGAAGGAAGTGGCGAGTTTGGAGGGGGCTATGGTTCAGAGTGGTAATTAGTGATTTTAACCCACTATCATGTTCCTATTTTGATTAAACCTTGTCTTGCAAAAATTGCAACCAAAGATAAGGTTAGTAAAATTCTATGGAGCTAAATTTTATAAGGTCGTTCATAATTTAAGTCCTTGAGATAACATTTGTAAACTAAATATTACCAGAAAAAAATCGTAATACGTGCACGTGTACGCGCATGCGCGAATACGACTAAATTCCTAGCAATCTTTACCATGTTAAGTTAATAACACTTCAACTTATATTGCATTCTAATCAATTGAGTAAATTAAGAGCTATCTATACTATTTTTCCTTCTTAATAAGGTTCTTGTTTTTGCGGAATTGATCTAAACTTCTTGCCATTCTTGTGCATCTAAGCACTTTGGTATTATCAATAAAACTTAAATTTTGATAAAATTGTCTTATCAAATATGTAAATCCATTGTTAATTTCTACATTTACCATTGTTACTGCGCTTTTTCTACAAATCTAGTTGTATTTAACGATAGTAAAATAGCGATCATAATCAATTTCAACCCAGTTAATTCAGACAATCTGTATTGCCATACCTGCCATGTTTTCAAAGATAAAAGACACCTATCATCATTTTTTTCTAAAGAACTCATTTGAAGAAGGCATTCGATATTTTGAGGCTAGGAAACTCACGGACTGTCCATCTCTTTCCGACTATATTTACAATCGTCTCTTTTTAACAAGATTATACATTTATTCCGGACGTTTCAATTTTGCAAGGAAAATCTTCGAGGAACTACGTGAAAAAATACCTATACCGAAGGATATTTTAGTCGAAGAGTTTGCAAATACTATTGATCTAGAAATATCATACTATGAAGGTAAATATGATGATTGCGAAGAGTTACTGAAGAATAATTCTGAATTTTTTGAAATAGATCGTCTTGTCGTAGATGCAAAAGTTAATTGGAAAAAGGGTTCTATTTATGAGGCGATATCTGGTTATTTTAGAGCGTTGCTTAAATTTTCCATAGATGATAATATTGAGTCTTATTATGAGGGCAGAATATTAAATTTACTTGGGCTTTGTTTTGTATCACTAAAGAATTATTCGATGGGAGAGAAAATCCTAAAGATAGCTTTAGAAAAGACAAAAAGTAGCTTGTCTCCAAATCATTGTTATATAGGATTGTGCGAGGCAGATCTTGCTAGATGTTTATTGAAAAGTGAGCAAAATGAACTTGATGCAAAATCATATTTAGAAAAATCGGAACAAAAACTTGAATTAAAGGACAATAAGACTGGACGGTTTGAAGCAATTATGCTTAAAAATAGAGCAAGATTATCTTGGAGAAATGAAAAATATGAGGAGGCCGTAAACCTTTATAGAGAAGAGTTAAAAATTAGAAAAGAAATT
>JBCDFY010000192.1:0-14261 GCA_039176995.1 Bacteroidota bacterium
ACGTACTCTGCCATACTTTCGACCACCATTTTTGCACCTGGCGAATCGGCTGGAATCACTTGTCCGCCCCACCACTGGTGCGCAACTTCATGCACGGCTGTTCCAAAGACATAGTCCATACCTCCATTTTCGCTATCATCCACATTAGCGATGAAACCTGCGCCTTCGCCCGCTGGGATGGTATTGGGGTAGGAATGGGCAGACGCACCGCCAACTTGTGAAAACTCTACTATGCGCAGTTCTTTGTAATGATACGGACTAAAATTCTTGCTGCAATAATCCAGACCAGCTTTCATGCCGTCCAACATCCGATCAATGTTGTAATCGTGCGCTTTGTGGTAGTAAATTTCTAGCTGCACGTCCTTCCACTGATCTTTCGCAACTGCATAATTCCCAGAAGTAAAAATGAAACTATGTGGAATTTTTTGATCGCTTTTGAAGCTAAAATAGTTGCGATCATCGGTTGTCCATTGTTTTTCAAAATTCCCCGAAGCAATGGCAACTTGATCTTTGCTCGTACTAACCGTAGCGGAAAAATTAATGCGATCAGAATCAATGGAAACGAATGATTTAGAGACATCTATTGCTATTGAATCATAATTTTTTGCATCATAAGCTGTATGATGATGACCGTCACTGAAATAAGGAATCCAGTTCCCAAACCGTGGAAATATATCATCTCGAATAAGCGTGCCATGCTTTTTGATGTGCGTATTGGTTCGTAGCCAATTAGGCGCATTGTTACGATTGCTAAAAGTCATTTTCAGACGATCTCCAACTGCCAAACCTTGTTCTAAAACAATCATATCCACGAAAGTGACATCGACTACATCTTTCTTACTCAACACCTGATGTTTGCGGTCAAATTGATAAGTGGTATTGAGACCCACTGCATGTACAAGCATTAAAGTATCAATCACTTGTGTGGATTTATTTTCCAGCCAGTACTCTCCCTTTGCTTCAAATCGACGCTCTTCTGGAAATACATCCAAGTCAATGTGAACGTCAGTAATGCTAGGTTGTGCCAGTTGGTCGTAAATGCTAAACTCTTTTTTGGCAGCTCTCAACAGATTATGTCTCGTATTGTCTGTGTAATAAGTGTTTTTGACATTGGTTTCGTAATAAATACTAAATCCTAGACTCATAAAGGCAATGAGCAATAAAGCTGAAGCAGTGACCAATTTCGTATTTACTCTAGTTTTCACCAGCCGCAAACGCTCTGCGATGGAATAGGTCATTCCTCTTTGCCAGAACAGGAATGCAGCAACGAGTAGTAGCGTTCCTGCTAGTAACCAGTAGGTTTTGTACACAAAATAAACAGGCAAAAATGCACCATATTTATCCATGTCCGAATAGGGAACGCCTTGAATGGGACTGTCCTGCTGGTTGTAGCGGAAAACAGGATGTTCTAGAAAATCTAAACCAATATCTTGTGCGCCTGGTCCCAAGGCAATAAAAGTCATGGGTGCAAAAAGCAAGAGGAAAAAACCTAGATAAGGATTGTTCAATAAACTTTGCACAAATAAGGCCAACATCGCCCAAATCATGAAATGAATCAAGTGCATTCCATACAATTCAAATAAATAATGCCCAAGCTCGAATTTGTAGTAGCCTTGAAAGGCTTGAACGGCTATGCCTGCAATCATCATTAATGCTAACATTAGGACTTGCATTTTTACCAATGCCAAAAACTTGGAAGTAAGCAATACCCAATTTGGAACAGCGGTGCTATCAATGATCTGACTGCTTCGATTCATTCTAGCTCGATGCACCAAAACACCTGCGTAGAGAAAGGTCATTAAGTTGATGACTCCCGAAAAATACATATTGGGTAAGAAGAGCATTTGCCAAGTGACGGGATAGGTTTTGGTATCCCAACGCGGATTAGAAATACCCAACATGAAGCAAATAAAAATCAAACCTGCTAGAACTAGACTCAAGAACAGCCAACTCTTCACAATATGCTGAAAATCAAAATTGGAGAGCCGCCAAGTGGCTTTGAGTTGTTCTTGGAAGGAGAAGTTGAAATGGACTTTTGGGAAATTGATTTTTTTGAAAAGGATCGGTAAGCGCGGAGGTACAGAGCGATTGCCGAGCTTTACTTGCTGCTTACCGATCCGAATTGGATTGATTAGTGAATTGGACTGCTGGCTAAACTGAAATTTTCGATAAGTCAAAATAGCTAATAAAAGACTCAGCGTCATCCAGAAAATACGATTCCATAATACCATGCCACCCAAAGACAACAACTGTTCATTCTTCTCCGCAATGGTCCAATATTTTACTTCCTGCGCAATGGCTTTCAGTCCCAAAGGATCAATAATAGCGGCAAGTTGTGTAAAACTTGCTCCATCTTCTAGCACACCAATAATTGCTTGCATCAGCACCAATAAAACCACGACTACAAAGCCCGCAAAAATATTTCGACTCATCGCCACCGTGAAAAAAATGCACAGGCTCACAAATAGTAAATTTGGAATCAGAAATAAGCCATAAAGCTGCAAGTAGGCGTCCAATCGAAATGCGCCAACCAAGTCTGCATTGATGCCTGGCATCATCGTTCCTACAATAAATCCAATGCCAACCATCAAAACTATCAAAGTGGATACCAAAAAAGCACTTGCAAATTTGGCAGCTAAATATTCTAGTTTTTTAAAAGGAAAAGCATAGAGCAAGGCATGACGATTGTTGCGGAAATCACGAAAAATGGATAGCCCAATAATGCCTGGTAAGAGGAAATAGATAAAGACATTGAAAAGGTTCGCCATTTTGAAAATCTGAAAGGCAGAATTCATGAAGAGTCCATCCCAACGCGCACTGTCTTCGGATGCCATGCCACTAAAAATGAGGAAGGACATAACTAGGAAAATAATCGCATAAATATAGATGGGCAGGTGGCGAAACCAATGGCGAAGTTCGTATTTGAAGATAGTGGTGAACATGATGTTATTTTTTTGGACACGGATTTAGTGGATCGAACAGATTGCTTGTAGGTCGTGTACATTTGATTTTTGAATTTCGATGTGCTAAGTTTCCTAACTTAACACGACTATCTGCTCGTTTGCTAGCGAGCGAATGTTTCTAACAGTCAAAGACGATCTGACAACAAAGTGGTCTGTTTTCTGACTTCTCAACCTTCCTGTAAGGCGATGAAATAAACATCCTCCAAATTAGGTTCGGCGAGTGTGAAATTGGTGTTAGGCTGCTCACTAGCTTGGATGCGAATATTGATGGAATTGTCGCGATTGTAGCTAGAGGAAATGAGGTTGTATTGCTGCTGTGTTTGCTCTAAATCTGCTCGACTGATATTGCTCGTCCAAACTTGACCTCTGATGTTGGCAGTAGCGACTTCGGGAGTAGCTTGCTGCAAAATTCTTCCGTTGTTCATGATCGCCATTTCGTGGCATAATTCTTTTACATCTTCGACGATATGTGTGGAAAAAATGACCGTATTTTGCGTCCCCACTTCTCTCAAAATGTTCAGAAAGCGTTGACGTTCAGCGGGATCAAGTCCAGCGGTGGGTTCATCCACAATGATGAGTTTGGGATTATTGAGCAAGAGTTGAGCGATGCCAAAGCGTTGTTTCATCCCACCAGAATAGCCGCTTACATGCTTTTTGCGGACATCATATAAATTGGTGATTTCCAAAGCTTTTTCGACTAATAGTTTGCGGTCTTTCTTGGAACTCACACCTTTCAAAGTCGCAAAGTAATCCAATAACTTTTCTGCACTTACTCTAGGATAGACGCCAAATTCTTGAGGCAAGTAACCCAAAACCTTACGCAATTTCATTTGCGCTTGCAACACATCAATTCCTTCAAATTCGATGCCTCCTGAATCGGGACTTTGCAGAGTAGCAATCGTACGCATTAAGCTCGATTTACCAGCGCCATTAGGACCGAGTAAACCAAACATTCCTTTGCCGATCTCTAGATTTAGATTATCAATGGCTTTCACGCCGTTTTTGTAGACTTTGGTGAGGTTCTCGACTTTTAAACTTGTGCTTGTCATAGTTCTGTGATTGATTTATGCTCACAAAATTATGGGACAATGACATTTTGCACTAATTTTGATGGCGAAAGGAAAAGAAATGATGATGAAAGTCTAAAAACGAATAAAAATGAACACGATGTTTAAGATAAATGATTACGTCCGTGTCAAAGATGGAACAGAGATAGAAGAACAAGAAAACCCAATTAATGGCTGGGGTGGAAAAGTGGTAGAGATCTATCAAAATAAAGGAGAAACTACTTACTTGATTGAGTTTGACGCTCCTACCTTGGGTATGTTCAGCAATCAGTACATCGAAACAGGAATTGAGGATGGTAGCTCAGAGGATACTTATATTTTCAATGAGAGTGATTTGCTTCTAATGAAACGAAGAGATACGAATGCGAAGAGAAAACAGGCTTACAATGAACTTATGGACAGAGTGAAGGAATTGAATCCCGATACTTATGAATTTGATCAGGGAGCAGCGGATCTGATTTATCACGAATTTTCAGAAAGTCCATTCTTTGAGGTATTAACGGAGGAAGAAAAAGAGGATGCAGGATTCACTGTTGATTGTCTCCAAAGTTACCTTTTCAATTACGAAGGACTTACACTTACAGACGCAACTGTGGAGGATATTGCAACGGTTTGTCTAGAATGGATGCCCAAAAAAATAACTTCAGAACTAACTTTTTTCAAGAATATTTCTCCTATTCTGGTTCAATTTTTCAAGTACTTAGGTACAACAAATGCTTATCCAATTGATACAGAAAAAGTGGTGACTACCCTAGAAGAGATTGCTGATGAAATCGTTAAAAGAGCAGCCGATCCAAGAAATTGGGGAATGGCAAAAAGCATGATGATGGGGGCGGTGGAACAAGGTCTTGATCTTAATGACCAACAATCACTGGATCAGTACATGTATGACTACAATAGCAATCTTCGTTCTTCTAACTCTTTTCCTACACACAGTCCACCTAAACTTGCTCAACCTGATCCATTTAAGCATCTTGGAAGAAACGATAAAATTAATGTGCAGTACCAAGACGGAACAACAAAGACCAGTATAAAATTCAAAAAAGTGGAGAAAGATTTGCGTGCAGGGAAGTGTTCTATTCTGGAATAGTTGGAAGTTTAATCTATTGCTTTGCTAGGAGTTCGTTTAAACAAATAGATCATGCAACTGTTGCAAATTCAAAGCTTTCTAGCGTATTAGCTACGGGAAAAACGCTTTCAATATGAACAAGCCAACGATTCCTTTCCAATGGAAACGTTTTTTATTATCTCCTTTTCCTCGTCCTAAAAATGACCGCACAAATGTAGGAAGATTGTTTCTGCTAAGTCTGGGCTGTAGTTTATTCATTCTAATTTTTAATCCATTTAATATTAAAAGCCAAGAGGAATGGTATATCAACCTATTGGTATTTAGTTTAGGCTTGCTGTTCTTTGTTGCTGTTTATTTAGTTGAATTTTTATTACCTCGTTTGACGCCTAGCCTATTTCAAAAATGGAATTTAGGGAAAGCGATTTTGTGGTATGGATTTGTACTCTTTTTTGTGGGAAGTACCATGTTTTTTTACAAAAGTTTTTTAGGTGGCTTTCGAGATTTTACGCTGCTGGAATGCTTATTTGTCATTGGGCGAGTGCTAGGAATTGGAATGACGGTCTCCTTTTTTGTATTGGGGATTTATAGTTATTTTGGTCGAAAGCAATTCTCCTTATTGTCTTCTAATGAAAAATATCGCATCACTTCTCCTGATGCCAAAGCCATTGAATTGAACCTCAATGAGATTTTATATATCGTCAGCGATGACAATTATGTGGATATACATTTGGAAGTGGATGGCAATAGGAAAAAGGAAATTTTTCGATCAAGTTTAAAAAATATAGAAGCTCAAATTGTGAATCCTGTTTCCCCTATTTTTCGTTGTCATCGACAATATCTTATCAATTTCCAACACTTTAAAATGCACAGTACAAACAGCCGAAAAACACTAATTGCCCTAAAACGATACGAAGGAGAAATTCCTGTTTCTAAAAAATATGCCTCGCAAATTAATGAACTGCTTCAAACTCGCCCCTAATATTGACACGCTCTCCCCAAAGCCCTGTATATACTGATCTTTGCACATAGTTTTTTAATTCCTTTGGTGAACGAATTATTTTTTAAATCTAAAATCAATCATCCAATGAAAGAATTAAAAACAAGTATTCTAGTGCTAATTTACGCTATCATTTCTAGTACTTTATTAGCACAAGGGGCAAGTGTTGAAAATGCAAAAATCCCCTATCAACTCCCTTCCATTACAAGCAATATCGCAGAACAAATTATCCAAACTTTTGTCACCGATTATAAGCAAGATCGTTTCGCAGCGGAAAAGCGAATCGTAGGAGTCGAAGTTCCAGAACATGGGAAATGGACGATCATTTCGACAGGTAAAAAATTAGAAGACGGCTACGAAGTATTATTGAAAGAAGGACTATCTGAGGTTTCAACTTATGTCTATAATATCGAATTTGGAACACTCGAAGCCATCCACAAAGGCGAAATCAATGCCCTCACTGCTCAAGGCAAAGCTTTTGCAGGAGACTATACCCCAATGAGCGTTCGAGAAGTAGATGGCTTCAAACCAACAGAAGTGGATGACAGTAAATTGAACGCTTTTTCTTTCCATTTTTGGACAAGGGGCTTCCCCGAAGTTATTCCATTTCGAGAAGGCACAACTCGACGTGCGCACGGCTCTAATTTCACAGTATTTTATTATGAAAAAGGCTTGCGCACTGCTTGGTACAGAATCTTACCTGGTGAAAGAGTAAGAGACGATGCCCGCGAACAAGCAGCTCCTTTTCCTATGCTCGGAGTAACCATCAAAGGAACTGTAGAAGGAGAAGTAGATGGCGAAAGAGTAACGGTTTCAGAAGGTAATACCGTATTCATTCCTGCTAATGTCGCACACAAGTGGTGGAATGAAAAAGACGAAGCTGTGGAAGTTGTACTGATTATGTTTGGCGAAGGTGCTTGATAAAAGTCTAAAACGAGTAGGGATCATGTTCTTAGCTCGACTTTATTTAGCCTTTTGCTATTGGCTGTTAGCTGTTGGCGGCTTGTATCGTAAGTGCTTACAAGTCAGTACGATAAATTTAATTACACTTGCGTTTTTTTACTAAGCGTGAGCAAATATAATCACTATAAATGCGAATAACGACTGTACAGATGTCATCTTTCTTGACATTTGACCCAGATATAGTTCAGGTCAATATCCGCAAATTGAGCAACAAGTATGCTCCGTAATTCTCTTCGGACAGAAACACAAATTTCAAAAGTTTAGCAAAACTGTTACTACTACGAAATAGAGTATTTTACCCGTTATTCGCATTATTCTATAAAAATTACTTCGACTGACTTTCATCACGGAAAACATAGCTTTTGACATCTTAATTTGGACATATAGATCACTTTTGCCGTAATTCGGGCTAGATATTAAAATATTTTGATCGATGACCAGATCTATTTTTTATAAGATTGAGCTGTTTTTGGTGAAAGAGAGTGTCTGGCTATTCTTAGTATTGTTGCTATTTTTTAGCTATTTGACCCAACTGTCTATTACGCAAGGTGGATGGAAGATTTTTATGACATTCTTTTTGAAATTGTGTTTGCTCTTTGCGCCAGCATTGTTTTTCGCGCTGTTCAGAAATAAACTACAGCCGCAAATACCTACTGGCATCAGTTTTTTACTTTGGATAGCTTGTTTTCTTTTTTTCCCAATAGTGCTACTCGTCATAGGACAATCGAATGCTCTAGGAGAATGGTTTCTTCTCCCTCGAAGCGTTGATCTGCTAGAGATTTCGATTACAGCAGCCAATCAAATTGGGATCAATATTCTACGGACTGCATCGGCAGCAATGTTAGCAACAGAAATTGCATTTTTATTCAACAAGCAATTGCTAAATAAGCTTGAAAGCAGTAACCTGTTTCAACGGTTTGGGCTCAATCAACTCTTACTGTTTGTCTGTATGTTTATTGCGGTTATACTTGGTGTAGCAGGTGTTGTAGAAATGTACGAGCAAGATCAAATTCGCTCCATCGTAGGAACGATTACGTATTTCTTCAGTTTTAGTATTCAATTTTTTCTTATCATCTTGGTCTACTATTTTTACTTTTGGGTCAATCAAAACTTATTAATCCCCAAAATCTTAAAGGAAAGAGGTGTATTGTATTATGGCTTTGCAATGGTTGGCGTGATTTTGATACTTTACCCCTTGTTTATTGCTTTTGTGCGTCTGTTACCAATAGTTGAAATACTCGAAATCGCTGCCTTTAATCGAGGACAGACTTTTGGAACAGATGGCGGAGGAATTCCCTTTTTTATCATGCTCCTTACCGTTCCAATTGTAGTATCTACGCAATGGTTTAGACAGAATAGTCAAATCGCTAACTTAGAGAAAGCGAAAGTAGACGCAGAATTAAATTTCCTTCGACAGCAGATTAATCCACATTTCTATTTCAATACCCTAAATAATTTATATGCGCTTAGCTTGACCAAAGATCAACGAACGCCCGAGGTGATTCTCCAACTTTCAGAATTAATGCGCTATGTGATTTACAGGGGTCAGGAAAAAACGGTATTGCTCAAAGAAGAACTAAAATACATAGAAGACTACATACAGTTACAACAGAT
This sequence comes from Bacteroidota bacterium, assembly GCA_039176995.1. Taxonomy (GTDB): domain Bacteria; phylum Bacteroidota; class Bacteroidia; order Chitinophagales; family Saprospiraceae; genus JAAUTG01. The sequence continues at coordinate 8,674 of JBCDFY010000192.1, forward strand.
TCGTTTGCATAAAAAACTAAACTATCGCCTTGAAAAAGAGATTCACGACGACTGCTTATTGATTCCGCCACTGTTGTTTATTAATTTGATCGAAAATGCTTTCAAACATGGAATAGAACCAGCTACAACAGATTGTTTTCTGCACCTTTCACTTGCGAGCGATGAGCAAGGCTTAATTTTTACTTGCAAAAACTCTTTTGAAGCAGTAGAAAAACATCAAGATGGCACAGGCTTAAAAAATTTGCGCCGCCGCTTGGAATTATTATTCCCTGAACGATACGAACTGATTACCCAAATGAAGCAAAATACCTTTGAAGCCAGTCTGAAAATTATAGGTTTATAAAAGTTGGAGAACACTTCTATCATTTCAATTCTCAATCATGCGCGCATTAATTATAGACGACGAGCCACTAGCTCATTTAGTTATTTTGGAATATGCCAAAGATTTGCCCGATTTAGAAATCGTAGGGCAGTGTCATTTGGCAACCGAAGCCTTGGCATTCTTAAAGCAAGAAGCAGTTGATTTAATTTTCCTAGACATCAATATGCCCAAAATTAAAGGTTTAGATTTCTTACGCATTTTGAAGAAAAAACCTCTAGTCATCATTACTTCTGCCTACGAAGAATACGCCCTAGAAAGTTTTGAACTAGCGGTTTGTGATTATCTGCTGAAACCCTTCCGCATGGATCGTTTTTTGAAAGCCGTTCAAAGAGCTAAAGAATTATATGAGTCTAAAAACACAAATGATTCGACTCTACAAAAAGACGAATCTTCCCTCTTCATCAAGTCAGACAAACGACTGATACAGCTTCAAATGGATGATATTTACTATCTGGAAAGCTATGGTAATTACATCAAAGTTTGGCTAGCGCAGACGTTTCACCTGACCCCAAGTACCCTTACTGCCTTTGAGCGGCAATTACCCAGCCAGCAATTCTACAAAATTCATAAATCCTACCTAATCAATCTGCGCCAAATTGATTATCTAGAGGGCAATACCGTTGTCCTAAAAAATGGGAAAATACTACCCATTGGGAAAAATCATCGGCAAGCATTTAAGGCATTTGTTGGATCGTAAGGTTTTTACTGGATAGACACCCACGATGCGGCAGGTGTTCCACGTCCACCAAAATAAAAAACGAAATTCGATCGTCTCGGACTATGTCCGATGAAGCTATACGCTTGTCTTATGTTTTACTTTCTGATGCTTTAACAAACAGCTTTATGAGATAAGCACATGTTACAGCTCAGTTGCAAATCGAGCTGATCCTTTCGTTTTTTTGATGGGCTTAGGATACTTGTCAGATCAGGGGTTGTCATACTCACTCCAACTATTTTCTTTTCTTCTTATTTTCTCTAGCAAGTCTACGCTGCTCTTTCTTTGCTGCTTTAATTTGTTCTTTATAGTTGATGTCGGAGACAACTTTTTCACCACTCTGTTCTTCATAGGTTTTGAGTGCTTCCCCTGCGTAGCTTCCTCCTTTTCTAGCGGCGATTTTATTTTCATCAAAGCCCTTATGGTCATTTCGAACAGCTTCCCTTCTAGTTGATTCTTCGCCTAGCATGGTAAAAATAAGTTCTAAATTGCTCATGTGGTCACGAAGGTTTTCACGTTTCAAGCCCTTGATTTTTTTGTGGTCACTAGGCTTTAAACCAAAAGTTTCCTCTGAAATAATTGCAGTGAGTATGGCATATTCTTTTCCTTCTCTCACTCCCCGATCTTTCCATTCATCTGTCAATTTCGCACGTGTCAAAATGGACTGCCAGCGGGTATCTATCCAAGTTTCACCATAGCCTAAATTTCGATAATGTTCTCTAAATCGTTGTGCGATTAAATCTGGATTCTCAATTTCATCAATTCGTTCTGATCCAACTTTCGCAAGCCATTGTTTGAATTTTTCTGCCTTGGGAGAAGGAATAGATTGGATAATGCGAAAGGCAGTTTCTTTACTGGCGGTATCTGTATTTCGCATTTTTCCATCAGAGGCTTCCATTTTCAACTGTACGATTTTTTCGTACAGTTCAGCAAAGCCTTCTGTGGTTAGTTTTCTTTTTAGATCGCTCCAATACCGTCTAGCGTTTTTGGATGCTGTAATGGCTTCTATAATATCTATGATAGAATAATACCATTCTTCTTGATGCCATATTCTGCGGATTTCCTTAGATTCAAATTGTATGAGTTGATTATCTGCCATGATTTTTACTAATTTAACTAAAGATAGTGGTTTTACTGAAAAGCGAAAGTTGTATTTAATTGTTTCAATTTATCGCTGAGCCACGATGCAGCAGGTGTTCCACGTCCACCAAAATAAAAAACGAAATTCGATCGTCTCGGACAGGAGGTATCGACCTCTTCCTCAGCGAAAACTTACCCTCAAATTTAAAGGTAAATGATGTGAACAAAACCTATCTTTTTTCGAAAATGAAATCACTCTTTTACTCCGTTTGCAGTATAAGTGTAGCCGTTTTATCGACATAGATTTTTACAAATTCAGATAGAGGAATTACTGTATCAAGTTGATGATCTAAGGTCAGCGTTTGAGCGGCAAAGTTGAAAGGAGATTGGGTATCAATTAGATGACAAACACCTACCGTCGCACAAGTCGTCAGCAAAGGATTGAACCACACTCTAAAAATAGTGGACACCGACATCAATTGATCTAAACCATTCAAACTAGTCAGATTATCATTAGATTGAATGGTAAAATTCCCACTCACGGTTTGCAGCCCTTCCAGACCTTGCATATCGGTCAATTGGTCATTGCCCCTTATCAGTAGAAAACCTGTTACAGTGTGTAAATTCTGCAAGCCATTTAAATTTTGCAAAGCACTATTTTCAGTAATGCGCAAATTACCTGTCACCTGCTCCAAAAAACTCATACCCGACAAATCAATCGGATTCGCTCCTGCATCAATGTCAATATTGCCTACATAAGTGGAACTATTGTTGCAATTGTTTACAAAATCGTCAATGTCTTGTTGTGATTGTAGGATGGCAGGGCTAGCGGGGCATTGGGCTTGGAGGTATTGGTGGCTGAACAAGATGAAAAGTAGTAAAATGAGTAACGATTTTTTCATTTTGTTAAGGTGTTTTGATAAGCTAACAGGTGTATTAAACACCTGCTAGCTGTTGAACTGAGTGTGTAAAATGTAGATTTAGGTAATGAAAAAGGCTTTTTATTCTACCAACACCATCTGCTTGGTCTCCAATACTTTTCCATCCAACACCAAGGTATAGAAGTAGCTGCCTGCACTTAAAGCATAAGCTGCTAATGTGGTCTGTCCTTCTCCTCTATCTATTATATTGAGAACTTTAATTGTTTCTCCGTTGGCATTAGTGATGCGTAGTTCAGCTTGTACTACGCTCTCAGGTATGAAGTGGCGTAAAGTGGTGCTTCCAGTGAAGGGGTTAGGTTGGTTATTGTAGAGTTGAGCATTGGTCAATACGACTGAACTGCTTTTGTCCGTTTTTGAATTAGCTTTGTCTTTTCCAAAAAGAGTTGCTTCTATTTTTGCTAGGCGAGCTTCGAGTTCATCAATTCGTTTATCTTTTTCTTCGATGATAATTTGCTGCTCTTGTACTGCATTGACCAACATATAGGTAACTGCTGTGCCATTGTAGTTCAAATATTCACCGCTTTCACCTGTTTCTTCATCTTTATCTGTATAAGGCTTGATAGTGTAAGGTGCCACTTCTTTCATTTCTTGTGCAATGATACCGACGTAGCGTTCATCTGTCGGCAATCCAAACTTACCATTATAGCGATACCAGACAGGGTGGATTTGTAGCACTTCCTCTAAGCCATCTTTGAAATCTTCAATATCTTGTTTTAGGCGTCGGTCAGAAGCATTACTCCATGAGCCACCACCAGGTTTCCCTGCTGAGCCATTGACATCTAAAGTAAAATCAGGTGTAGTGTCTCCAATACCTACGTCACCACCAAAAGGATTCAATACGAGCTCTCCAATAGAACTTGAAAATGCTGGTGATTCATGCCCAGATTGTATAAATGCGCGTCTGTTATTGAAACCATTTGATACTGAAAAGAATAAGCCGTTGTTACTACTTGTTATCTTATAATCAAAGCGATTACTATAGTTGAAAACATCGTTATCCGTGGCATTAAATGGTAATGAAAGATTATTTTCTAGAGTTAGACTCCCGTCTCCTGATATGTCCACCCTTTTGACATCATTTGTGCCTAAAATTAATCGATCAGTTTGCCTGTTCATGAGGACGACAGATTGATCTGAGACAGTATTGCCACTTCCCATATACCACAATTGGGTATTTCCACTAGCACTATTATGACCTGAAATCAATGCACCGCCATTTACACTTGAGCTTGTGGATCTAACTTGAAGTTGTCCTGCTGGAAACCCTCCAACCGTATTATAGCCGTCTCCTACTACTTCTAAGTTGCCAGATGGTGTAGAAGTACCAATTCCAATATTTCTTTGCACCTCCAAGTTACCAAAAACTCTTCCATCACCTATCACATCCAATCGTCTAGTAAAAACACAAGGCACGCAACTCGGGTTTGTCCCCCCACAATCTACTTCGATTTCATCTCCATTTTTAATATTATCAAAACAAGTCTCGCAAGTCCCCATCTGTCCAAAATTATGAGCATTAGGATCATTACAAGTTTGGGCATTTAGGCTTTGGGTAATAGCTAGCAATAGCACTACTAGCGTGTAGAGTGTCCAGTTTTTCATTGTAAAGTATTTTTGTAAAAAGTGATTGAAAAATGTTGTATTAATCTCTTTCCTTTGAAAAGTTTTCCGTGAACTTGAAGATTTCCGAAGTTTTTAAAACTTTGGAAATCTAGCTTAAGCAGCTATACCTCACTCTGCCCGCACCCGCACCTCTCGTATCGTATTCAAAAAACCAGCAAAAGCAATATTATCACTACCATCTGCATTCATAATTCGGATAGGGCCTTCTATGATGAGTTGATCACCTTTAAAAGAATATTTCCATTCAGCGGAAGTACCGACTTGAGCAGGAATAGAACTGAACTCACAGCTTTCGATGTAAGTATTATCTTTCATTTTGTAGCTGCCTGCCATACCTTGATTCCAAGCACCTGCTTCGGATTGCATGAGATAGGCATAGTGTTTGTTGGTGAAGATTTTGAATTGGAAAGGCTTTTCTGCTTTCTTAGTCTTGCCATTGTAAGTGCCTTCCATAAGATACCAAGCACCTTCAAGTGGTGTAGTTGCTTTGCTTTGTGCAGATGATAAAAGAGGAAGCGATAAGAAGAGTAAGAGTGTAAAAATTTGATGTACTTGTTTCATTCTAGTCATTTTTTATTTGAATAAAATTGATTGTCTTAGAAACAGTACTCAAGTTGCGAGAATGTGACCACTTGCTGTTTAGAAAATGAATGGAGCGCTTATTTTTTTATTTAGGAATTAGCACTAGTGTCCAACTAAAAAATAAATTTGGAAGATAATTAACTAAAAGTCAGCTAAATATAGGCTGAATAATATTTTTCGATTAAAATTGCCAAATATTAATAAAGTAAATGGCAATTTAACCAAACATGATAAAAAATAAATATGTACTGGCTCAGGTTCTATC
>JBCDFY010000193.1:0-13951 GCA_039176995.1 Bacteroidota bacterium
AGTTAAATTGGGATTGGTGCTTCCATCATTCCATAAATAAGTAGCGTTTCCAGCAGCGACATTGAGTTCCAAAGTCTCACCTTGACAAAGGGTTTGATCTTCTCCTAAATCCACACTTACACCTTGTCCGAAAGTAACTTCAATTTGATCGGTCAAAGTTTCGCAGCCATTGGTGATGGTTACTTCGTAAATGCCTGATTGGGTGACTTCAAAAGTGGGATTGGTGCTCCCATCTTGCCAAGTGTAAGTGGCGTTATTATTGGTCGCATCAAGCGTCACATTTTGCCCATCGCAAAGTTGCTGATCTGCGCCGAGTTCTAAGTTCAATGCTTCTACATAATTCACTTCAATTTGGTCAGTTGCTTTACCACAATCGCTAGTTACTGTTACTTCGTAAATACCTGCTTCAGAAATGCTTAAAGTTGGTTCTGTACTGCCATCGCTCCACAAATAAGTCGCATTTCCAGCAGCTACATTGAGTTCCAGTGTTTCGCCTTGGCAAAGCGTTTGATCTGCGCCCAAATCAACACTTACATCTTGTCCAAAAGTGACTTCAATTTGGTCAGTTAAGGTTTCGCAGCCGTTGGTGATGGTTACTTCGTAAGTTCCAGATTGGGTGACTTCAAAAGTAGGGTTAGTACTTCCATCTTGCCAAGTGTAGGTGGCATTAGTGTTGGTTGCATTCACGCCATTATTGGTTGTCATGGAGGCATCAAGTGTGACAGTTTGATCGCCACAAAGCTGTTGATCTTCTCCTAAATCTAAGTTGATGGGACGTGGGAAAGTGACTTCTACTTCATCAGTAATCGTACCGCAAAGTGTAGTCACACTCACTGCATAAGTTCCTGAGGATTTGACAGTTATACTAGATTCAGTACCTCCATCTTGCCAAAGGTAAGTGGCGTTGGGGATGTTGAGTTCTAGCGTAGTACTTTCGCCTGGACAAAGTTCCAAATCTGCTCCCAAATCTACCTCGGGCTGATCTACATAGGTGATTTCTACACTCTGTGTGGTTGTTCCACAATCGTCGGTTACAGTCACGCCATAAGTACCTGCTTCTCGCACCGTAATAATGGGCGAAGAAGAGCCCGTTGACCAACGATAATCAGCATCAAAGTTAGTGGCGTCCAGTTCAATTTTTTCACCAATACACAAAGTACGATCACCTCCTAAATTGACATAAGGACCACTATCTGTTCCATCTACAATTAAGCTGATTTCATCACTTCCTTTGGCACAACCAATAGAAACGGTAACTCCATAATCTCCTGCTTGTGAAACGTTTATCGTAGGAGTTGTTGCTCCTGTTGACCAAAGGTAGGTCGCTTCAAAATTACCAACTTGAGCATCTAAAGTGGCATCTAAGGTTACACCGTTTCCAGGGCAAATGGCAATATCTTCTCCTAAATCAATACTGATATTGCCGTCTATTTCGACCTCAAAAGAGAGGGAAGTGTTGAAGGCGGGGTTATTGCAAAGGTCTAGCACTTCGGTAGAACGATCACCATCTAAACTAAGGGTAAATTCACCAGATTCGGTAATTGGGGGGTCAACAAACAGATCAAATTTGGGAGTATAAAGGCCACCCTGATCGCAAACTGGGGAAACAACGGAAACTTCGTAAGGACCGCCTGGGCCATCCAGTACGAAGTTGAAATTATTTACGGTGGCACACTGAATATTTTCGTTGAATTCTATGGAGATTTTATCATCGCCGCACTGTTCTGGAAAGCTGGCCTCCACTACCTCGGGATCTTCTAAATCAAAAATACCAATACCTCCAGATGCACTAAAGTCAATAGTATAACCTGCTGTGGAGCGCGACCAGTTGGAGACAACAAGCACGTAGCGGTTATTTCTTTGGACAGGAATGAGGGCATTAAAAGGACTGTTTCCTTTTCTGATGGTAGGTCTATTGCTACATCCTGCTCCTTGTATATCATGTTCTGAACCACCCGTTGGTCCAGTTGGTCCAATGCAGGTAACATCTGAATTTTGCTGTCCTGCGGCATTACAGCTTACTAGCAAATCTGGGTTGGTGCGAATTTCTTCACAATCTGCATTGGTGAGGTCATATAAAGCCCAATCGTAATCATCACTAGAGTCATTAGGTGTTAAAATGAAGCCAAAATCACCTGTTTTGTTGACCGTGAAGGTGTACCAAATGGCATTGCGTTCATCGGCAAGGCAGGAAATGGCATTGTCTATTTCGTTGGGGTAGTTGCCTTCTCCATTGGCAACTTTGTCTTCGTGATAAATGGGTTCGCAAATAGGAATAGCCCCTAGGCAGTCTTGAATAGTTGGTGTTTGAGCAGAAAGGTGTAAGCATAGCAATAGCTGTATCACTACTGCCATGGGCGGTAGATAGTGTTTCATGTGTAATCGGTTTTTGACTAATGAGCGAGACGACAGACTTATAGAGTCGATCCCGATGACCATCGGGAGAGACACAAAATACTCGTGTTCGGAGTTTTATAAAAAACGACTTTAATGCAATTCCGTCGGACTCCTTAAAAGTCCTTTAAAATGTTAATTAGATGAAGGGGCACTCTAAAGGTTTACTTTGCTATTAGTTCTAAATTCAACGGCAAGGTATCAGCTTTTACGTATTATGAAAAATTAAAATATGTGAACGGTGAGGGTTTGGGTAGAAAAGGGGAATAGGGATTAGGAAAGGTAATTATGAAAATACAGAACCGATGATTCCTGAATGTTGACCGATCGTCCGAAAATTCTATTTTTGAGGAGAAAAATCTTTAACTTTCCCAATGCGTTCAGCTGTAATACATATTCTAACCGCCTCTATTTCTTTGCTCCTTAACTTTTCTTTACAAGCGCAGGAGCACGACTACATCCAATACACTACCAAGGATGGCTTACCTACTAACTATGTTTACGGGGTAGTAGAGGATGATGAGGGCTATATTTGGGCATACACAGAAAATGGTATGGCAAAGTTTGATGGGTATACGTTTAAGCATTTTTCTACTAAGAATGGATTGCCTGGGAATGATATTCCGTATGCAGTAAAAGATAAATGGGGCAGAATTTGGTTGGATATTTATAAAGGTAAACCAGCGACTTATATCTACCAGGATAGCGTATATATTCCTATTGATAGCTCTCATTCAAATATGATCAGTGCTGATGGAATAGTTTCTTATCGAAAGGCTTTTACTAGACCTTGTTGGATAAGTTTCGGAGAAAAAAAAGTAGAACATCATAATATCTTCCATGTAGATACAAATTTCATAAACACATTTAGTGACCATTTTGAGCTTACAGTTGATAGCGTGGTTGCAACCACCAATAGTAGACAGTTCTCATCTTCATCATCAGTACTATTGACTGATTATGATTCTATATATTATTACAATACTCCGCATTACAGAGCAAGGTACGTAGGAAAAAATACCTCTGTATATATTCGAGATGATAAGTATTTTTTTAGAGAGAAAGCGACAGTTAAAATGATTAATCCTGCAATTAACATGTCTATCGAAAATTTGTCACCTGAGATTTATCACCTGAGTAGGGATAAATATTTGATACAGTTGACAGATAGAGATATGCTACTCTATAATTTTACAGAGAATAAGTTAGCTACTTTGGATATTGAAACTACCTCTAATTCAGACGGTAGAAATAGCGTAACTTTATTAGACAGTAGCTTCATATTATCTAATAGTAGTGGTCTGATCGAATACAACCTAGAGGGAGAGGTGGTTGATAAGTAACTTTTCAAAGAATTGGTGAAGGAGTACTATTTACTCAGATCTTTTAGAGACTCTAGAGGGAATGTCTGGATAGGGAGTAGGGAAGGAGGACTATTTTTGATTCCTCTTCAAAGGAGAAAGAGCCAGTTACTTCTCCAAGAAAATAGAGGTGATAATATATTTAAAGAAATAGTGGAAACTTCAGAAGGAAAGTTACTTGCCTTTACTAATAACGCTGGTATCTACTTAGTTGAAGATGATGTCCTGAAGAATGTATTTATCTCTGACGAACAGATTCGTTTTAAGTCTGCTTCTAATTTTCCACCTTATGGTATACTAATTTCTTCTTCTGACAATAATTGGATTCTAAACAACCAGAATATTTTATCTCCCCTAAAAGAGAAATTTACGGTAAGGGTAAATCAGCGCAGTAGAAGATTTAAGAACAGCTTTGATCTACAATATGACCAAAGGCGTCAAATTATGTATGGTGGGAATAATTATAATTATTATGTTAATGAAGTTACTGTGGACGATTCTTTCAAAATAAACTCCATTACGTGCCAAGTTAAGGCACTATATTTAGAGGGATCTACTAATAAGTTATATGTAGGAAATGATAAGGGAATTTTCATCTGGAAAGAAAATAAAATGATTCCTGTGCTAGAAGATATAAGTTTTATCAATAATGTTTCTTCCTTGTACGGTGATTCTACTCATCTTTGGATAGGTACAGAAAGTAATGGACTATTTACTTACAATTACCAAGATAGCACTATTCATCAGATCACAGATGCTTCTTACATTCGCCGTATTCGCCCTGATACAGATAGTACACTCTTGATTGCTAGTAATGAAGGAATATTAGTAGTAGATTCAACCCAAGAACTACAACGCTACAATTTAGAAGATGGTCTTTTCACTAACGAAATACAAGATGTTCACTATGATGGAAAACAATATATTTATGTTGCCAATTCAGAGGGCTTGCAAAGGCTAGATCGTTTTAAAGTATATGAAAGCACTGTATCTGAAGAAGATTTGAAATATACCCAAATAATTGTCAATCAAAAGAAAATTCCTATTACCGATAAGCTAGATTTAGCTTACAATGAAAACGATCTTGAAATTCGCTATCACTTACTGTCCTTTGCGAGCGATGGCAATATTAAATATCGCACAAGATTAGAACCTCTTGAAGACGAATGGAGAGTAGGTGATGATCGAGTGTCGAACTACCTGAACCTTAATCCCGGACAGTATGCTTTTTATCTTCAAGCAGAAGATATTTATGGAAACAAATTTGATATTCCACCTCTTGAAATTTACATCCGAAAGGCTTACTGGCAAACGATTTGGTTTAGGGGAGGGGTTGTTATTGTTCTACTGGCATCAGTAATAACTTACCTAGTCACTTGGAAAAAAAGACAGCGGCAAAAGATAGATCAACTCAACATTTTTAATAGAAAAATCGCTGATTTAGAATTGTCAGCTCTTCGAGCACAAATGAATCCTCATTTTGTATTTAATGCTTTAGGAGCCATTCAATATTATATCCAAACTAATGAAGTAGATACAGCAGATAGTTACCTAACTTGTTTTGCGCAATTGGTCAGAGGTTATTTGAATAGCTCTAGAGAAAAGGTGATCACGTTGGAAAAAGAGGTTGATTTGCTAAGGATATACACAGAACTGGAGCAAATGCGCTTTGAAGGGCAGTTCAATGTGAGGATTCAGGTTGATGAAAATTTGTCTTTAAGAGAATATGATATTCCTTCTATGCTGATTCAACCGTTTGTAGAAAATGCTATCAATCATGGATTGAGTGAAAGGAAAGACGGTAAAGCTTCTCTACTTATCCATTTTTATTCCCAAAATAAAAAGCTCTATTGTAAAATACAAGATAATGGAATCGGTCGAATTAATGCGAAAAAGAAACGAAGGAAGGGACATCGTTCCAAAGGAATGAATATAGTAGATGATAAGATTGAAGTCTTGAGGAAATCTGGTATTTCAGATATTTCTGTTCAAGTGGAAGATTTAGATACGTCTGAACAGCAATATCCTGGTACGATAGTGTTGATTGAAATTAGAAACCTAGAAGAGGAATGAAAGTGAGAAAAGCTAATTATTAATAAATACCCAGTGAAGATGAAAGATTATAAAGCAATTATCATTGATGATGAGGCAAAAATAAGGAAAGTGCTAGAAATCAAATTAGGAAAACACTGTGAAGGCGTTGAAGTAGTGGCTACTGCTGCCAACATCACAGAAGCCTATCAATTGATTCAAAAGCATCAGCCCGACTTAATTTTTTTAGATATTTCAATGCCTGGAGGTTCGGGTTTCGACTTGTTGAGTCGTTTTGAAAAAATCAACTTTGAAATTATTTTCGTTACAGGTTTTGATGATTACGCGCTAGATGCACTGAAAGTAAGTGCAGTGGATTATTTACTAAAACCCATCATCACAGAAAACCTAATCAAAGCTGTCGAAAAAGCAAAAGAAAGAATTGAGGATCGAAATAAAATAGAAAAATACCATAATCTCCAACACAATCTTGAGAATATCGGTAACCAATCTACTAAATTAGTCATTCCTGGACTCAATTCCTATGGATTCGTCAAGGTGTGCGATATTATTCGTTGTGAAGGTTGGGAAAAATATACGAAACTGTATCTAAATGATGGAAATTGCTTAGTCAGTTCACACAATTTGGGAGTATTTAGAGATATGCTTAAAAGTTATGATTTTTATCATACTCATAAGTCTCATTTGATTAATACAAAACTAATTTCTCGCTATCTAAAAGATGGTTTTGTCATTATGATTGATGGATCAGAAGTTCCAGTAGCTAGAAGAAAAAGAGAGGAATTTTTGAGAGAAGTAGTTAGAAAGAAATAAATTTTGGCTCTTGTAAAGAATTAGAGGGAGAAAATCTTTTGAGCAAAAATTGAGCTTTTTTATTTTGCTTGGGCTACGTTATTTCTTGAAAATAAGATGAAAAATTTATTTTTCATCTTGTTTTCAAGGGGACTTTCGGAGAGAAAGAGCTATTTTCCGAATTTTTCTGAAAAATTCAAAAAATAGCTCTTTCTCTCCATAAAACCCCACCAAATGAAAATTTTTAGGAACTAAAAATTTTCATTTGGTCTTATAAGCATCCCCTCCTGATTGTTAATAAGAGCCTAAATTTTAATTTTAATTCTACCGTTCATTCCGCTATACCTACCGATAGTCGGAAAATCGGTAAGATATATTTAGATTATTCACATCTTTGACTTGCCGAATACCAATAAAGCATGTTTTCCCGCTGACATAGACCATAACTATTATGGCTTACTCTGAACATATGGGACTAGAAACGGGCACTCCTGTGCCTTGTTTCTTCTTCCTTTTTCTCCTCTATGAATATGTTTATCTTTCGGTTTTTCCTAATAAGTAATTATGAAAAACCTTTGGTTACTCCTCATCATCCTTATCGCACTTGCCATCAGAATTCTAGGTATCTTTTGGGGAAATATTGATAAACCAACGCACAATCTTTGGGAGCCGGATGAGTTTCAGCATGCTCAAATTGCAGAACAGCAAATTCATATTTTGGATGAGAAATTGTATGCAGACAAAGACTTTTCAAGTATTTGGAATACAAGGGCTTACGGTAAGCAAGTTGGAATATCAGCGTACATTGCTTATCAAATTGGTTGGCTAGAACTCAAGCAAAATAAGTTAATTTTAGTTGGACGATTTTTATCTACTTTTTATGCGGTATTACTGATTTTGGTGGTTTTTCAACTGGGGAAATTGCTCTTGCGAAACGAATCTGTTGCACTACTTGCAGCACTTTTCATTGCCATCTTTGATCTCAATATTACTTACAGTCATTATGCTGTACCTGCCATTTCTTACATTTTTTGGACACATTTATCTTTGCTTGCAACCTACATTTTTTTGAAAGCAGCATCGAAAAATGATGTCTTTTTTAGGCAAATATTCTATTACATTTTGCCTTTCCCCTTTGCCATGAGTTTAGCGACAAAGTTAGATTTTATTCCGTTGCTGATCTTCCTTACTACCCTTGCTCTGCTGGCATTTCAAAAGAAAATGAGCATACAAAAATCATTGCTAACTGCACTAATTTTCATTGTTCTAGTTGTATTTTATCTCATCGCTATTCATGGTTTTCATGTTGATATAGCAGAAGCCATTCGTTCTTCTACCGTAGCCAAAGATCTGAATAGTAATGTGATTCCAAAGGATAATCATTGGTTGCATAATCCATTGCTGTATTTGGCTGCCACCATTGGCGGAAGTAGTCTATTTGTAGTTGTGTTAGCGAGTATTAGTACGACGAAATTGCTGTCGAAAAGTTGGCGAGTGCGATCACTTAATGAGCAGACCATTTGCTTGCTCTTGTTCCTTTTATTTCTAGCCTTAGAATTTTTGGTACGCTGGAGAATGGACACGCCTTTTGTCAGGCGTGCTAATGTGTTCTTACCTTACGTTGCGCTCTTAGCGGCTTATAGATTAAATACCCTTTTCCAGAATAAAAAGCTCAAAAATGCAGCAAAAGTAATCGTCGCATTCTACACTTTGGGCTTAGCTATTGTTTCTCAATACAATTTTTGGAATGATACGCGCTATCAAAGTCGAGCGTTTCTTAAAGAACAATTGCAAGGGGCAGAAAAAATCAATTATTCGATGTATGCTTTTGAAAGACAAATGCCAAAGCAAGGTGCAAAACTTAAAAAGGAAGCGGATATTTTAGTTTTACACGAAGCTGCTTATGGTAGATATTGGAAGATGTTTACGACGCCTTTTAAGATGCCCAAGTGCTGTGAAGAAGTCTATCATTGCGATAAGCAAAATTGTAAGGAAACACAAGAAATATTGCTTAGAAAAACTGATTTTGAGTTGCTGAAATCCTTTGAAACTTTAGAGCTATTTCCTGAGCGTATTTTGTTTAAGCATTATTTTGGGACGTATGAAACCTTTCTGGGAGAGGTGAGGATATATCGGAGATAAATTTTTCATTTGAAAAATCAAGTTTTTGTTTCTTTTAAATCAAGTAGTGATTTTTAGTTTCAAATAAGCCAAAATTTCTTCCATTTGCTTAGGATGAAATCGTATCCAATGCTCTGATCGCCGAAACCACGTCAGCTGTCGTTTTGCATATCTTCGCGTATTGCGCTTGATAAGTCGAACTGCTTCTTCGTAATCTATTGCTCCTTTGAAGTGATCGAAAAACTCTTGATAACCAACAGTTTGCAAGGCAGTTAAATGTTGATAAGGTAGGAGTGCGCGTGCTTCTGCTTCCAGACCATTTGTTAACATCTGATCTACACGCTGATTGATTCTATCGTACAGTTGTTCGCGCTCCCAATCAAGTAGTACATAAATAGGTACGAAATTCCTTGCTGTTTTGGGCTGATTTTGAAAGCTAGAAAAAGTTTTCCCACTCGCTCGATGAACAGCAATGGCACGAATAAGTCGATGCGGATTTTGTAAATCTACTTTTTCGTAATAATTAGGGTCAACTATTTTTAATTCTTCCTGTAAAGTAAGGATACCTTTCTCCTGAAATTGCTCTTCTACCTCTTTCCGAATTGCCGTTGGCACATCTGGAAAATCATCTAAACCTTCACAAACTGCTCGGATGTAAAGTCCTGAACCACCTGTCATTACAACCACCTGCTTTTCCTCAAACAATTGCTCAAGCAACTGTAAGGCATCTCGTTCATAATCGCCAACGCTGTAGTGATCTTGAATACTCAAAGAATCAACAAAGTGATGTTTCGCCGCAGCCAATTCTTCCGTGGTTGGTTTCGCTGTTCCAATATTCATTTCGCGATAGAATTGTCGACTATCGCAGGACAAAATATCCGTTTTGAATTGTTGCGCGACTTTGATGGCAGTAGCCGTTTTTCCACTTGCCGTTGCGCCACCCAATACGATGAGGTAATTGGTTTGTCTTTGTTTGATATGAGGAGTGCTTTGTTCGATAATTTTTCTGTTTGAGATGGTTTGAAGTCCTCGCCGTTTGATATTGTTCGATAAGGCAAACTATGATTGCTTGGTAAGTAATATGTCCTAAAAAATCGGATATTTTGATTGCCATAAGAAAGTGAACACAAGTACTTTGCATCTCATATCTTTTAATCTAGCAATCTACTTATTCACTTCCGTAAGCAATTTATTAATCTTCTTAATCAGCGTAGGTCCTTGATAAATCAGTCCTGTGTAAATCTGAACCAAACTCGCCCCCGCTTGAATTTTCTCTAATGCATCCGTCGCGCTATTGATACCGCCAACGCCTATGATGGGTAACTCGCCATTCGTTTTTTCGTAAATATATCTAATCACTTCTGTAGCACGTTCCCGCAGCGGCGCACCACTCAAACCACCTGCTCCAATGGATTCCACAGCATTTGAATTCGTACTCAAAGTAGAACGATCAATCGTCGTATTGGTCGCAATTAATCCATCTAATTTCACCGCGCTAGCGATTTCTATCACATCATCAATTTGAGAAAAGGTAAGATCAGGTGCGATTTTAAGGAGCAAAGGTTTAGGTTGTTTTTTCGCTTGATTGAGTTTTTGCAAAGTACTGAGGAGCTTGGTTAAAGGTTCTTTCTCCTGCAAATCGCGCAAGTTAGGTGTATTTGGTGAACTGACATTTACTACAAAATAATCCACATAAGGGAACAGAGCCTCAAAAGTGATTTTGTAGTCCTCCACAGCTTGCTCATTGGGCGTCACTTTGTTCTTGCCAATATTTCCACCAATTACAACGCCTTTTGGTTTTCCTTTTTTCAATTGTTCCACCAAGGCGTCTACGCCATCATTATTAAAGCCCATTCGATTGATGAGTGCTTCGTCTTGTGGCAAACGAAACAAACGCGGCTGCGGATTCCCTGCTTGCCCTTTCGGCGTCACTGTACCTACTTCAATAAAGCCAAAACCCAAAGCTGCCATCTCCCTAAAGTACTTGCCATCTTTATCAAAGCCTGCTGCCAGACCTACTGGATTTTTAAAGCTCAAACCGAAAAGTTGCTTTTCCAGATTAGGATGCTCGTAGCGATAAATTTGCTTGAATAATGTGCTGATAATTGGAATTTGCAAGACAATTTTGAAGAGTTTGACGGTGAGGTGGTGGGCTTTTTCTGGAGAAATTTGAAAGAGGAGCGGCTTTAAAATCTGGTACATTATATTTTTATGGCGAAGGTATGGAAAAAGTGTTCTTCTGTAAAATAGTAAATTGTGGCATTTTCGTTTTTTCAACAAAACACTCAAATAAAATGAAAAAAACTACGCTCTCCTTGCTTTTTATTAGCATCACCGTTCTCCTATTCGCCCAAGATAACCTCTCCATCCTTACATGGAATATCAAAGATTTGGGAAGAACGAAAGGAGCAGAGGAAATAGAAGCCATGGCGCGAATAATGAGAGATTATGACTTGATTGCCATTCAAGAAGTGGTCGCTAAAGATCCCGCAGGCGCACAAAAAGTGGCAGCGATCAGTGAACTCCTAAATAGAATGGGTGACAAGTGGGATTACCGTATAAGCGATCCTACTCAAAGTCCCTCTCCTCATATTCGAGAACGCTATGCGTATCTCTGGAAAACCTCCAAGTTAAATACCATCGAAAAACCTTACTTAGATGAAGTTTTGGCATCAATTTGCGATCGCGAACCCTACATTGCTCAATTCAAAACCAAAGATGACCACATTTTTTATACCGTCAACTTCCATTCTCGTCCCTACAATAAACATCCCGAGTGGGAAGTCGCCACCTTTGCCAATTATACAGAAAGATTAGCTTCTTCTAACGTAATTATTCTAGGCGATTTCAATATGAACGAGGAACACGAAGTTTGGGAAGATTTGTATGCGCAAGGTTTTCAGCCTGCTATTAGAAATACTGCCACTACACTAAAGAGACAGTGCACCACAGAAGGCGTTTACGTCAATCATGCGATTGATAACATCTATTTCAACGCTCATGTTTTTCAGAAAATAGAATCAGGTAGGATTGATTTTGTAGGAGGTTGTGATCAGTTGGAAAAAGCACGTGCCATCTCCGACCATTTGCCAGTATATGTAGAATTGGAGTTTAAAGAATAGAATGGAATAGAGTTTTGCGGCAAAAATTCTTATTCCTTTTCTAGTAAAAGGCTTTGCTCGTCTAGTATTTCTTCCATTTCAGATTTATCTAAATGATCTACTAGCCAAGCCTTTATCCAACTTTTGGTTAATATTTTTGATATTTCAGAATAGACTAGATGAATAACCAATTCATCAATTATTTCATCATCATATTCTTCATCTCCAAATACGTTTAGGTAGCCTTGAATATGCGTAGATTGCGGCTCATTTTCGGGTATCTGAATAATCCTAACGGCTCTATTATATTCTTTGATATGTGTGTGAAAAATGGGATTGGCATCTCTGTCCTTTGTGCCATCGGGAAGCAGGGAACTAAGGTAAGGTTTTGAAGTAAAATCATATTCTAAAGCCAAATCATTTAATAGATCATACCAAACCATTTGCATGGCATCATAGATGATTGGGTCATCCATAAAGTTAGTGTAGGATAAATCAGTAACTATCATAATTTTACAATATGATTCAACAAGGAAAATAACATATAAACAACAATGATAAATAACCCCATAAATGCCCAGCCTGCTCGGATTTCTAAATCGACCCTTATCTTTTTATCTTCTTCATCTGCAAAAGACTTTATTTTTGTTGCCTGTACTACTTGTGCATTATTTACAAAACGTTCTGCTTGCTCAAAGAGTTTCTCGCGTTTTTCCAAATCTTTTTTAGAGAGCTTGTCTTTTAATTCGTTTAGTAATCTAATACCGTCTTCTTTGCTCAATGGTTCATCTTGCGCCCAAGATTCAGATTCTTCTAATCCACCACCTTGTGCCTGCCAGCGTCCTCTGTGCTCTTTCCGATCTACTCACTGATAATAGGGTTTCATCATCTACAAAGTAACTTAAAGGCACAAAAAAAGCCCGACCGAAGCCGAGCTTGTTTTGTGGTGTGGGGCGGAATCGAACCGCCGACACATGGATTTTCAGTCCATTGCTCTACCAACTGAGCTACCGCACCAATTACCGTTATTTCTTAACGGGCTGCAAATTTATATGCTTTTTCGGTTTCTTCAAATATTTAACTGAAAACTTTTTGAAAATTATTTTACCACATAGTCAGATAGTTTTTCACATAGTTCACATGAGTTGATTTAATTTATAGACTATGTGTGCTACATGAAGCCGCTATGTACCTATATGGTTAAAAAAACAAGCACAAAAAATGAAAGGTCGAGCACAAAGTACCCGACCTTTCCAATGATCCTAAACCACTATACTATTGTTTAGAATTTTTGGCTTTTGAGTTGCCCTATTGTGAATCTGGAATGTTTATTTTAAGACAAAAGCACCTGTACCAGTCATGAAGCCTTTGTTGTAAACTTCTACTTGATATTTTCCTTCAGAGAACGGCGTGTTTGGTGTCCAATTCACACACAATTTCTCTTCATTGTTTTGGTATTCGGTATCCGTTGATTTAGTGAAGCGAATTTGCTCTCCTGTATTGCTGTTCGTGATGATACCAGAACCCAATTCTTCTACTGCTAAAGTTTCTCCTTTTGGAGAGATCACTCTCACATAGAAAGTTTCCATACCTGCTTCAGCTACGCGGTTAGACATCGCATCGAAGCAAATTGTCAGATATTCAATGTTTTTAGCACGTTTTTTCTCTGCTGATTTACCACTCTTTCTATTTTTCATTCCTTCCACCACGATGTTCTCTACTCTAATTGCAGAAGCCGCCGTCACTTTCTTGGAAAGGTTGTTATTCTCCATCGTCAACGACTCTTTCTCAGAAGTCAGCATTGCTTTCGCAGTGCTCAAATCTTCTGCTTCTTGCGTTTTGTAAGCCAAAGAAGAAGACAAAGAATCTCTAGCAATCGTTAAACGCTCATTACTACCGCGCAACAATTCATTCTCCTCTTTCAACTGCGTAATCTCTGCAATGTATTGTTCTGCTTGCGCTTTGTACTCTTTCAATTGCTTACGAACAGAGTTCAAATTACCATTGTCTCTCAGCAATCTGGAAATACGATTTTTTTGCTCCTCCAACTCCGATTTTTGCTCATCAATCAAAGCATTCAATTCTTCATTGTTGCCTTTCATCTCTTCCAACTCAGAAAGAGATTCGTAG
>JBCDFY010000194.1:0-13868 GCA_039176995.1 Bacteroidota bacterium
AAATCTCCTTTTTGTTTATTTTTTCTTAAAATGTGTGGGTTTTTTATTGCGATCTCCGGTGTGTGCCTTTTTTACACGCGCCCCACGCCTGATACCAAAAACAAACAAAATGAAAGAAAAAGATCATATAGAATCCTATTTCAAGAAGCACTTAGAGCATTACGAGGAATCACCCGATGAAGATTTCTGGGCGAGAGTTGCGCCTGTGATTGAAGTGCCAGAGAAAGATAAAAATCATGAAATTTTATGGTTATTGCTGTTGCTCTTTAGCCTTTTGATGACTGGTGTTTTGATGGGAAATATAGTCTGGGGGAAAGAAGTGAAAACGCAAGAGGATGAAAATAATCAGCCCATTGTGCAGGAATATTCAATTGTAGATTCATTGGGTAAGCAATCTACTGATTTGGAGACCAACTTTTATGTTGAAAAAGAAAAAATGAACTCCCAAGAACTTGCGATAAAACTTAAACAAACATCAAACGCAGAAAGAAAAAGTACAGCAGTTTCTCAAATTACTCGTCCAGCAGAGATCGAAGTTGCTTCTGAAAAGTCAGGATTAATGAATGCCATTGTTGAAGACAAGATGACTCCAATTTTGGAGCAGAAAGAGTTGGCATTGCTTCCATCGAAGGTTGCAAAGTTCTATTATATAGCCCCTGAACTGCCTGATCCTCCTCGCCGGTTAAGAGTTCAGCCTTATACTACGCTGCATTCCCATCAAGTGCAAAGTATCATATACGAAGGAGCTCGACTATTTGGAACGAGAACAGCAGAACGCACTTTATTCAATCCCATTAACAAAACAAACTTGAATCTAGGGTTAGACGCAGGAGTTATCATCAATCAGCAATTCTATTTGCAAGTTGGATTCAATCAAAATTTCGGCGAGCTTACTTACGAAGGAACAGTGAGTAAAAACCTAAGCGAGCAGGAAATAGCCATCATGGCTGATGGTATTCCCATCAACTTTGATTTCACGATGGACACTTACTTTGATGAATTGGAAGGCAAATTAAAGCTGACATTAAACACTTCAGAAATAGAAGCTGGAGAAAAAAACTTTAGCGTTGCTGCTCAAGGAAAAGTACAAACTACCCGATGGATGTTAGCGACTGCTTACAAAATTGATATTAGTGATCTGATTCTGCTAACTCCTAAAATAGGCATTAATCAAGTAACTACTAATTACAAAGAATATCAGCAGGTTTTAGGTATGGAAGTACGCACAGATGCTAACGAAGAAATGCTGGAAAGTCAACTCAATGTGGAAGCGAGTCGAACGTCAACAAGCGAAGAAATACAGCTTAAAAATGTGGAAGGTATCTTAGGTTTTCAAGCGGAGATACCATTGGGAAAAAGCAGGAAATGGCTCATCGTTCCGACAGGCGAATTGTGGTTTGATTTGACGCCCAGCCTGAAGCAAACGAATTTGACACTAAGGAAAAGTGTGTTATCGTTGGGTGTTGGTTTACGCTATAATATCAACTAATAATAAATCGCCAGTAATTTCTCATTTAGTCTAAGATATTGAGGCAACTAGAGTTTGCCTGTCATCTAATCTGCTAGAGATAACAGGCATTTTTGGAAATGCCCGTTATTAAACGAGAAATTGCTGATAAATCACTCTATTTATCATTAAATCATTACAAATCATGAAATTATCTCTTTTTATTTCATTATTCATCATCTCGTCTTTTTCGCTCTACTCTCAAGGAGCAATTTCAGAGCAATATAAAGATAATTCCATCTACTTGCAAAGAAGTTTGTTTGGGCATAAATATGTGAAAGGAGGACAAATTTACAAGGTGGGCTTCATGGGGAATAAGCTCAAAAAAGAAATGCAGGTTAACCCAAATGCAGTAGTAGCATTTAAGAAATACCGCACCAACCAAGTTGTTGCGGCTAGTATAGCAGTAGTGGGTAGTGCTTTGGTAATCTGGCGTTTTTCTGATCAAGAATATGAGGATCTTTCAATTTTTTCTTCTGCCTTAATCACTGTCGGTTGGGCTGGCATACTCACGGAATTAGCATACAGCAGGCTTCAAAAGTCTATTTGGCGTTATAACCAAGATTTGCTCCGCTAAATAGTGTAGAACATACTCTTGAAAACTGAATCTACTACATTAATTAATTAAAACTAATCCATTCCGATGAAGTCATTTTTTGTAATTATTGTTTGTCTTATTTTTTCAATTCTCTCCTCTGCACAAGAATCCAAATTGAAAAAATATCAAGCTAATTCTATTTATCTACAACAGAGTTTTGAAGGTAGTAGATACATAAAGGAAGGGCAAAAATATAAGTTGGGATTCATGAGTAGTAAGCTCAAACAAGAACTACAAATAAGTCCGAATGCAGTAGTTGAATTCAAAAAGTATCAAACGAATAGATGGATTAGTATTGGTTTGTATGTGGCAAGCAGTGCATTGTTAATACACTCCATAAGCGGTGAAGAATTTAAGACAACATCTTTTTGGTTGAGTGTAGGAACGGCAACTACGTTTGGTCTTTTTAATATCCATGCTTTGAACAAAAGGGAAAAAGCCGTTTGGTACTACAATCAAGACATCCTCCGCTAATAGATAATTAGTGGTGTCCGAGTACCTATGCCTAAAACCAAAATTATCTTACGTTTTCACCAATAAATATTCAATTCTAATGAAGTTATTCATCACAATCGTTATCTGTTTTAGCGTTCTAACTTTCGCATCAGCACAAGAGACCGCCTTGAAAGGTTATCAAGAAAATTCCATCTATCTACAACAGGGATTTTGGGGGTATAAATACGTCAAAAAAGGACAAATTTACAGGAGAGGATTTAACGCATCTAGGCTAAAAAAAGAACTGGAAGTGAGCCCAAATGCGATTATTGAGTTCGAAAAATACCAAACCAATAAATGGCTCGCAGCGGGAGTTGGCGTAGGCTCTTATATCCTGATGTTGTCCAGTTTTAGTGACTCCAATGGGAATGCTAATATTAATTGGAACACTTATTTTATTAGTCTAGGAGGTTTTGTTACTTCTGCTTTATTAGCTCGAAATTCCCGAAACAAACTCCAAAAATCCGTTTGGCTCTATAATCAAGACATACTGCGTTAACCATTCCTCTCTCCATCCAAAAGAATTTTCGCCCGTACGGGCACACAAGACACCTGATGTTGCTTACTTTTGGTATTTTTTCTTTTCGCTGTAAAACGTTACAATTAGAAATTTTTCTATCAAAACAGGGAACTATGTTCCGTATATTTTGTGTTGTACGATAGATTTTGCACTGAATTACAATTCAAACCAAATTTATTTACTCACAAAATGTCAATATTGATGAAATTATTACTAGTATTAGCCGCTTGCATTAGTTGTTCAAACTTTACATTTGCACAAGAGTACGCATTAGAAAACTACCAAGCCAATTCCATTTATCTTCAAAATCATCTATTTGGATGTAGATACGTCCAAGAGGGAAAGGTCTACCGAAAGGGGTTTATCATGGCAGCTCGCCTCGAAAAGGAACTAGAAGTCAGTCCAAATGCGATAGTTGAGTTTAAAAGGTATCGTACTACTAAGCTAATTGCTCTAGGTTTAGGAGTCGTTGGTTTTGGATTACAGATGTACAGTGTTTACAACGAATCTGGTTTCAATGATGGGCTTTACTCTATCTCTTTAGCAGGCTTGATAACATCAGGGTTCATGTCGCTAAATGCCAAAAACAAACTCCAAAAATCTATCTGGCTCTACAACCAAGACATCCTACGCTAAATTTCCCATCTTGACCGTCTCCTTTCCTAGGAGGCGGTCAATTTCCTTCTGTCTCCGTAATCTTCAAATGCGGAATTCCCTCCAATGTTAGCACCTGCTCTTCGGGCATCTTCGCCACCAGAGCCTTAAAACTCAATAAAGTCGGTTCTACTTCCGAGACTGGAATTGAAATTTGCAAAAAAGGATGCACCTCAAATTCCTGATGCGCCACTTCCAAATTCAGCTTTTTCGCAGCACTCATCACCTCACCCATGATGGCATAGTCAAAAGCAATTTTGAAAGTTGATTTGATGGTTTTCGTTATGATTTTGGCTTGCTCTAAGGCATCTATTGCGCTTTTTTTATAAGCATTAATCAAGCCAGAAGTTCCTAGCTTCGTACCACCAAAATAGCGGACCACCACGATCAAAACATCAGTCAATTCCCAGCTATCAATCTGCCCTAAAATTGGTCTACCTGCTGTGCCAGAAGGTTCGCCGTCGTCATTAGCGCGAAAGTTATTTTTATCCATACCCAAACGATACGCATAGCAATGGTGTCGTGCTTTGAAATGCTCTTTTTTGACTTGCTCTAAAGCTGCCGTAATCTCTATTTCTGTTTCGACAGGAAAGGCGTAGGCGAAGAATTTGCTTCCTCGGTCTTTGAATTCACCGACAGCTGGTTGAGTAAGTGTTTTGTATTGATCAGACATGATAAATTTGATTTTGAAGGGATGAAGGTAAAGCCAAAAAACTTATTTTGTGCTCTAAAATATAAGTTATGCCCGCTCTTTTACTTTCGATAAGTGCCGAAAGTGCTCTCCACCTTCAATATCTATTTGGAAATTTTCTAGGTCTTTGAGCCTGAACAATCCTTCTAAACTTAATAGAATAAAACCATCAGAACCTTGCACCAACATCAAAACATCCGTGACACTTTCCCGGTTTTCGCGAATCATAAACTTGACGTGATTGCCTTTTTCGCGCACTTCGATGAGGCTCTCAAAATTGTCCTTTTTCAAGCTGCTAATCAATCCTCGAATGTCTTGATTAGAAGCTAAAGTAGCATCTTCAGAAGTTAGCAATCTCAGTTTGGTCACTTTGTTCTTAATTTTCTTGCCCGTCTCTTTATTGATAAAAGAACTGGTCAATTGCAACGACCAATCACTTAAACTCAAGCTACTGGCATCTGCCTCTTCTGCATAGCGATTGATGAATTTTTCAAGTGTATTGGTTTGACTAAAAGAAGAAATTTGGCATAGCAATGCCACAATTACCACAAGTGTAATTCTCATAAGTTAGATGTTTAGATTTTTAAATAATGCGCAGTGATAAAGATGTAATGCTCTGGGATTGGTAAGCGCGAAGTTTACGAAGCGATTGCTAAACCCCATAGTTACTGCTTACCAATCCCTTCGGGCTTAGCAATCAGAAACTACTCATAGCATTACTTGTTTTACACCGCCAAATAATGGAATTGAGATTAGAGCATTTTGAACTGGTAAGCGTCAAATAAACAGATCAACTGTTCAACAAATCAACAACGAATCAGCTTTCCAGAGACTTATTAATCAAGTAAGTTAAATCTTCCAGGTAAAGCCTTGTTTTTAAGCTAATGAGCGTAAAATCTCCGTTGTCATTGACAATCAAAACGACACTTCGAATAATATCCTTACGCTCTCGGATGATGACATTCATCGTCGAGCCTTCCGAGCGAACGGTCATTAATTCCTCGAAGCCTTCTGTTGCCAAATCGCTTACTAATTGCTGGATTTCTGAGCCTCCAATACGCAAGTTTTCTCCTGCCAAAATCTTAGCTCTGCGAACGTCTTTCACAATTTCCAATGCTACGCGTTCTGCTTCATCTTCCGCTTCTAAACTAGCAATGGAAGCACCCAAGCGAATCAAAAAACCAGGCAAGTTGAGGCTCATAGCTTCTC
Source organism: Bacteroidota bacterium (assembly GCA_039176995.1). Taxonomy (GTDB): domain Bacteria; phylum Bacteroidota; class Bacteroidia; order Chitinophagales; family Saprospiraceae; genus JAAUTG01. The sequence continues at coordinate 5,675 of JBCDFY010000194.1, forward strand.
CTTCTCGTTTGTGCTTAGCATAGAAATCGTCTATGGTTTGAACTTGAGCGAAAAATGGACTAGAAATGAATAAAAATAGAAAGAGGAATAGGCTGTTTTTCATGTTGAAATGGATTTTAAGTAAAGTACGTAAAAAAGGAGTTTCTAGAATTTAGGCTAAGCATTTGAGCGATTTTAAGTACCTTAATAATCGAAACTCTGCGTGCTCTGCGCCCTCTGCGTGCCAAACTGTCAATTAGAAAAGGTTTTCGATAAATCAGAGACCTTATTCAAGTTAATTTTTCCGACAAAGCTCATGAGCACGAAATTATCTTTCCCACCAACAATCATTAATAATTCGTTGATCGTATTACCATCATTCTCATCTTTTACCAGAAATTGCACGTCGCTTTCCTGTTTACTCCTCACCGTCATCAAAATCTCGTATTCCTTGGTATCAATTTTTTTGATAGCTTCTTCGTACAAAGCATAGCTATCCACATCAGAAGCTAAAATTCGGAGTCCACGCAAGTCTTCCACCATATTCATCACGGCTTTCACTTCCTCTTCTTCCATATCGGTATCAATGTCCAATTTTTGGATCAATTGAAACATTTTTGGGCTGATGTAAACCACCGTAAAGCGTTCATCATCAAGGTATTGGTTGAAGTATTTGGAAATTGCATCTGCTTGCGCACTTGCTAGGCTAGTGATCGCACAAAACAGCGCGGTCAGTAGCAAATAAGACCATTTTTTCATTGTGAAATGAGTTTAGATTTCTAGTTTTGAGTGTTAGGATTTCCAGTTCACTCAAAGCTAGAATGGTTAGTATATTTTATTAGTTTTTTCTTCAAAAATGAACACGTCTTTGGAATTCGTGTAGTCGCAGACAAAAAATCTTTTGAGGAGGATTTTTTGCCTGCTCCGAGGGGAGTTTGAGGGAGAAAAGCATGAAAAATTGTAGATTTTTCATGCTTTTCTCCCTTAAAAATTCCCTAAGCAGAAAGTCTTTTCCCCTCTGAAAACTTTAGTCTGCCTTAGGCTGAAAAGACTTTCTGCGAATTTTGAAAACGAAGTCCTCTAACTCTCATCTTATTTTTTGCTTCAAAATCACCTCTTCGATATCTGCCATCCGATCTAGCTCTTTTGCTGCTTTCTTCGCACCTCCATTCAGCTTACCAGAAAGTAATTTCATCGCTGCAATCGTATATTCCAAGGCTTCCTCTGGATCATCAGGTTCATATTGCGACCAATCAATTTCTGCTACTTGATCGCTGGTAGTTTCGCTAGGGTAGAAGAACCAAAGTCCAATCACTAGAGCAATGGAAGCAGCAACACTCAACCAAGTAAACGTCTTGTTACGAGGCGTTAATTTGCTCACTTTTGCTGACTTTGAAAGGCTGATTTTTTTATCAAAATTGACTTCTTTGGCAATCTTGAAATATTGAAAAAGATCTTGATAGGGTAGTAGTTCTTCTGCGATCTGCTCGCCATTGAAATAAGCCTTCAGTTGCTGCTCTTCTGCGATGGAAGTCTCGCCCTCAAAGTACTTTTCTAATAATTCTTTTATGTGATTCTTGCTGTTCATATCTATTGAATTTTGGATTTGAGTAAAACTTCCCTCACTTTCTTTCTCGCTCGAAATAAGTTGACTTTCACCTGATTCATCGGCATTTCTAAGGCTTCTGCAATTTCCTGATAACTGTGCTCTTCGATGTCACGCAAGTGCATCACCAATCGTTGTTTCTCTGGAAGTTCCTGAATCGCTTGCTGCACGATTAAAAAGGTATCTTTTTCTTCAGCCAAAAGATCAGGTGTTCTCAAATCCGTTTCTACATTCACCAATTGATCTACATCATCGGTTTGCTTGCGCGTCCTCAATTTATCCACTGAAACATTGCGCGTCATTCGTACGCTCCAAGCCTCTAAATTCGTCACTTGCAAGAGTCGTTCGCGCTGCTGCCACAATTTAATCAATACTTCTTGCACCACATCTTCCGCTTCTGGAATATTATTCATCATTCGCAGTGCAAAGCGATAGAGTTTGTCTCGAATCGGAGCGACTGCTTGCTGAAATTCCCGTTTTGTCATTATGAGTTCCGTCAAAGTCTTTCTTTTTAATCACTGTTACGCACCGAAGACGAGACGAAAGAAAAGAATGTTACAGCGAGATTTTATTTTTTTGCTACAATTGTTTTACCACATAGTTCATATAGCATTTTCACATAGTTTGCATAGGATTTAAAACTGCTCCGCACGCGAAAAAAAACCATCCTTTGTGTTCCTTTTGTTCCTTTGTGGTTTAAAAAATATAGGTGATTATTTATCAGCTAGATGAAATCAACTACCGTGGTAAATCATCAAGTTGCTTCACATACTCGCTAATCTTAGCTTGCAAACTACTTATATTCTCAGCTTCGTCTTCTAAAAACTTCAATTTACCCTTTTCGTAAGTAGCCAATAAATGAAACTTATTTTTTCGGAAAGTTTCGCCAAAAGGGAGCGCACTCATCAAGCGAGCGAGGCGATTGAATTTGCGGATTTTGGCTTCAATTGGAGCTTTATCCAAAATAGCAGCTGGACTTTGATGTTCACCATGCTTTATGTAATAATGATACATTTCCAAGATGCCATTACCGTAGCCAAAACCTAAGTATAGGCGATGAAAATAATCCCAAATCAAGCGATTGGAAGTAATGTAATGCTGCATCCGAAGCTGGTCAGAGCGATAAATTTTGTAGCCTGCTAAGTGCATCAAAATGCAAAGTTCTTCGTCATCTCCTGAAATTAGAACTTCTTGACTTCGCCCTGAAATGAAAGGTGTAATTCGCTGTTTTACAAGCTGTTGTAGCACTTCGCGCTTATAAAAAGAGCCTGCACCAAAAACAAAAGCACCGACTCCGTTCAAGAAACCATATTCATGTACATCCGAATGAATCGCCAAATTAGAAATGAGCGATTTGAAGGGGCGAATAGGTGTCATCCATCTGGGTGGCGGCGTTTCAAAAACACCACTTATTTTTCCACCCAAAACGCCAATGGAAGGATATTTTCCCAATAATTTACAGGCTATTTTTATATAATCTTCTGCCAACCAATTATCATCATCCACAAAGAGAATGAAATCATTTTTGGCGGCTCGAATTCCCGTTTGGCGAGCGTAGGCTTGCCCTGCTTTTCCTTCATAAAGGGCATGATAAGCATAAGGTTCGCCCAATTCCTTCCATTTGTTTTTCGCGAATTTCGCGGTATCGTCCTTAGAGGCATTATCTACCAAAAGGAGTTCCAATAAATGGCTTGGATAATCCAATTGGGCGAGGTGTGTTAACGTATTGTCTAGGCGAGAGACACTGTTGTAGCAGCAGACCACGATGGAAAAAGATAGACTCATTTCTGTATTTTGTAGTAGGGCTTGATGTGCTTCAGCGCTGCTTGATTGACGGATTCGGGCAGCAAATGAATCACATCCCAAATACTTTTATGAACTAAATCCTTCGCAAATTTAGGCAAATGTGGCAGTTGAGATTGATAGACGGTCTTGCGAATCAAGTCTTTATCTACTTCAAAATCTAATCCAAGTAAGCGGTTGGCGAAAGCGATTTGTTCGTCGGTGATGGTGGCTGCGGTGTCGGGTGAGAATTCGTGTAATTTTCTTACGTAATCATACCACTTGAAACCAAACTCCTCAGTGAATATAAATTTGCCCTGTGGGAATTTCGTCAGTTTTGGATTCGTATTGTTCAGTTGTGCTCTTTCACCATACATGAAAAATGGGATTCCCATTTCTACAGAATAAGGAAGGTAAGAACCAAATTCATTAGAGGTGGCATATTTAGCATTAGACAAAATGTCGTAGAATCGCTTAATGAAGGTTGAATTGGTGAAATAACCTGCCGTGAAAACTTCTATTCCAAGGTCTTCAAATACTTTGTGGCGATTTCTAGCAACATCCAGCCAATAAACACATACTTTAATGGGATGAAATTCTTTTGGAAGAGCGAGTAAAGAATGGGCATACTCTTCCCAACCATTTTCTATATCCACTCCAAAAATGGAATGAATAGGAAAAGCGACTGTACCTTTTCTATCAGCTTTTGGGACGATATTATTCATTTTACGGTAGCGAGGAAAAAGTGCACCAATGGCATGAACAGGTTTCTTTGTCACTTTTCGGTAGGCTTCCATCATTTCTGTATTCGTCACAAATACAGCCGCGTTATTTTCATAGAAGTACTTTTCTAGTTCGCGATTGGGTTCTGGTAAGTTGATGCCATGATCTAAGTGAAAGCTAGTGATTAGATATTTAGGCAATTCAAAATACTCCAAAAATAAACTACGCATATCGTATAAATAGGCAGAATTCATACGGAGTTTTTTGTTATTCAGACCTTCTTCTATTTCTTGATATACTGCTGCTGAAATTGCCATGAAAATATTTGTAAACGGGTCAAGATCATTATTTTATATGAAGTTCATAAAACTCCCGAACTACGCCTTCTCCTCCTTTTTTAGATAGCTGAATGATATTGGGAATTGTTTTTACAGTAGGTAGCGCATTATCAGGACAAGCCGCCAATCCGACTTTCGCTAAGGCTTCTTTGCAATTAATATCATCACCAATGTACGCTACTTCGTGCAAGGCTATATTTTCTGCTTCACATATTTGCTGGATAGCAGTTAATTTTCCTCCATGCGCCTTGCCTTGAAACAAATAGTCTACTTTCAATTTTTTTGCTCTGCGTTCGACCATTTTGGTGTTTTCTGAAGTAATAATCGCAGTTTTAATGCCTGCTTCGCGCATTAATTGGAACGCTTTTCCATCATGTGTATTGAATTTCTTCAATTCATCTCCCGACTCTGAATAATACATCCCTGCATCTGTCAGAACACCATCTACATCTGAGGCAAAGAGCTTGATTTTCTGCTTTTTTTCGACTGAATGATTTTTATGTTTGTACGCCATCAGTGCTTCACCAATCAGCCAATCTTCGGGTTCATCCAACTCTAGAGCGGTATAATAAGGCATTTCGTAGATCGTGATTGCTCCACTCAATCTATTGCCTTGTTCCTTAATGTTTCCTACCTTATTAATATAGAATGCACCATTTTCCAACATTAATCCTTCAAAATCCTGGCGACGCGGGCGATTCTTAAAATCATAATTCAACGCTTCGCCATTGGGCTGCCAAAGGAATCGCTTGAATTCTACACAAGAAAGCAGGGAATCTGCATTAGAATGTGCTAACTGCTCAAGCGCTTCGTCAAAATGTTCGGCTTGTGTGAACGGCGAAGTGGCTTGCACTAAGATGAAATGATCTTCCTGCTGCAATTCGCTTTGCTGAATATATTCCAGCATCACAGATTCAGTAGAAGAGGTATCTTGTGCATTCTCACTGCTTCTACGGTAGACTTCAACTTTTGTGAAATTGAACTGCTTGACGCATTGCTCTATCTCCTCACAATCCGTCGCCACTACAATTTTATGTACTCGGCTAGCTTTTTCTAAGGCAGCAACTGTCCAATAAATCAAAGGTTTTCCATGAAAAGGCTTAATGTTTTTCATGGGAATGGATTTACTTCCACATCGTACAGGAATGAAAGCTATATTGCTCATTTACTAATTAAAAGATTTGTGGCGGCAGAGAATTTAAAGTTTTTGCAAAGCCTCGAAGAAGATCATTACCTAGACTTCCGCGTATTTACGAATTTACCGTTGTTTTAAATTTCAGTTTCTGGCGTTGTACATCTTCAATGTCTAAAACTTGTTTTGGCTTGTAAGTTAGTGCTTGATGTGTCGCTTTTAAATTGCGCACCAATTTTCGCATACCCGCAGGTTCTAAAGAAGCTGCATGATCGGTTCCTCGCCAAGTTCGATCTTTGGTGAAATGACGTTCAATATAACAAGCACCCAAAGCATAAGCGGCGACATCAACAGCAATTCCCAGATGATGTCCAGAAAAACCAATAGCGTGTACTCGATCTTCGTAAGCCTCGCGTAACCTGTTGATTTCCAATAGACAAATATCTTCAAATGGCACAGGGTAGCCAGATGTACAATTGTAAATAATCAAGCGATCTTTGGCTTGTCCTGTTGCTTCAAAAAATTGAACCAACGCTTCCTCTTCCTCGTGAGTCGTCATTCCGAAAGAGACGTGAACCATTCCTTTGTATTCATCGCGTAGTACTTTGAGCATTTCAAAATGATTGTTACAAGCAGAAGGCACTTTTAGCATTTTGGGTTTAAAAGCGACCATTTCCTTGGCGGAAGTAACGTCCCAAACCGAAGTGGAATATTCTATACCGATAGATTCTGCATATTTTTTCAACTCCGCGTGTTGCTCTTGGTTGAATTCTAAAAATTCTCTATGTGCTCCGTAAGTATCGCCATAAGAATTGTACGGAACTGGATGTGGTGCGTTGTATTGTTCTTCAGACAAAAGCTCTTTTGGATTACGCTTTTGGAACTTCGCAATCGTTGCATCGCAATCCTTCGCCAATTTGATTAACTCTTTGGCAGTCTCGAAGTCGCCTTTATGATTACATCCTATTTCTGCGATGATGAATGGTGCAGAATACTTTATCATAGGTTGAATGTTTTTTTAATTGTTCTAACGTTGTTTTGGGTAATGTCCCAAAGTACTTTTTGCTTGGTTTTTACTTGATTTTCTGTTTCGGATAAATTGTCTAAAATATGTTGTATCTTTTCTGCCAACACCTCTGCTAAATTCTCGTCTTGCATTTCTACGCCCCACTCATTCGCATCAATATCGTCTAGGAAATAGCGCAATTTGTTGTGAGAAATCAATGAAATGATAGGGCGATGCGAGCCAAAAGGTACTAATTGAGCGTGCCCACGCATCCCAATTGCAATGAGTGGTGCTTTGTAGGCATCCAATACAAATCTTGGAGATTTTCTATATAGTTTAACTAATTCATAATGCACTTCAAAGCTATCCAAAAAAGGCAAGAAATGCTCATCCTTTGGCGTATGCGAATAGTATTTTATAGGGACAATTTTGCTTGCTTTTTTTAGCCCTAATGCTAAATTACTTAGGCTTTTTCCAATATTTTCACCAAAGCGCAAATTGGAACGATCGAATGCGCAGTTGACCGCAATAAATGGTGGCGTTTCAGGGGTTCTCAGTGCTTTTTCGCCATAAATGAAGCTACTCAAGGTAGTCATGCAAGGCTGGAAGACTAATTTTTCGTGCAGATCCTCAGGCAAATATTTTTTCACATTTTCGATGCTTCCATAATTGCGAAGCCCAATCATTACACTCTTTTCCGCAACTCTATTAACGTGTTTGGTAAAAATAGGCGCAAAGTCAGATTGTCCTCGAAAGCGATTGTAGCCTACTGCAAATAGTGCAATAGGAACTTTGATTTTTTCCAGTGCATCCATGGAACAACTCCATTGCCAGCCACTTAATTCATTGGGATTCGTATCTTTCAGAAATAAACCTCCACCACCGATTAACAGTCCTTTGGTGCTGTTGATTTTATTGACTGATTTGGAGTCGACAACCTTATGCGCGTGTTGCGTTTTCCATTTTAGCGGTGTTTCCTGCTCGAATAAATCTCTCAAAATTACGGGCAGTAAGGTATCACCTGCATTCGATGTGGTGAAATGCGCAATGTGCATGAGCGATTCGCCTCCACCTTTCCGATCTTCGAGTAAGGAAGTTTGAAATTTCCGTCCTACTTTATCTTGCAGAACGGTATTAATTTTCCCAATGACTTCTTCTGGCTCTGTTTGTAATTTTTGAAGACCTTTTTTTACTTTTTCTGTCATAGAATTATTAGAGGGCTTGTAATTTTTGACTCTATTTTTTACGGTATCAACATCCTCGAAATAAGAGTGATAATTCTCATTTTGATTTTCGACTTTCTCGCATAGAATATTGATGAAATTGTCGTGCCAATAATGATTTAACAACTTAAATCCGTTTTTGACCAAAAAAGCACTCAACGTTTGTTTGGAAAAAGTATTGATATGCACATTCCAAAAGAAAAAATCTACGGTATTGCCATAAATTTTATCAATCGCAGGACACTCTATCATCAATTTGCCACCGTCCTTCAGTAGCTCGTAGCATTTAGCCAGAAAGGTGTTTGGGTTAGGCACATGTTCAATGACATGAAAAGAAGCAATGAAGTCGTATTTTTTCTCTGTTTTGAATTCTTCAAGGTAAGCATCTTCAATTTTTAGATCAAA
>JBCDFY010000195.1:0-13848 GCA_039176995.1 Bacteroidota bacterium
ACAACATTTTGCTGTTAGCAAAATGTTGTGTTTCTCCTCCAAATTCCCCCCTTTTTCGCCGCAAAGCGGCGGAAAAGGTAGTGCAAGCAATTTTAGTAGGGTAGAGTACGATAGCTCTATAAGTGCTTAGCCATATATAGCTATTCCACAAAAAATTTTAGAGAATCCAATTTTTTAGCTATTCAATAAACGATCTTTGGTTAATTCCTCTAGTACTTGCTTGCGCATACGTGTGCTGATGGGGATTTTATGTTCGCCAATCAGTAATTGATTTCCAATAACAGCTTCTACTTTGGATTTAGCAACGAGATAGGAACGGTGCACCATTATAAAATCTTTTTGAGGCAACCATTCAACTAGACTTTTCAGGGAAGTGAGGGTCATGATTTTATCGTTATTAAGGTGAAAGACGACGTAATTTTGCATACTTTCCACGAAAAGGATATCACTGATATTGATTTTCACTAATTGCTTGTCCGTCTTGACGAAGATGTGGTTTTCTGTTTCGCTTTGTTTACTTAATAACCGCAGTGCTTTGTTGCTCGCTTGTAGAAAACGCTCGAAGGAAATGGGCTTGAGCAGGTAATCAATGACATTGAAATTGTAGCCTTCTAAAGCGTATTGTGTATAAGCAGTAGTGAAGATGACAGCAGGTGAATTGGGCAGAGAACGCAGGAATGCCATGCCTGATAGTTTGGGCATTTCAATGTCCAGGAAGAGCAAGTCTACTTCGTTTCGATTCAAAAAGGTATTGGCTTCCATCGCGTTTTTGCAGACCGCTTTGAGCTCTAGAAAATCAATTTGCTGAACATAGTCTTCCAAGCCTGCTCTTGCCAAAGGTTCGTCATCCACAATAATGCAACTAATACGACTCATGCTAGATTGATTTTGAGTGAAACGAGGAAGGTTTGGTCATCCTTTGTGGTAGATAATTCATATTGATCGGGATAGAGCAATTTCAATCGTTTTCGCACATTTTGTATGCCAATGCCACCGATTTTGGTTTCTTGAATTATTTCCTTTTCGTAAGTATTCTCCATTTGAAAATGTAGTTCTCGCTCTTTAGTGAATAATTGGACTACAATTCTATTTTTGGCAGTATCGCTATAATTGCTCAAATACTTGAAAGCATTTTCCAAAAAAGGCGTCAACAGTAAAGGGGCAATTTGCAAACTTCCATTTCCAATTTCAATATCTATTTTCATTTGGACTTCTTCTCCACGTCTGATTTTTTCCATGGCTAGATAATCTTCTACATACGCTACTTCTTTTCCCAATGGAATTTTTTCCTCATTACATTCATACAGTTGATAGCGCAAAAGGCTGGAAAATTGCATCAAGGTGCTTTTAGCTAATTCTGAATTTCGATCAATCAAATGATAAACGCTATTGATACCATTGAATAAAAAATGTGGATTGATTTGGGCTTTGAGGTACTGGAGTTCGGCTTTAATTTTTTCTTGTTTAAGCGTTTGAAGTTGTTTCTTTTGTTTAATACTTTGCTCCCAACGAATGTAAGCAAAAGAGGCGATGAGTGCAAAGACATTGAAAAACAACGGGCTAAGAAAACTACCGATAGAATAAATCAGCGAAAACCACTTTTCAGGAATATCTGCTTCAGCTAGCTCCTGCTGAAATTTTTTTACGTGCTCTAATTCTTCATAAGCAGCATATAGGTAATCAATATGTCCTTCAATGAAGTTGATGATGATGACTAGCAGAACAATGTAAAATGGATAGACTTTTTGTTTTCTATACTTTGGATAGAACCAGTAAACATTGGTATAAAAATGAAAGCATTTGTAATTGAACCATAAATGGAAGCCCAGAAAATAGTGTCTGTTGCTGTACTGAATCCACTCCATTCCCAAGGTGTCAAAAAATTGCAAACAAATAGAATGAACGCCCAAACTAATAGGTGTCCTGTTATCTTTTGCCCGTTCCAGTTTTTGATGTTGGTCGTCATTTTATTCAGTATCTCTTCTTATTTGAACCACTAAGACACTTAGAGCAGTAAGGATTTATTGAGCTAGTTATTTCAATGGTTTACACACTTTTTGAACCACAAACAAAGGGCATAAAAGCTTGATAGTGAAATAATAAATTTACGAAGTCTTGCCTTCTAGCATTCCTTTCCACAGACTTCGCAAATTGGATACTATTCGCCTAAATACTTCAAAATCAAATAGCCAATGTGATCTACACCAATTGCGGTATTGGAAAGGACAACGACTCCGATTTCTTGTTCTTTCACAAAACCGCAATAGCTTCGATAGCCGCCTGTGCCACCATTGTGCCAAGTGATGGGGAAATCAGGATCGCTGATATTCGTCAGCCAGCCCAAACCGATGGTATGATTGGCATCGAATTGCTTTCTTTCTCGATGTGTCTCCTCCAAAGATAATTCACCTTTGATATTGGCTTCTACAAATTTAAGCATATCCAAAGTATTGGAACGCACTGCACCTGCGCCTGCTAAGGTTGGTATGTCCCAATTGGAAGTAGGATTTCCTGCTGGATTGTGTCCTGGTGCTAATCTCGATAAGTGTTCTTCCTCGAAAGTGATGGTGCTATTGGTCATGGCTAACGGAGTAAAAATTTCCTCTTCTAGCAGTTGTTCATAGGTTTTGTCGGCTTGCAATGCCAAAATATGCCCGAGCAGACCAGTGCTTAAATTAGAATATTCGCACTTGCGGTCGGCACGATTCGTTGGTTCGTATTTTTTGAGAAACTTATAAAGGTGTTCTACTTCGTAGTTTTTGTAGGGATTATCTCCATTGGTAATTGCCGTGAACAATAGATTTTTGGGAATCCTTGGAAAACCGGAAGTATGAGTGGAGAGTTCTTCTAAGGTGATGGATTGCTCGCCTTGCCAATTGCCCAAATTATCAGGTAAATATTCACCAATAGAAGCATCGAATTCGACTTCGCTTTTTTCGACCATTAAGTTGAGCAGTGCGCCGGTCATGACTTTGGTGACTGAACCAATTTCATAAATAGAGAGACTATCAGGAGTACTTGAATTTTCATCAGAAAGTTGTCCATAGTTATAAAATTGGTACTCCCCATCTTTGTAAATACCGATGGACAAGCCATGTGTCCATTCGGATTCCATGTACGGCTGAACAATGTCATCAATGCTTTGAATGTCTTCGGTTTTTGGATAAAGATCAGCGGGAATGTCATTTTGCGTGCTACACGATTGCAAATAAGCAATACAGGTCATTAACACGATTAATTTTTTCATTTTTCTACTTTTGATGGATGATTTTAATGTTACGCAGAGAGCGTACAGTTTTTTTTGCACGCAGAGAGCGCAGAGTTTTTTGTTTTACACAAAAGTAAGCGCGCCGTCAATTGGAGTAGAAATTACTTTATGAGTGCAGTGGAGTTCTTGACGAGCGTTTACTTTGGCACGTGGAAAATGAGGCACGCAAAGACGCTAAGGCGCAAAGTTTTTTTTTGCACACAGAGAGCGCGGAGTTTTTTAATGACTCCATCTTTTATCATTACTACTTTATCATGCAAAGACTTTTATTCTTACTCATTTTGTTTTTCTCTACTCATTTATTGCTTGCTCAAGAAAAAGAAGCAGAAGTCCCTTCTTTGACTTTTGAGGAATACGATCCGCCATCTTCTCTGGTAGTGCCTGAAAACATCGTGACGAGTGCGAAGTTTCCATTCATTGATATTCATAGTCATCACTGGCGAATGGGGACACAGGATTTGGATTTATTGATTGCGCAAATGGATTCGATGAATATGGGCATCGTGAATAATTTGAGTGGTCGCGGTGGCAAGAAGTTGAAGGCGATGATGGATAATGTGAAGAAACATGGCTATGAAAATCGGATTTGTATTTTCACGAATATGGAGTTTAGGAGCATTGATGATCCTGATTGGTTGGAAAGTACGTTGACGCAGTTGGAGTATGATGTGAGTATTGGTGCGAAGGGTTTGAAGATTTATAAAAGTCAAGGAATGTCGCACAAGGACAAGAGTGGAAAACGTATCGCGGTGAATGATCCTCGGCTTGATCCAATTTGGGCGAAGTGTGGAGAATTGGGGATTCCAGTTTTGATTCATTCCGCTGATCCGAAGCAATTTTGGGAACCACACGATGCGAACAACGAGCGTTGGTTGGAGCTAAAATTGAAGCCTCGCCGCAAGCGCAGTGCCAACGATCCTGCACCTTGGGAAGAGATCATCGCAGAACAGCATGATTTATTCAAAACGCACTCCAATACGAAATTCATTGCGGCACACATGGGTTGGTTCGCTAACGATTTAGCAAAATTGGCAACTTTGCTAGATGAGATGCCGAATATGTATGTTGAAATTGGTGCAGTGATAGCAGAACTGGGAAGACAACCACGCATGGCGAATCGCTTTTTGGAAAAGTATCAAGATCGTGTGCTGTTTGGTAAAGATTCTTATAAACCAGCAGAGTTTCCAACTTACTTTCGTGTATTAGAAACTGCTGATGAATATTTTCCTTACTACAAACGCTATCATGCCTTTTGGAAGATGTATGGTTTGGATTTACCAGATGAGATTTTGAAGAAGATTTACTACAAAAATGCGCTGAAAATTGTGCCAGGTTTGGATGCTAGTTTATTTCCGAAGTAGCAGAGACAGTGTATTCAAAGAATGTGTCACGCAGAGGGCGCAGAGCACGCAGAGTCTTTGTTTTGAGCCTATTTTCAGTTTACGTTTAGCAAGTTCTGATCTAAGTATAGAAGAAAGGATAAATTGAAAGAAGGATCATTTATTTTTGATAATTTCATAATTAAGTAACTCAAAATTAGCAGTAGCTCTGAGTTTCTTGACTTCTGATCGCATTAATTCATTGGCGGCTTCATAATCTCCGTATGGCAAATGAAAACTACCTCTAGCCAGAAAATCATGGCGCATTAACATCGGAAAATGATAGTGCCATTCCTTTTTGAGTCTTGGGTAAGCGCTTACGTAGTATAAAGGTAGTTCTTTCGGTAGTTCTGCTCTTAATTTTTCTAACAACACATACAATCGTTCGTGCAAAATGGGTTTATGCGGGAACGCAATTCCTGCGATGGGAGATAGAATACAGAGAAATCCAGACTCGTTTTCTTTGAAAGATTGGATAAAATTTTGATGGTAATCAAGGTTGGAAATTCGGTAATCTGTACCTAGCATTTCTTTCATACGCTCGTTTTGAAGCTCAAATTTTCTGGCGACAGGCATGATTTGAATATTGGGATTAGAGGTCTGAATACGATCAATGAGCCATTGAAAAAGCTTGGTTCGAAGGCGATATCTTCTACTTGGTTGTCCTGCTCCATCTACGCCTAAATCAAGATGAACGGCATAAGGAATCAAAGCTTTTTTTGCACAATTGAGTAGTTCTCCTAAAGTTAAGCCGATTGGGAGCGCATCGAAGGCGTAGTGATGATCGAAAAAAACAATAGCATTCCCTGTTTGTAATTGTTGATTAAGTTTCTTTACAGTTTCTGCAGTCACATCGTCTTGAGAAACCCTAGTAAGTTTGCGATTCCAAAATTTAAGAATACCTCTAATAATTGGATGAAAAGCTCCATAGATATTATCCACACTGATGTCCTGCACCACTGTTTGTTTTCTCTTTATATGTTGCATTCAATACGATTTTGTCAGCCAACAAGTCAATTAGCTATCAATAGAAACAAAGGTAGAAAGATGTGTTCGGAAAGTGTGAAAAGATGGGTATTCTAGTAAAAGAAGTACCGTTATTTTTTACTTCAAAGTTGAAGCATAGAAAAATATCAAAATGCTCATTTGCAAAAAATTAAGAGCGTAGCTGTACTTGTGTAATCTTATACCGCAAAGCTCTCTCCACAACTACACTCACGCGTCGCGTTCGGATTATTGAAATAGAAGCCTTTGCCTTCCAGACCTCCAGAGAATTCTAAGGTTGTATTGCATAAGTACAAGAAACTGCGTAAGTCTGTAACAATCTTTTCGCCATTGTCCTCAAATACTTGATCGTCAGGGCGATCTTCATTATCGAACTCCATGTTGTAAGATAGACCAGAACAGCCGCCACTGGTGACGGAAACGCGAATGAAATGTTGGGCACTCATATCATCTTGTGCGCGTATTCTTTCTATTTCTTTTTTTGCGCTCTCTGCTACGAATAACATAAGATTGTATTTTTCATTTGAAGACAATTGAAGAGAAGAAAAAGTTGAACGCTGAATAAATCTTTATTTCTACTACCTTTGCTTTTCCTCCCTAATCAATTTATGATCTAAAATCTATGCTACAAAACTGGCTCAAAACCATTTCACTCAAAAACGAAGATTTCGCCGCGCATCAGCTTGGTAGTAAAGTCCATTTTCATAATAAAGAAATTCCAAATCTAAGTCGCGTCAAGTTGGCAATTATTGGTTTAGAAACGAAAGAAGCAAATGCGGTTCGTAAGGAATTGTATTCGTTAAGTCATCATTTTCCAAATTTTAATATCGCTGATTTAGGAAATGTACGCAAATTGGAAGTCTCTTTCATCATTCCAATTTTGAAAGAGTTACTGGGGAGTGGGATTTGTATTTTATTGATTGGCAAGGAATTAGAGTGGATAAAAGCGCAGCAGCAAGCGCATCGGCAGACTAGAAAAGATACGAACAATTGGTTGTCTATTGATGATCGCGTTCGTTCAGAAAGTAGCTTCCGAGCAGGAAAACGCATGGCGATTGGTGGACAGATTCATTTAACAGATCGTGCAGATTTGCAGAAATTTGAGAAAAAAAATTGGGAGCAATTGAGCCTTGGTAAATGTCGAAATAACTTAAAAACTGCCGAACCCGCTATTCGAGATGCGAACTTTGCTTCTTTCCATTTGTCCGCTTTAAAATCACTAGAAGCACCTGCTCAAATGGAAGCAACGCCAAGTGGTTTTTTCCTAGAAGAAGCCTGCCAATTGACGCACTATGCAGGTATGAGCGATAAATTGAATTCAATTGGTTTTTATGGTTTTGAAAGCAAAAAAGGAAAACAACGAACTGCACAAGCGGTGGCACAATTGATTTGGTATTTTATTGATGGTGTTTATAATCGCAAGCAAGACTATCCCGTTTCGATGGATGGTTTGGCAGAATATATTGTACATTTGAAAGATTATGATTTATTAGTCACTTTTTGGAAAAGTCTCAAAAGCGGTCGCTGGTGGTTGCAATTACCCGACAAGAAAACCCAAAATCGTCTGATTCCTTGTGCTTATGAGGACTATCAATTGGCAGGAAGAGGAGAAATTTCGGATCGAGTGATGGGAATTTTGAAAGGAAAATAAAAGGTATAACGCAGAGTTCACGGAGAACGCAGAGTATTGATTTTCAATAAATTGAAGATTTAGTGAAAGTCAATTTTATTAGTCAATGCTACTAAAATATAATTAGACTACGATTCACTCTTCGCAATCGGTGCAAAACTGAATCCCATGTCCACTTCCAAATCTTCACGCTTGCTTCGTAAATCTTCCACAGCGGCTTCATTCACTGCGGTTTCCCAAAGATAAACACGTTTGAGTCCAGTCATTTTTTCGATGCTTTCCAAGCAAGCATCAGTCACTTTAGAATGATGCAAATTCAAAGATTCCAGATGCTTCAAACCTGTCAAGTCCGCTATATTTTCATCTGTTGTCACAGTGTTTTCGAGCTGCAATCGAGTCAGATTTTTTAGTTGACCAATAGGAGAAAAAGTAACACCAGACAAGTCCACATTTCCCAAATCCAACCAAGTAATTTGCTCTTTTGCTTGCGTCAAAAGCTCTAAATTCGGCGTTTCACTTCCGCTGTAACTCACTTCTAGTAATCCATTTCCTGCTGCAAGTGCTTCTACTTTAAAACCAGCCTCTTCCATAGCTTGTATTGCACTTTCGGTTGCAGCGGCAACTTTTACTTTTTCGTAATAAGACTTTTCTGATAAGTCTACACCGTATTCTTCTAGCAAGACAAATTTTATATCCTTCGGTACTTCTTGATCTTTCAAACTCGCCTCAAAAGATGCGCCGCTTTCCAACCACCATTCCATTAACTTGATCTCTTTAAAAGTCATAGGCGTTCCTTTCAGCGGCATATACTTGGAATGGTCTGGCAAGAGCGTTACGCGACGAAACAGCTCACTTTCTGCCGCACTTCCTGCAATCACTTCTCCATGATCTCCGCCTTCATGAAAACCTTCAGGATGCGCCATGTTTAAGCCTCCTCTCTGTATTTCATCATCGTGGCAACGGATACATTTTTCTTCAAAAACAGGTGCAAGCAAATCTGCATAAACTCCAATAGAATCAGGTGTTTTCGTGATCGTTTTATTCACTTCTTCAGCTTCTTCCTCGCCCAACATCGCTTTGATTGGCTTCGGCGCATTTTCAATCAAATAATCTGAACCATGCGTCATATTTCCACCCAAATGACCAACAACACTTAGTGCTACAATAACTCCAACATTCAATGCCCAGTTGCCCGTTTTTCCCAATTCCAAACGCCCACTTTTCACCCACCAACCTGCAAATGCAACTGCCGTCAAACCAATCCCAATCCAACGATGCCAAAAGAGTGTGTCTTCGTTGTAGCCTCCTTCATTCGCCAACAACCAACCAATGAATGCTGATGCAGCTGCACCCAAACCACCCATCAGCCAAGTGAACGCAATCACTTTATCTGTGCTTTCGCTCTTCTTAAAGAAAAACTCCATCAAAACACCCAAGATGAGAAAACCAATAGGCAGGTGAACGACAAGTGGATGAAAACGACCAATGAAAGAATCTAGTAGTAGCATTGTAGT
Organism: Bacteroidota bacterium; assembly: GCA_039176995.1. Lineage (GTDB taxonomy): Bacteria > Bacteroidota > Bacteroidia > Chitinophagales > Saprospiraceae > JAAUTG01. The sequence continues at coordinate 8,797 of JBCDFY010000195.1, forward strand.
TGATTCTTGTTTTTACAAAAATAGCGAATGCTAATGTAATCAATTTTTGAACGTTCTTGTGAATTTTGGTAGGATAGTATGTATCCCAAATTGCACTTTTATAGAAGATTTGAAGTAGCAAAAACTCTGATCTCTGCTTTTTTTCAAATCATGGCGGCATCGAACCGCCATGATTTGATCGAGGTTTCTTAAGGACAAAAAATGGCTTTTCAGCCATTTTTTGTCCTTAAGAAACCTCGATGTATTTGGATGGACTCGACGTCCATCCAAATACACAGCAAGTCGCTCTCAACAAGCACTTTCAATATATGTCCAATTTGGCACACACGGTAGGATAGATGGAGGAGAACGTGATGGCAACGGTCATGAATATTACATCAATTCATGGGCAACCATATGTTTTAGCATATTTTGTGCTATTTTACTTTCAAAAAAAGAAAAATGAAATCGTTCTATTGCATAGTCCTGCTTTTTCTAACACAACAAACAACTGCACAATCTGTGGATACCTTATTGCTCTACCCCAATGGCGCACCCGACGCCCTAGGAACAACAGCCAAAGATATCCCAACCTTAATGACCTACCTCGCCCCAAAGGAAAAAGCAAGTGGCGCTGCTGTAATGATTTGTCCAGGAGGAGGTTATGCGAATTTGGCGATGGATCACGAAGGGGTTCAAATTGCAGAATGGTACAATAGTTTGGGTATTCATGCCTTCATTTTGAAGTATCGTTTGGGTAAATGGGATGGGTCTGGCTATAAGCATCCGACGATGTTAAATGATGCAAAGCGAGGGTTTAGAATGATTCGGGCGAATGCTGAAAATTGGAAAATTGATCCACATCGAATTGGTGTAATGGGTTTTTCGGCTGGTGGGCATTTGGCTTCTACTTTAGCAACACATTTCGATGCTGGAAACCCTGATACTGATGATTTAATCGAACAAGTAAGTTGTTTGCCTAATTTTCTGGTTTTGGGCTATCCAGTTATCTCTTTTCAGGAATATGCACACAACGGTTCGCGAAGATTTTTACTTGGACCGACACCAACCAAAGAACAAATTGAAAATCTTTCTAACCACAAGCAAGTCAGCGTTTTGACACCTCCAACTTTTCTTTTTCACACTGATGAAGATCGTGGTGTGACGCCCGAGAATAGTGTGCTATTTTACTTAGCATTACGGGAAAAGAAAGTGCCTGCGGAATTGCACATTTATGAAAAAGGAAGACATGGCGTTGGTTTCGCGGATAACGACCCTGTACTTTCTACATGGAAAGATCGCCTGAAGGATTGGTTGGGAAATCGAGGGGCTTTGTAGTTGTTCTAAAACACAGCTCCTACTTGCATTCGTCCTAGATGTACTACTCGATTGCCACCTGTTTTTCGACCTTCATAACTTAAACTCAAGCGCAAATTTTTGCCCAATTGTCGATCTAGCGAAAGCGTCCAAAAGAAGTTTTCGCCATCTTTTAATCCATTCAACATCGTGAAAGCAACGGGCGTATTCGCATCGCCTTGAAAATTGGCTTGGATGTAGGAGGTATTCAAGCGAATGGCGGTGGTCGTGTTGCGGTTGTAAGTCGCTTCTAGGCTGATGTCGTGGCTATTGAATTGCTCTACGCTCAATTGATTTTTGCTATCTAAGTATTTGTAAATCAGAATACTACGGAACTGCTGCGAAGGTAACCAAGTCAGTTGTGGTTCGATAGTAAGTTGCTGAATTTGAAAATCACGATTTTGAAAACGCTCGGAATCGTTATTGCGTTCAGCATTAGTCAATTTCACTTGCGCGCTCAATTGTCTGCCCATATTCCAGCGACTTTGAAGAAAATATTCGAGTTGTTTTCTACTTTCAAAACCTGAGGTGATGACTTGCTTTTGTTGGTTGTTTTGTGTGCCAATTTGGAGGTTGAATTTGGGGTTGTTGCGATTGAAAAAGAGAACATTTCGGATGAGCGAGCTGGTTGCCACCAAAGCGGTATCTGCAATATTGAGTTGAACAGGATTCCAGGCAGAAACTTGCTCTAGTGCCCGTACTTTTCGATTGATGCGCCAACTGGATTGAGTGGAAAATTTGCTTAATACTTTTTTGATGCCTTCCTTTCGCTGCCACAAGCGTTTAGGGTCTATCATCAAACTTTGATTGTACTGCACTTGATTGCTTCGAATAAAATCGTCCGTAAAAATGGAGACGCGTACGTAATCTGCCACGTCCTGAAAATTGGCGATTTCAAATTCATTTACTTGTGCGATACTATCTTGATTATAGTCCATCCAAACGTAAGTGCCTTCCCCTTTTTGTACTTTTAAATAGTTGTACTCAATCCTAGGTTCTTGTCCTGAACCAATTTCGTAAGTGGTGCCGGAACGCAGCGTACCTTTCCAAGCACTGAGTTGATGTTGGATACGACCGAGATAGGTTTCCTGTGGCTCTAAATTGCTTCGGTTTTCGTTGACCTCTAGGTTTCGATAAGTCAAATTCCAATTCAAACGCGAAACGCGTCCACCGTGCCAATCGCCATTCCAATTCACCTCATCTGCTACGGCGATTTGCTTAAATTGATCTTCAAAAGGCTGATAGTCAAATCTTTGCGAATATTGCAAACCTGTATTGAATTTTTCGCTCCTTGGACTTTGCAGACGTGTTCGATACAAATCATAATAGAAACTTTGTGGAGAAAGCGTATCACTCTCCAAAGCAAAGCGATCATTTTTCTCACGTTCGCCGTACCATTGCAACTGCCAATTGTTGAGTTTTTCAAAAGTCTTCTTCACGCGCAATTTGGGTCGAGCAAAGCGGCTCTTTTCCTGCAAGGAAGTGCTAGTCAATAAGTTGCCCTGTCCTTCAATCTCCCAACCCTTTTTTGCCACTTCCAATTGCACCAAATGTTTCCAACCTTCGTAAATCGAATCCCTTCCAAAGCCACTCAACTCATACTCTAAACTCCCTAAACCTTGCTTTTGTAACCGAAAACCACCTCGCCCAATTTGCTCCATTCTTCGCTCTTGTCCTTCGATGTTCCAATCTCTTCGGAACTCCGCATTTCGATAAGGATTTAGAGCCTGAAAACGCGCTTGCACCCATTCGTAACTCAAATCAGTGGTCATTTGCCAACCTTTTTTGCCCAAATTGAACAACTGCTGATAATTAGTGTAGCTTGCCAAGCCCAAATTATCATCGTCTCCTACAGAAGAAAAACGGTTGAGGTCGTTATTACTTAAAGACAATTCGCTGCGAATACTTGCATTTTTACTCACTTGATGTGTCGCATTTAAGCTATACAATTGTTGCTGTTTGGGAGTCGGTAATTGAATGATCGGTTCGTAATTTCCTCTTGGCGCGCCACTCATCGGGTCAGGTGCAATCCATTCAAAGATGCGTCCACTTGCAGCAACTTGATTATTGCTTAAAATATAATTTCCATTGCCCATTCCTACCTGTGAAAAGCGCGCCGTCAAACGTGCGTTGGGTGAAGTAGAATAGGAAAGCACTTGAAAACTGGTAGGCACACCACGAATCATGACGACTGTATCACGATACTCGTACAGTACGCGCAAAGGGTCGAAACTGCTCAAAGAATCAATGCTACTCACCACAGCACGATTGGGATTATCACCTGCTTCGTTGAGTGCCCTTTGTTGCGCTAGAGAGATGCTATCCACGGGTGTTCTGCCATCTTGTTGACTGAAAAGATTAAAAGAAATCTGCCATTTTTCGCTTTCGTAATCTGCGTTTGCAGCATAAAGCGAAGTCAAATATTGCTGATCAGAATACTCAAATTCGACGATGATGCGGATGTCTTTGGTGACCAGTCTTTTGTTCGTAAAACGCACTTCTGCACGATTGTAATCAATGATGTAATCTTCGTCAATGCCACGCGTCAAGCGTGTGCCGTCCCAAAACACTTTTTCTGTTCCTGCCAAAGCAATAATGAAACGTTCGCCTTCTGAGCCATTCAATTTGTAAGGTCCTTGATTACCTTCGATGGCAGTAATGATGTTTCGAGCAAATTGCCCTCTCGCTACGGCAATGCTGCCTTGTGTTTTTACTTTTCCTTTGCCAAAATTGGTCGAATTACTAAACGTTGCACCTTGTAATTTTTTGTAGTAATTCATAAAATAGCTATTCGGTCGAAGCAATTCATAATCGCCTGCAATCAGTTTGTTATTTTGCTTTTTGAGTTGAATAAAAATCTTATCAAACTCTTGTAGTTGCTGCGTATTACCTTCGGGTTGTAAAGGAATATTTTCATCTGTAATCGCCGCTAATACTTCGATATCATCGCCCAAATCACCTGAGAGTTGCAGATTGAAATTGGAGTTCAAAACAACGTCTTGACTATTGCCAAAAGACAAGCCGCGGGAGAAGCTGCCATTGTAATCTAATTTGCCAAAATCTAGCGTTGTCGCTTCTTCTTGAAATGGATTGTAACTAAAATCTAAGATACCACTTTGCTCTTCTAGATTAAATTTCAAGGAGTCGAAATGCGTGTACGTCTTACCTAAATTGAACGGAAAAACGCGATATTGTACTAATAGCAACGGATATTTTGCGTGTAGTGAGCTGTCCGTTTTTATAACAGAGAGCTGAGTATTTTGAATGGAAAAGTAAGTGCTATCGAGTGAAATGGAAGTTGTTGTACTATCTGAATTGGTCAAAATTAACTTTACGGATTCAGGCAGAATAGTTAAGCTATCTAATTCATGATCAGCAACTTGAAAAGAAAAAATTTGGCTGCGTTGATTGGAAAAAGGATTGCTTTGCGCGGCGATTTCGTTGTTCCAACCTACACTCCAACCAATGACTAACAAGAGCCATTGCTGAGAGAGATTTAAGTTGTTGAACGAGAAAAACATTTATTTCGCTATTAGCAGTTAGCCGTTGGCAATTAGTTAGCTAACGGCTAAATGCCAACAGCTAATCGCCGCCGAGTACTTTCTTACTAACGTAGAAAAGGAGAAAGATTTGCTTTTGAGAGAGAGAAAAGTAAAGGTAGAGTTCATTTAAAAATTAAGCTGCCATTCTTTGGCTGCTGACAACTTTAGATTTTAG
>JBCDFY010000196.1:0-13834 GCA_039176995.1 Bacteroidota bacterium
GATTTTACGCTTCTTATCCATACTCACGATTGGACTATTTAGCAGAAGCTTGAAATCCTTGTTTTCGGCCACTTGTTGAAACAGCAGCACATCATCGTGCACTTTTTCCAATTCTTTACGATCTTGAGCAAGATCAACCAGTGATTTGGCGTAACGTGTTGCTACTTTTGATAAAGACATCTTTTGGCTATTGGCTATTAGCTAACTCCGATAACTATCGGAGACGGCTAACAGCTAATTAATTTAATTTAATATCGTTCACTAACTCGTTTACAAATTTCTCTTGAGCTGTTTTATCTCCCAATTCTCTTTGTAAAACCTTCTCTGCAATCTCAATTGCCATCGTTCCAACTTGATTCTTCAAATCGGTGATGGCTGCCATTTTCTGGTTTTGAATTTCTTCCTTAGCAGACTCTAATTGCTTTTTGTATTCCACATTAGCACGATCCTTAGCCTCTTTAAGAATACTTTCCTTAGCATCCTTTGCCTCTTTCAAGATCTTCGCGCGTTCTACTTGTGCTTCGTTCTCTAGCTCTTTGTTTCTAGATTGCAAATTAGCCATTTCTGCTCTAGCACGTTTAGCCTCATCCAAAGCATCTTGAATGTCATTCTCTCTCTTTTTCAGCGCATTCTGAATTGGCTTGAATGCTGTACGACCAATGATGATCCAAAACAAAATGAAAATCAAAGTCGTCCACAACAACTGACCTGGATCAGGTAAAAATGGAGAGAATCTTTCTAGCAATAAAATATCCATTGTTGAATTGTTTATCTGTTGATTTGTTGAACTAAAAAGTCAACGCAAACAAATGCTAAGTTTAATTTTTTGGTGTTTGGGATATTATTAATTGGTGTTTTGAGCATACTGCATCGCAGTTACAAACTGCGACGATCTGGGACTTAGCTAGTAGCAAACAGCCCATTGCTAAATGCTAAAAAAGCTTTGCAGCGCAGCCAACCGCTACTACTGCAAAACTTGTTCTTTCTCGGAATGATTAGCTGATGAATCCTAAGATGATCGCGATCAAAGCCGCACCCTCAACGAATGCTGCCATCAAGATCATGTTTGAACGGATGTCACCTGCAGCTTCTGGCTGACGCGCGATTGCATCCATTGCTTTTCCACCTACAGTTCCAATGCCGATTCCAGCACCGATTACTGCTAATCCCATTCCAATTGCTGTTAGAGTACCAGTCATGATTTGTTGTTTATTATGTTGATTTTGTTTATTCGTTGATTTGAGAACTATTCTGTTAAACAAATCAACAATTCAACGAATCAACAACAATTATTAGTGATGATGTTCTTCGATTGCTGCTCCGATGTAAGAAGCAGTTAATATCGTAAATACGAATGCTTGTACAAAAGCTACGATCAACTCAATGGTCATCATAAATAAAGTCAAAGGTACTGAGAGTAAAGTTCCGATACCTGTGCCGACCATGCTTTGTCCAGCATTACCAAATATAAAGATCAAAGCCACGAAGATGAAGATTACGATATGACCTGCGGTGATATTCGCAGCCAAACGCAACATCAGCGTTAGTGGTTTGATGAATAAACTCAAAATTTCGATGAAGGCTAAAAGTGGTTTTACGAAAACAGGAACTCCCGGCATCCAGAAGATGTGTTGCCAATAGTGTCCATTACCATTAATATTTACTAATATAAAGGTAATGATCGCCAATGCACCTGTTACTGCTAATGCGCCCGTTACATTCGCACTTCCTGGGAAAAATGGAATCTGTCCAACTAAATTCAATGCCAAGATGAAAAAGAAAATAGACATCAAGAAAGGCAAGAATCTTTCGTATTTGTGTCCCAAGAATGGAATGGCAACTTCATCTCTAATAAATAAGAAAATTGGTTCTACTAAAGATTGAATACCTTTTGGTGCATTGCCTTCTCTTGCTTTGTATCCTTTTGCTACTGCGCGGAAAATCAGGAATACCAATAAGAATGCCAACAACATCGTGAAGACATTTTTGGTAATCGAAAAGTCGTAGAAAGAAGTGATTCCGCCACCAAACAATCCGCCGTCCACGGTTGATTTGTAATCTAGCGCGTAGCAAGTTCCTTTGTAATTGACAACATAGCTATCGCCTTCGCCATGCGTAATACAATCAATTTCTACTTCTTCATTCATCGGGAAAGAAGAATCGCTCACACGCATGATTTCGCCATGGTTTAGGACATAACCATTAATTGCCTTCTTACCTGTTCCGTGATTGTGACCGTAATCAAATTTGTTAGACATCATAAATGTCCAACCTGATTCGGGAGCGTAGAGCATACAAGGAAGTGGAACATAAATATCACCTACCACATGGTAAGCATTCGCATCTGCGATGTGGTGAAACGCATCAGGAGTTGGGTTGTATTCTTTCTCTTCTGCATGATGGTCACATCCGCAACCTGCATGGTGATCTCCTTCATGAGAATGGTTTTCGCCATGTGCTTCTTGTGTATGTTCGCTGTGGTCTTGGTCGCTATGATCATCGTGGTCGTGACCATGATCTTGTGCCAACACAAAGATCGGTGCAGCAAACAATAAGAAGAGTAAAAAAATGCGAGAATATTTAGAAATCATATGTTCCTTATCTTAGTGCAAGCATTTCAGTTTGCTTACACACTGCTCTAAAAATCGGCGCGAAGTTACGTATTCCTCTTTGTTTGAAGAAACCTATTTTATCTTTTTTTCCTTGACTTAGAAGCAATTAGAACAACTCGTTCGTCAGAGAATTAGGTGTTGCCAAACTTTCAGCTATTTCCTTTTTATTAAGTAGATGTTAGCAAAATATATGGATAGCTTTTCAGAACTTCACCAAACAATCTTTTTGTTGAAATTATTTGCAATTTGTTCATCTTTATGACAAATTAATATCTGAAAAAGCGTTTTTTTTGCGCCAAACTTGATTATTTGACTCAACAGGCTACATAATAGAAATACGTGAAGTCGCAATCAAAAAATCTTTCAAGGGGGATTTTTTGATTGCTCCAAGGGGATTTGAAGGGAGAGAAGCGTTAAAAATTGTCGATTCTTAACGCTTCTCTCCCTTCAAATCCCCTAGCAAAAAGTTTTTCACCTTTTGAAAAAACTTTTTGCGAATTTCAGCGACGGATTATCTCAATTTTGAGTGATGTATTCTTCTTGAGTCTTTTGATTGTAAAAACTATATAAATTGACATCAAAAGCATTTCAACCTTATCCTACCCAAAAATTCTCAACGGAGGAAACCGTAACGCGCAGCAAGGACTTTTACGAATACATGGATCAGCGTCGTTCGTTGCGGCAGTTTTCCGATCGTCCTGTGCCAAAGGAAGTGATCGAACACATCATTATGACGGCTTCTTCTGCACCTTCGGGCGCGCACAAACAGCCTTGGACGTTTTGTGTAGTAAGCGATCCTGAGGTCAAAAAAGCCATTCGAGAAGCGGCGGAGGAAGAGGAATACCTTAGTTATAACGGTAGAATGTCGGAAGAGTGGCTGAAAGATTTAGAGCCTTTCGATACGGATTGGCATAAGCCTTTCTTGGAGATTGCACCTTGGTTGATTATTGTTTTTAAGAAAGCCTATGATTTGGATGAAGAAGGCAAGAAGCAGAAGAATTATTATGTAAATGAATCAGTTGGCATTGCTTCTGGGTTCTTGTTGACCGCGATTCATCAAGCGGGTTTGGTTTCTTTGACGCATACGCCAAGTCCAATGGGCTTCTTGCAGAAATTATTGAAGCGCCCTATTAATGAACGTCCGTTTTTGCTGATTCCAGTAGGTTATCCAGCAGAAGATGCGCGAGTGCCAGTTTTGGAAAGGAAGAAGGCGGAGGATGTTATTGTGTATTATTAATTGAAGAAAATAAGATTAACTTAGAAATCAATCTAGTAGTCTAGTAATTGGAGTGACACTTTTAACCCAAATACAAGCATCAAATGAATCAACAATATTGAATTTAGCGAAGCAATCATCTCCTTAACAAACTGTGGCTCCCATTGAATGAAATTTAGCGTTTCGATTGAAGGCACTTGATTTTTTATCGAAAATGATGGCGTAAGCATCGCTATCACCTAGTGTGTCTAATAACGTATGACCTGACTCAATAAAGTTACTCGTCAACTTGAAGTTGTCGTATTTTTTCCCAAGTACAGAATTCCACATGGCTTTAAGATAGCCTCCTTCTACTTTGTAGGCTAAGTAATTCCCTTTATCAAATTCTAAGCCAATCGCAAAATATTGATGAGCGTATTCTTCTCCTAAGCGATGTCCTGTTGTTAACACCTATCTATTGTAGGGCGGATATCTTACTGCAAAAGTTACGATGTAGTGGTACAGATAAATGTGTTCCTGTATTTATGTCATCCGTACCAGAATCTTTATGTTACTTTGCAGAGCCGCCTTGCGGTACATTACAATGAAAAATTACAAAACGAAATCATGAAGCAACTACACACACTCCCTCTCTTATTCCTGAGTTTTGGGCTTTTTGCACAAACGACTTATCTCCACTGTGGAAAATTGATTGACTGTACGGATGAAAGTGTACAAGAACAGATGACTATCATTGTAGAAGGCAAAGTCATCAAAGCCGTAGAAAAAGGATATAGTATTGTTCCGAAAGGTACAAAGAGAGTGAATTTACAAGACAAAACGGTTCTGCCAGGTTTGATGGATATGCACGTTCATATTGAAGGAGAATCTGGTCCAAAACGATACGAAGAAAATTTCCGAATGAACGATGCCGATTATGCACTTCGTTCGACGATTTATGCCCAGCGCACTTTGATGGCGGGCTTTACGACGGTGAGGGATTTGGGCGGTTCAGGTGTAAATGTTTCGCTGCGCAATGCAATTGCCAAAGGTTATGTGGCAGGCCCGCGGATTTTCACAGTAGAAAAGGCGATTGGAACTACTGGTGGACATGCCGACCCAACTAATGGTTTTCGCAGCGATTTGATGGGTGATCCTGGACCAAAAGAAGGGGTCATCAATAGCGAAGCAGACGCTAGAAAAGCCGTGCGACAGCGTTATAAAAATGGCGCGGATTTGATTAAAATCACAGCAACGGGTGGTGTTTTGAGTGTAGCAAAGGATGGCTCTGGTCCGCAATTCACAATGGAAGAATTGAAAGGCATCGTCGAAACTGCGAAAGAATATGGAATGCACACTGCTGCTCATGCACATGGCGTGGAAGGCATGAAAAGAGCAGTGTTGGCAGGTATCACGAGTATTGAGCATGGGACGTTGATGGATGAGGAGATTATGAGTTTGATGAAAGAAAAAGGAACGTATTATGTACCGACCATTTCTGCGGGTAAATACGTGGCAGAAAAGGCAAAACAGCGCGGTTTCTATCCTGCCATCATTGTCCCGAAAGCACTAGCGATTGGCCCAAAAATTCAAGAAACTTTCGGCAAAGCCCATAAAGCAGGTGTAAAAATTGCATTTGGGACAGACAGTGGCGTTTCTCCCCATGGTGAGAATGCTAAGGAATTTGTATTCATGACAGAAGCAGGAATGCCACCGATGGAAGCTATTCTTTCTGCAACCGTTACTACGGCAGAATTGCTAGGGGTAAGCGATCAATTAGGAACGATTGAAGCTGGGAAATTGGCAGATATTATTGCGGTAGAGGATAATCCAATTGAAAAAATAGAGACTTTGTTGGAGGTTTCTTTTGTGATGAAGGAAGGTGTGGTCTATAAGGAAGATGGTAATATAATTGGACAACAGAAGTGAAGTGATGAAACCTATATCAAAATGCTATATTAACCGATTGTGCTAGTTGAAATTAGTTCATTGAAATGAAGCTAGGTTGATAAAAAATGGTTATCTCAAGAATGCGAATTCAAAAAATGAGACAACCATGAAAGAAAAAACACTTGAAATTAATCTAAAAGAATCAGATTTAGAAACATTCCTCACCGTTTGCTTCTATTATTTGGATGAAATTTATCAACCAATCAAGCATTTAGTTTCCCGTCCTGGTACTACCCCTACGTTTTCAGATATTGAAATAATCACTTTAAACGTTGTGGGGCAGATGGTTACAGATTCAGAAAAAGGATGGCATCGCTTTGTCAGTAAAAATCTTCTACCCTTATTTCCTAAGCTAATTAGCCGTTCTAGATACCACCGTCGGAGTAAAGATTTACAACAATTGACGGAGGTTCTACGACAAGTTTTGGTGGAAAAATTAGGTCTTTATTTTGAACACTGGCATTTGATGGATAGTATGCCTTTGCCAGTTTGTCTTCGGGTCAGAGCAAGCCGCAACATGAGATTTTGTGAAGAATTTGAGGTAGATAATTCGCTGCTATATGGCATTTGTGCAAGCAAAAAAATGAAAATCTATGGTTTCAAACTTCATTTGCTTGTTACCTCGCAGGGAATACCCGTACATTATGTACTTGCACCAGCAGCGCATCATGATGTTGCTGTTGCACCTGATTTGATTGAAACTTACCGTCAAAAAATTGGAATAGGATTTGACAAAGGATATATTGGACTTGAAAAAAGACTACAAAACCCTGAAAACTTCAAACTTATCATTCCACCCAGAGACAATCAGAAAAATAATTTGACTCCAAGTGAGCAATGGTTTTTAGCCAAATATCGAAAGATTATCGAAACCACCAATAGCATTTTATGTGAGCAATTCAATATCCAATATACCAGAGCAAAAAGCAAATGGGGATTGACTAATCGAATTATTGCCAAACTAACAGGATTGACTTTAGCAGTTTTCTTCAACTCCATCTCTGGTGAACCTTTACTTCATATCAAAGAACTTGTTTTTTAACTAGCACAAGAGGTTATATTAACATTTTGATATTGATTATAGTGTCTTGCTTCTCTTTTGTTAGATGAAAAAAAGAATCAGTCAATTGACAGATACCAATATTTTCTTTCAAATTCGACACAATTCACTATAATCAATAAAATCATACAGCAAGGTGATTATCAAAGTTAAATGTATGAATGTCTTTACTTAACTTTGGGTACAATTCTTTGCCAAAAGAAATACTTATCATTTTATCCAATTACTAAAGTAATTAGATCTTTTCATGAAAATAAAGAATGATAGCGAAAGCACCACGGACAAGAACGCATAAGTAAATAAAATGGGTCTTACACTTATGTCATTTTTATGCGGCAACAAGCCGACGCTCATCATTAAACTATATCCAATAAGTAAAACCCAAATGCTAATTCCAGTAAGAACAAAAATATTTGAAACCTTGATTTTCATAATCTATATTATCTAATTACGTACTACTCACAATGTATTGCAATACCTATTAAGCCTCCTAAGAAGGTAACAGGATTACTATTAGATACTCCATGAGCTGTTACCCCAGCAGAAGTAATACATGCTTTTTCATTACATATCCAGCAACCTCTTGACTCTATGTCTACCTCAGCTTCTAAAAGTTTATCTCTCAATTCCTCATAACTAAGATTTAAATTAATTACAGAATTGAAGGTTGTTTCAAGATCTTGACTTTCATCAAGAATGTTACTTACCGTCTCATCTATTAACTCTTCCATCCTAATCTCCTCTTGGGTTGTCAATGTTGACTTTTCAAGTAATCCTTCTAACTCACTAGAAACAAAACTATCAAATGAATTGTTTTCAAAAGTTTCGTAGGCTTCCGTTATCAGTTCATCGAACATCTCATCAGTGATTAGGCTTTGATAATTTTCATTAGTACCTTCTTTGACACTTTCTACATCAATATTTTGAATATCCTGACCTTGAATATCTGATGTGTCATTACAAGACGTAAACAATAGAACTGTAGCTGTAAACAACAAAAAAATAATTAATCTCATAACTTTAATCGGTTAGTGTAACTCTTTCATCTTGTATCTGTAACAGGCCATATCTTTTGTGTTTTTCAATACCTTCAGGCAAGATTACAGTACAAAAAGTGAATAGCTATCTTTGTTTTTAATAATTATAACTGCCACTGATTTTTTAGCAGTTTAAAAATCTATATCCATCCCATTTATCTAAAATTCTGCGCAAAATTTTAAAACTAGGAAAGGATGGAAAATCCTCAGATAGGAATCATTCCTTGATGAGACAAATATGTGCCTGTTCGATGCAAAATTTTTGCACTCAAACGTTAAAGTTGAGTTCTCCTTTTATTGAGGCGGAATCTTCGTTTGTACAGATTAATAGGGTTTGGCAAATAAGAATTGATGCCAAAATGATATATTTGTTGGGCATGAATCAAATAAAAATACCATCCTATCAGATTAGTAGGTTGAAAATCTAATAAATGTACTCAAATACTCAACAACAAACCTTTTACAAGACCTCCAAAGACTTCCTAAAAGCAGAAGTGCCAATCGCACAAGTTGAGCAACTACGTGACTTGCTCAAATACCACGAATGGCGTTACTACATTATGAACGATCCTGTTTTGAGTGATTTTGAGTACGACCAACTCTACAAAAAGCTGGAAGCACTGGAGGCAAAAAATCCAGCATTAATCACACCCGATTCTCCAACGCAGCGCGTTTCCAATGATTTGATCTCCGAATTTTTGAGCGTAGAACACTTGACACCCATGCTTTCGCTTGCCAATTCCTACAATGCGGAAGATTTGAAAGAATGGGATGAACAAGTAAAAAAAGTAGCGAATTTGCCTGCGGAGCAAGACATCGAATACATCGTCGAACCCAAATTTGATGGTGGAAGTATTGCTTTGGTTTATGAGAACGATTACTTGACAAGAGGGGCAACGCGCGGCAATGGTAGACAAGGTGAGGAAATGACACCCAATGCGCGTGTGATGCCTTCGATTCCTTTGAAAGCCGCTTTTTCAAGCAAAGATTTTCAAAAAGTAGAATTGCGGGGCGAGGTTTTGATTCGTAAAGATTTGTTCAAAAAAGTGAATGAAAAACGAGCTGTGGAAGGCTTGAGTCTATTCGCTAATCCAAGAAATGCGGCGACGGGCGGTTTGCGGATGAAAGACCCGCGCGAAAGTGCGAAGCGGCAAATGGATGCGTTCATTTATCAGCTGGGTTATGCTATTGATGAACAAGGTGAAAATGTTCTGGATCGTTTGTCGAGTCATGAAGAGAGCATTGCCTTATTGGAAGGTTTGGGCTTTAAAGTACCAAGAAAAAATAAGGAGCGAAAGGTTTGTAAAAACATAGTAGAAGTAGTTCAGTTTTGTTTGGATTGGGAGCGCAAAAGAGAGCAATACGAATACGAAATTGATGGCATGGTGGTGAAAGTGAACAACTTGGATTTACAAAAGCAAGTCGGCTATACGAGTCATCATCCGCGTTGGGCGATTGCTTTTAAATTCAAGGCCAAGCAATCGACGAGCAAGTTGTTGAATGTCGAATATCAAGTTGGAAAAATTGGTTCGATTACGCCCGTGGCAAAGATTGAACCTGTACCCTTGGCGGGTGTAACGGTTTCTTCGATTTCCTTACATAATGAAGAATTTATCAAAAGCAAAGACCTGCGTTTGGGCGATACCGTTTTGGTGGAACGCGCGGGTGATGTGATTCCTTACATCGTCAAATCCATGGAAGATTTGCGCGATGGTACAGAAGTGCCAATTGAGTTTCCCACAAATTGTCCTGTTTGTGCTACCCGTTTAGTAAAAGAGGAAAGCGAAGCAGCTTGGCGATGCAACAATTATGAATGCGAAGCACAGGTTCTTCAACGCATGATTCACCATGTTTCTAAAGTTGCAATGGACATTGATGGTTTTGGGGAATCCTACATTCGTCGCTTCCATCAGTTAGGTTGGTTGAATAGCCTAGCTGACATCTATCAGCTTGATTATGAGCAAATTGAACAATTAGAAGGGTTTGGAAGAAGATCAGCAGAAAAACTAAAAAAAGCAATTGAAAAAGCTAAAAAGAATCCAATCCATCGTTTGTTGCATAGCTTGAGTGTGCATCATTTGGGCAAGAAGGCATCCAAATTGATTGGCGCAGAAATTGAACACGTCTTGGATTTGCAAAAATGGACAGAAGAGGATTTTACGCACATCAAAGACATTGGACCAATTGTCGCTAAAAATGTTATTGCCTTCTTTAAAGAAGAGAAAAATATTGAACTCTTGAAGGAGATGGAATCGCTTGGTGTCAATTTAAATCAGACCGAGGACGATCGACCAAAAGTAGTGAATGTAGATGCTCCATTAATTGGGAAGACCATTTTGTTCACAGGTTCACTTCAACAGATGAGTCGCAAAGCAGCGCAAGAAAAAGCAGAAGCGGCTGGTGCTAGAAATGTGAGTGCAGTGAGCTCTAAGTTGAACATTTTGGTGGTCGGTGAAAAAGCAGGTTCTAAATTGAAAAAGGCACAAGCATTAGGGACGGTGGAAATATTGACGGAAGAGGCGTTTTTGGAGTTGGTAGGATAGTACTAATAATATTTTCACAACAAAAAACGGATCGATAAAAATCAAAAATAGGGCATCAACAGATGCGAAGAAGCACACAAAAGATAGTCATTTTTACGTGCTTCTTTGTATCTTTGATAATCAATAACTTCCCCACGCCGCATTACAGCTTTTTTTACACTCAATGGCAACTTATGAAAACAGCTGTTTTTATACCATTTTTGATACTTCACATAGTCCAACTTAGTGCTCAAGTTGATTTCGTAGAAGAGATCCAAAATGGAGGAAAAGACTATCAAAATAATACCATTACTCGCTTAGACCGTCCTTATGGTCTAGTGACCAGTCCTGACGATAGATTTCTCTACAATGCTTGTATTGATGATAATTCTGTGGTTGTTTTCGAGCGGGATTTGACAACTGGTCAACTTGCTTTTGTGGAGTCACTTTTTGCCAATGGTAGTGACCAAGCGGGAAATTCAATATCGGGGCTATTTGGCGCAATCAATTTAAGCGTGAGTGAAGATGGAAAGCACTTGTACGTAGTAGGTCTAGGAGATAATATCACTGTTTTCTCCAGAAATATAAGCACAGGTATTCTGACTTTTGTAGAAGCTCTGGGTGGTGCTTTTGTCCCGAACTTTGATGAGCCAGTTAATATAGGAATTAGCCCTGATGGAAAAAGCGTTTATGTTGCGTCTAGAGGAAGTAATACGGGTTCTATTACTGTTTTCAGCAGGAATGCAATGACAGGAAAATTGACCTTCGTAGAATCTTTAATTGATAATAGTACCGATCAGGCAGGAAATAGTATCAATAAAATTCGTAAACCTTATGGCGTACAGGTGAGTGCAGATAATAAATTTGTCTATGTCGCAAGTAGTTTTGAAGCTTCGATTAGTTTATTCAGCCGCGATCTAGCGACAGGCGTACTAACTTTTGTAGATGTCGTATCTCAAAGTGGTACAGATCAAGCAGGGAATCCGATTGGGAATGCCTTATTTGGTTCTAATAACCTAGGGCTCTCTCCAGACGGAGCTTTTCTATATGTTACTGCCTTTTCTAATGATGGAATAGCCGTTTTTAGTAGAAATCAAACGACAGGAATTCTTACTTTTCTACAAAGTTTGGAAAACAATACCCTAGATGCTTCGGGTAATATGGTCAGTACTTTGGATGGGCCGCAAGTCCTCTATGCGACTAATAATCGCTTATACGTTGCGACAGGTGTAGGAAGGAGCCTAGTAACCTTCGAGCGAGACGCCACAACAGGTTTATTGACTTTTATAGAAGCTGAAGTAGACGGAGTCGGCGGTGTGAGCTTACTGAACGATCCAGAAGGAATGACCATAAGTAGAGATCATCAATTTGTTTATGCCACGGGAGACGAAGATGATGGAATTACTGTTTTCCAAGATGCTCAAGTACCCTTGCCTGTAGAACTGATGTATTTTAAAGGAAAAGTCGAGAAGGAACGGATTACTTTGTTTTGGGAGACCGCCAGTGAGATAGAAAACGAGGGATTTTTTATAGAACGTTCTTCTGAATTTGATGCCTCAAAATGGCAACAGTTAGACTTTATCGAAGGACATGGCAATAAATTATCAGCAAGTCATTATCAATACACCGACTCCAATCCTTCAGCAGGAGTTACTTATTACCGATTGTGTCAAAAAGATTTCGATGGCAGTTTGAGCTACAGCGAAGTAATAGCACTTTCTTTTAAAATTGACGCCCCTCTCGAAGTCTTTCCTAATCCAAGTCAAGAACACTTAATCCTAAGAGGCATTCCAAATCGGGAAAATGCTTCTGCTCGTATCTTTTCAGTAACTGGTCAGCTTCTCCACTCCTTGAATGTCAGTGATCATTCTATCACTATTAGTCACTTGCCCAAAGGTTATTATTTCCTCGAAATTCAAGTTGGGAGCACTTATCATCGAACTTCTTTTTTGAAGAATTGACTACACAGCAAGGTGGGAGCATATTCAGATTTTCTGCAATTCATCTGAAATAAGTAGGTTACCTCAAATAATGAGATCAAAACTTGGCAAGTTTAACTCATGAAGATTCTACTAAAAATCTGATAGTGAGGTTCTTGGTAAAAATAAACTTACCAAGTTTATTATCACCTTTTTTAGGGTATATTACTTACTATTTTCCTCCCTTTAAAAGGGCATAAGCAGCAAAAGAAGCCAACCAATGTGAACCTGCATATTCGCCAGCGTCCATTTTGTCATAACTGAACTCAAAATGCTCCTTGGCGAGTGCTTGCATGGCATCGTTCTCCAAGCCTTTTCCCATTTCATACAAGCACCATGCTCTACTGAAATTCAAACCATCCAAATGAGCTAATTTACCGTCGCTTTTGTCGGTTACAATTGCTGGTTGCAAGTAAATCGAAGGCGCTTGCTCAAAATTAGGCAAAAATTGTTGTAGCCAAATTTTAAATTCTGCTTTGGGCAATACTTTTTGCATTAGAGATGCTTCCTGCAAACAAGGAGAAAGAAAATCAAATCCACTGGGTTCCCAAGTCATCGGACATTGCGCATCTTCGAGGTAATATTGCCTTGCTTTTTCTTCTATTTTTGCCTTTAGCGTAGGATGATATTTCGCCGCAAAATCATAAGCAAAGGACATTCCAAAAGCCGTATTCGTATGTTCTCCAACGCGAATCGGGTAGTTGAGTTTATCCAAAAAATCTACAAACTTATTGGCAAGCAAATCCGTCAAAGGAGCAAGATTTTCTTGCATAGCTTTCGCTTCAAGAGTATCCCACTCTCGTAGCGCTTCATCCAGTTTCAGCAACCACGCCCAGCCATAGGTGCGCTCGTAGTTTTTGTTGTGCTCATCTTGAAAATAAGCAACTTCCTGTTGAATATTTTCGGCAGTAATATTCCGTTGTAATTTTTCTAAAATCGCTGCTCGATGCTCAAATTCAGGAAACAAGCGTAGTAGATTAACCAATGTCCAATGTCCATGCACCGCAGAATGCCAATCGAAACAGCCATAGAACGCAGGATGCAGAGTCTTTGGAGTTGCCAAATAGCTACTATCTCCTAGTACTTGCCCAAGCTTGTTGGGATATTCTTGATCAATACAATGATACGCAAAGGTATAAAGGTAATTGGCTTTGTTTAAATCAAAGCTTAGATTAGGGTCTTTCATTTTTGTGGTGCTTTCGTTTTGAGCAGTGGGTTGGCAGTTGATTAAAAAAGCAGCTGAAAAGCTCAATAAGAGTAAAAGTCGTGCTTGTCTTGAAGGAAGCATAAGGTAAGATTTAGGTTTTGTTTGGTGTAAAGATAATATGAGGGGCTTCACTTTACTCGTGAACACTCGAAAAGACATATATGAAAAAAACAACGAGCTTGGAAAGCAAAAATTTTGCTTTTTTGAAAAATGCAAATAACAAAACCAAGCTCGCTATTGACAAAGATAGCGCAATTCGGCGTATTAGTGGA
>JBCDFY010000197.1:0-13760 GCA_039176995.1 Bacteroidota bacterium
AAAAATGCTGAAAATATTATCAAGTGCCGTAGGTACGTACTATGACGACCTTACAGTTCGCACCTACGCCGATAGCTATCGGCGCTTAGATCAAAAAATTGGATAATTTTACCCATAGTTCGCCTCTACGAGGCTTTGGAACTAAGGGTTTTAGACTTATGTGGGGTTGATAAAAGCTCTAGTTGGCCATGTCATCAAGTGATATTTTAGACTAAATTAAAAATTGCTGCGGCTGATTTTTTAATTTATAATAATCTGAATATCAGATGGTTGTATAAAATTCGATTATCAAATTTTTGTGTCCTTTGTTTCTCTAAAAATGCACCTCCAATTCCTTCACCGCAGGTTCTACTTGCTCGGGCGTTGGACGTTGGCGACGACGGATTCGATAAAGCAATTGATTGGCTTCGTTAGAAAGAACTAGCAATGAGGGTAAGAAAGAAAGCGTCAGAAACGTACCAAAAATCAAGCCATAGGCGATGGACAGCGAAGTTGGTTTCAAAAACTGCGCACCGATGCCTTGGCTAACAATCAGAGGAACGAGTCCTGCTACTGTGGTGATGGTCGTTAAAATAATGGGACGGAAGCGACTGAATGCAGCTTCTTTTAATGCTTCTTTGAAACTCAAACCCGTTTGTAATTGCTGATTGAAACTACTCACAAGAACCAAGGCATTGTTAATCATCACTCCGATGAGCGCGAATGTGCCAAGTGCTGAAAAAATGGAGAGCGGCGTACTGTGTAGCATATGTCCAATTGTTACGCCGAAGAGCAAGAATGGCGTCAAGAAAAACACCAATCCCATTTGTCCAAAAGAGCGAAAGGTGAATACTACCAGCGATAGCATGACGATTAGAATAAGTGGCCCTGCCACTTTAATAGAAGCCTGCATTTTTTCCGCTTCTTCGCTTTGTCCTTCGTATTTATAGCTCATTTTCGGATATTCTGTCATCAATGGCTCAAGGAGGTTCACTGCCAAATCGGACTGCAGACCTGGAACAGAAACATCCAGAGCAGCAATGTCAGCTTCTACTAAAATCTGGCGACGCATATCGGAATGATTGATGACTTTTACGCCTTCTTCTTGTTGAATATTAGCGATTTCTGATAGCGGAAAACGCTGCCCTGAACGCGTACGAATTTCCATATCTGCTAATTGTTCTACATTGGAACGCGCATTTTCTGCGTAGCGAATCCATACTTTGACTTCATCCGTACCGCGCTGCAAACGCTGCACTTCGGAACCAAAGTAGCCCGCCCGTACTTGGTTGATGACGTCCAAGAGATTTAAGCCAAGCAATTCGCCTTTAGTTTTGAGAGAGATTGCTAGTTCTTTCACACCCAATTCATCATTATTCGTGACATCTTTAATGCGCTTTTCTGCTTTAAGTGCTTCAACAATTCGTCCTTTAACTTCCCGAATTTCTACCAAGTCATCATCTTTATGCGTCAGTGAAATGGAAATGGGTTTCCCAAACGCATTCGCCAAAAACATCGTAAATTCCTCTGCCTCAGCTATCATTCCTACTTCCGCTCGAATCATTTCGCCAATATCGAATGCCTTGATTCCTCTACTTTCTCCTTCCAATAAAGTTACGTTCACCACGCCTCTGTGCGCACCTGGACCCAAGGCTCGTTCTGTACTCAACACCACTGCTTCGTCCTTGCCTCGTTGTTCTCTTAATCTTTCATCCACTCGATAAACAGCCTCTTCTATTTGAATCAATTTTGCATTCGTCACTTCGCTATTAGTACTAGGTGGCAGCTTTATTTCTGCGGTGATGTTATCGCGATCAATATTTGGAAAAAAAGTGGTTTGCGCATTGCCCGAAGCGATAATCCAAACCGTTGTACCTAACATTCCTAAAGCAATGAGGAAAACGAAGATTGGAAAACGTACAGAAAAATTGAAAATTGGACGATAGACGTAGTGGCGCAATGACTCAAAAGCCTGATTGATGAATCGCTCGAAGCGGGGGACTTTTCGCTCTGCGCCCACTGCTTTAGAATGTGCCAAATGAGCAGGCAACAAAAGGAAGCATTCAATGATAGAGACAGAAAGTGTGACAATGATGACGAATGCCAAATCACCAAAATATTCACCTAGTTTGCCATCAATGAAAAAGAAAAGCGAAAAAACCGTGATGGTAGTTAATAAGGAAGATAATACAGAAGGTAAAACTTCCATCGTTCCATCCAGAGCGGCTTTGTAGATAGTCTTTCCCTTTTGAGCGTGTTGATAGATATTCTCGGCAACCACAACTCCATCATCTACCAAAATTCCTAGCACCAAAATACATCCAAAAACGGATAGAATATTAATGGTGACGCCAAAAAGATTCATTAGGAAAAACATAGCAATCAAAGACACAGGGATGCCTAGTGCGACCCACATCGCTACGCGCCAATTCAGGAAAATAGAGAGCATCAAAAGCACCAAAAGAATGCCTTGCCAACCACTTCCAACCAAAGTTCTCAATTGCTGATTCAGTCCAACAGTGAGATCATTGACCAATGCAGCTTGTACGCTTGTATTTTCAGCATTAAAGTCTTCAATGTAATTTTTTGAAAACTTAGCAACTTGCAAAATGTCTTCTTCATTGGTCGAAAACACATTGATAGTCACGCCTCGCTCGCCATTGATGTAGCGATCATTTGGAACATCCGCAAATTGGTTTTGTATGCTTGCCACATCGTTCAAACGAACGATTTGCCCGCTTGGGCTCGCCTTAATGATCAAGTCCATCAAACCTGCTGCATAATATGCTTTAGCTGATGCTCGAATGAGAATATCTTCGTTGTTTGCCTTGATTGTTCCGCCCGACGATTTGATGTTGGATTGCGCTACGGCACGATTGACATCGTTGATGCTGAGGTTGTACTTTTTCAAATCGGTTTCGCGAACACTAATTTCTATTTCTTCATCTGGAATACCCAATAGAAACACCTTTGAGATGCCTTTTTCTGCCAGAAAATCGCGTTCTATATCCTCTGCTATGTCTTTCAGTGCCGTTAGTGGAAGCTCGGAACTACTAATACCAATCGTGACTGCCAAATTCAGAATTTCTTCCTTTTGAATGATGGGTTCTTCTATTTTATCAGG
Source organism: Bacteroidota bacterium (assembly GCA_039176995.1). GTDB lineage: Bacteria > Bacteroidota > Bacteroidia > Chitinophagales > Saprospiraceae > JAAUTG01. The sequence goes on from JBCDFY010000197.1 coordinate 3,104, forward strand.
AAAGGAATTGATGGATTGCACTGCCGTTTTCACATCATCCAAAACAACGTCAGGTTCAGCATTGGAAGTCAGCTCTACACGAACATTAGCGGTATTTTCCTCGGAAGAAGAAGTCACGCGTTTGATGCCCGTAATGCCGACCAATTCTTGCTCAATTTTATTGGTGATGCCTTCTTCCACTTCCAAAGGCGATGCGCCAGGATAGCGCACATCCACACTCAAAAACTTTACTTCTTCAGGTGGAAATAGGCTAAAACGCACATTGCTTAGTCCTAACAATCCCACTGCCACCATCACCAAGAGCGTCAGATTCACCACGACGTGGTATTTAATAAAAAAGGAAACGATATTTTTCATTGCTGTTTGTTTGACTTGTTTAGTGCTAAAATGAATTTAGATTTAGTGGAAAAATCCCGTAAAGATGAACTATGGGTAGCTGATACAAATTTGAACTATTTCAAGTGCCGTAGGTACGAGCTATAGTACGCACCTACGGTGCTTAGAAGAGGCTTATTAAAAGTTTCTACCCATAATTCACCCCGCTGGGGTTTGGATATTAATTACTATCCCACTATTGACAAAGCACTAAAACTGATTTTCTCCATAATATTGTATTGCTTATCGAAGTGTAATGCGTTGTGTATTTTTTGTTAGAATCGGCTTGATTTTAGCACGTAAAGTACTGGTAGAAATGGTTTGATTAACCATTAAGCTGCCATCGGGAATGCCGCGTACCAAGGTTTTGCCTGCTGCACTACCCACACGTTCAACAGGCAGCAATTCAATAGCATCCTCTTTTACTAGATAGACTTCATTGTTGCGCGTAATGAGATTGCTCGGTATGGCTGCGACTTGCTCAAAGGATTTGCCTTTTACTTCACCTTCTAAGTACATGCCTTGCTTCAAATCCCTGCCAGATACCGAAATATAAATCGGAATGGTTTGCGTATTTGCATCTATAATGCCACCTGTTCGCAAAATGCGTCCTTCGTAGTTTTTGCCCGTATTTGTATTTTGAAGCGTAACGGTATTGCCTATTTTTAGATAAGCTATATCTTCTTCATTCACCGCAGCTTCGTACTCATAAACTGATGTTCCAAGCAAAGTGGCGAGTGGTGCACCTGGCGATATGATGTCTCCATAATCTACATTCGATTGCGTAATAATGCCCGAAAATGGAGCTTTGATATGGTATTTAGACAAACGATCTTCTTGCGTTTTGATGTCCAAATACTGTCCTGGAATATTGTGTAAATTGAATAAATACTTTTCACGTTCGCTAGTGAAAGCAGGGAGTTCAGGTAATATTTTTTTATGATCGAAGCTATCTGCATAAGTTTTCCATTTTGGAAACGCTTCGGGATGATCTGACTCTAAATCAGAAAGTAAATTCATAACTTGACTCAAAAATTTAGCGCGCATTGCATACAACGACAAATCGGTTTGCGTGCGTTCGATGCTAAGCAAAGTCTCTCCTTTTTTGAAGACCACGCCTTTGTCAAGCTCTTTTCGTTGTGGTAAAATTTTGCCTTGTACTTCCGAAACTACTGAAATCTCACGGGAGGCTTGTAGGCGTCCCGTTAGCGTGATGATATTAGCAATATTTTCGTTTTGGATTTCCATTACTTTCACCTCTGGAATGTTCATTGTTGGTGTAGAGGTTGATATTGCTTTCCCAGTCAAAGATGCTTCTTGCTCTTTTGACTGACTTTCATTTCCACAACTAATGAGAAGAATGCTCAGCAAAGTCGTTATTAGAGTGTATTTAATTGAAATAATCTTTTGCATTGTAATTGATTATGTTTTGCTATCGAATAGCATTAATTACAATGCAAATGTGGTGGGTATTGGACTACCGTTCAATTTAGAGTCAGTGAATCAGAGAAAAAGATGGATAGGGCAGAGAAAAGTAGGGTTGAAAAAGGTAGAGGATTAAAAATTTCTAATGCTGCAAGAAGTATTTATGTCTGATAGAAGAGATTGCAAGAAGAAACATTCCCGTATTTAAAGCACTCTTATGTTAACTCAAATTTAATTCTACATCATCTTTGAATTAACATAATAATATTTTTTCCTTCTCTTTTTATCTTTACTGCTCTACTCACCGATTACAGATTTTCTACATTAAGACTCAAAGGGTAACTGCCTCATTTAGCGCGAAACGATTAGTTAGTCCGATGATTCCACTATCGGGATTTTCTACTCATTTATTTTTTGAATGATAATGCTGGAAATTACCCAATCCTAACTTGTATTCATTTTAAAAAAGATAAAAAATACTAGCACAAATGAGAAAGAATTTTACGCTATTGCTTTTATGCGCTTTAGTTAGTTTATCACTCACTGCACAGGTCAGTTTGAACCCAATCGGTACTTTCGAGACCGATATTTTTGATGAAGGTGCAGCAGAAACGGTAACTTATGATGCCGCTACCCAACGTTTATTTTTCACCAATTCAGATGACAATTCGGTTATTGCTTTGGATATTTCTGCCCCAAACAATCCGACGGAAATATTCACCATTGATATGTCTCCTTTTGGCGGCGGTGTAAACGATGTGACTACTCGAAATGGCTTGGTCGCAGTTGCTTCGGAAGCAGAAGAAACAACCGATGCAGGTTCAGTCGTAGTGTTTGACATTGATGGCAATTTTATTGGTAGTGTGGAAGTTGGTGCGCTTCCCGATATGTTGACTTTTACACCTGACGGCAAAAAAGTTTTAGTTGCCAACGAAGGCGAGCCAAACGATGATTATGATATTGATCCAATGGGAACGGTTTCTATTATTGATCGAAGTGGTTCAGTTACTACGGTTGACTTTAGTGCTTTTAACGATGCGGCTTTGGATGAAAGCGTTCGTATTTTTGGACCTGGCGCAAGCGTTGCACAAGATCTTGAGCCAGAATACATTGCAATTAGTCCTGATGGGAAAACAGCTTATGTTGCGATGCAAGAAAACAATGCGTTTGGCGTCATTGATATTGAAGCTGGCGTAGCGACAGGTTTGATTGGTTTGGGCTTCAAAGATCACAATGTAGTAGGAAATGGCTTCGATGGAAGTGATCGAGATGATGCAATTAACATAGCGAATTGGCCAATTTTCGGGATGTATCAACCCGATGCAATTGCGACTTATGCGGTGGGTGGCGAAACGTATATTGTAACGGCCAACGAAGGCGATGCAAGAGAATATGATGGCTTTGAGGAAGAGGAAGACGTGGAAGACGTTGATCTTGATCCAACTGCTTTTCCAAATGCTGCGCTTCTGCAAAGCGACGAGGGTATTGCAAGACTGAACATTACCAATACGATTGGAGATACAGATAATGATGGCGACTTTGATGCGATTTATACTTTTGGTGGACGCTCCTTTTCTATTTTTGATAGTGCAGGAAATCTTGTTTTTGATAGTGGCGATGATTTTGAGCAAATTACCGCAGCAGAGTTCCCAGATTTCTTCAATGCAAACAATGACAACAATAGATTTGATAATCGAAGCGACAACAAAGGACCTGAGCCAGAAGCGGTTGCAGTTGGCTTGGTTTGTGGAAAATATTATGCTTTCATTGGCTTAGAGCGCGTTGGTGGTGTGATGGTTTATGACATTACAGACCCAGCGAATACAACTTTTGTGGCTTATCTGAACAATCGCGATTTTGAAGAAGATGTGGAAGAGGGTGAGCCACTGGATTTAGGCCCAGAAGAAATTATTTTCATTCCTGCGAGCGAAAGTCCGAACGGAGTAGATTTGATTGCGGTTTCCAATGAAGTTAGTGGAACAGTGACAATTTACGAAGTTCTACAAGAGGAAGTTTGTGATAATATTCCAAACATCAACAGCCTAGCGGTTGATTTTTGTGATGAACCCAACGTGACGATTGATTTCATTCCAGTAGCGGGCGCAACTTCTTATTTGATTGAGGTGACATCTGTCGAAAATCCCAGCAAAAGCACAACTAAGAACATTCCAAGCGTGCCTTTCACTAGAACTTTTGCTTTGCCTAGCGATTTAGAAGGTGAAGAAGTAGGAGTAAGATTGGCAGCCGTTTTTGAAGATGGAAGTACCAGTGATTTTTCTGAATCTACGGCTATTGTACTAGGTTGCGAAGACGAGATTGAAGGAAGAAATACCATTATTGATGCATCTAATCAACTAGAAATTTATCCCAATCCAGTCAATAATATTTTGAATGTTTCGGGTATTTCCACTGCCGCCAAGATTCAAATTTTGAGTATAGAGGGTAAGGTTGTTTTAGAAAATACAGCAACTACGACACTCGACGTATCTTCCTTACAATCAGGAATTTATACGATCAAAATTCTAGGAGAAAAGAACTTTGAAACGAAGCGATTCGTCAAGCTATAAATCAAAAAAGAGTTTTAAAAACTAACTTTCAGTCAAACACAAAAGGCTCGTCAATTTAAATTGACGAGCCTTCTATATTGAACACTTTTATTTTCAAATTAAGTGTGTACGAAGTATCAGGGTTTAAGTATGAAGACTAAAAATTCTGCTGAAAATTCGAATTTTGGAGTAATTTATTAGCCAATAAGTCTGTATTTTGCGGATTTTCGGCTACTTGATACCTGATACTTAATACTTCGTACAGTCCTATTTTCAAATCAACAGTTCAACCAATCACCAAATAAACAATCCTTAATACCTCAAATCCTCCACGTACACATCTGGATAATCTGCCTTATTGAACTTAAAATTAGCATCTGCTATGCTCACATTTGGCATTAATTCATTAATCACCAAAGTATAGCGCGTACCATCTTTACCAAAGGCTTCGATTTGCACTACTTCATTGGTCTCATGCTCTATGGAAACGCGTAATTTGGAATAATCTACCTCTTCTTTCAAAGGCTTAAATTCAATTTGCTGCACCCATTTTCCATTCTTTTTGACCCGATTGGTCAGGGCGTAAACAAAGTCTTTTTGCTCATAAATTTTGACTAAATCTTTAGGGGAAAGCATGCCTTCTGCACCTTCTTCTGCATCCATGATTTGGACTTCGTTCAATGCTTTTAAATATAGCCACATCGTTTGTCCATTGTACAGAACCAATTGATCCTTCATCTCCAAGCGATAGTTCTCCCCTTTCTGTAACATTTTTCCTTTCTGCACTTCTTCGCCCATTTCTGGCACTTTGATAATCAAAGAAAAATCCATACCAACGGAGTTGAAGGTTTCGTATTTCTTTTGCACTTTCTTCAAAATGGCAGTCGCTTCTGGATCGGAGTCACCTGCTTTCGACATTGTATTTTTTTGTGCAAAGGCAGCAGTTATTAGTATGCTGAATAGAAAGAAGAAAAATAGTTTTCTCATTATTTATTTTGTTTTTTACCACATAGTTGCAATAGTGTTTTTATGTATTACACCTAGCTGTAGGAGTGGTAAATTTTGAGCTGTAATTAAATTACGATCTTTTAAGATTCTTATCTTAAAGGATATATCGGCTCGTTTTTCAACGAGCTTGTACTACTTGTTATAAAACTAGACATATCAAGTTTTTATACTATCCAAATAGCGTTATTTAAACGCTTTAACTCCATAATTATTCACTAATCATGCGTTAAAGTTCTGCTAAAGACAAAAGCGATGTGCTCCTGAGAACGCATCGCTTCTGGTCGTCGTTAGAGTGTTTACTGTTAGCCGTGCTTTGTAGAAAAATCCTTCATTACTTCCACCAAAGCCTCCACACTCTCCATTCCCATCGCATTGTACATGGAAGCCCGAAAACCACCCACTGAGCGATGTCCTTTCACGCCGCTACAATTGGCTGTCTTGCAAGCCGCCATGAAATCTGCCTCCAAATCTGGATTATTGATTGTGAAAACCGCATTCATCACTGAACGATCTTCTACTGCATTTGGACAGTCGAATAACGGACTTGCATCAATCGCTTCGTAGACTAATTTGGCTTTTGCTGCATTGCGTTCCGCCATCGCTTTGACACCACCTTGTGCTTTCACCCAACGTAGGTTGAGCATAGAAACATAGATTGGGAAAACTGGAGGTGTATTGAAAGCTGAACCTTTCTCAACGTGCGTTCGATAGTCCAACATCGTCGGAATCTGACGCTCTAATTTTCCTAGTAAATCTTTCTTCACAATCACCAAAGCTGTTCCAGCAGGTCCCATATTTTTTTGTGCGCCTGCATAGATTAATCCAAATTTTTGGAGGTCAATCTCGCGGCTAAAAATATCAGAAGAAGAGTCGGAAACCAAAGGCACATTTACATCAGGAAATTCAGCGAATTGCGTTCCGCGAACGGTATTGTTGCTTGTGATGTGTAAGTACTTAGTTTTATCTGTCAAGGTATAGTTTTTGGGAATATAGGTGTAGTTTTTATCTTTAGAAGAAGCGACCATATCCACCTCTCCAAACAATTTCGCCTCTTTGATTGCCTTAGTTGACCAGGCTCCTGTATCCACATAAGCCGCTGTTTCGCCAGAACCCAAAAGATTCATCGCTGCCATGAAAAATTGAGAACTTGCACCACCTTGTAGGAAAAGCACACCGTAATCATCACCAATAGACAGCAACTCTCTAGTTAAAGCTTCTGCTTCTTCCAAAACAGGTTTGAATTCAGCACTTCTGTGTGAGATTTCTAAAATAGATAAACCTGTTCCCTTGAAATCTACGCACGCCTGACCTGCTTCCGCCATTACGGATTTGGGTAGAATGGCTGGTCCTGCACTAAAATTATGTACTTGCATTTGCTTAAATGTTTTTGTAAGTAGATTTGAGGTTCTAAGAGGAGAGAGGGAGTATAAATTGCCTCTACCAATTTTCGGTGCAAAAATAAACGGACTCTCGAACAAATGCTTGCTCAAAAGGAAAAACATTTATTTTTCTTCAGTCTGTAACCACTCTTGAAGACGGTCTCGTCATAGACTTTGAAATTAATAATGAAAAACACATAAAAAATCATATATCATGGAATCAGGACCTTTTATCGTAGGAGCATTAGCCATTGTTGGAACATTCGGAACAAGCGCATTACTCATCTATATGTTTTTCGCAACACGTCATAAACAACGTATTGCTCTATTGGAGTATGGACAAGAAGCCAAAGTATTTAATTCTGCTCGTCAACGAAAAGATGCTCTTAAATTTGGAATGTTGTCGATTGGCATAGGAATCGGAATCTTAGTTGGTTATTTGTTAGATGAAATGGGCATGGCAGCAGAACCTGCGTACTTTTCAATGACCTTGATTTTTGGTGGAGCAGCTCTGATTATCTTCTACTTGATGGATCGAAAATCAATGGATGCAGAGGTAGGATAGGAATACGGATTTTTTCTTAGAAAGACTCAAATGAAGTTAATGAGGCAAAACATAACGATTTCTTAGAGCTAATAAACGCCCTTAAAAAATTAGGAATTGTTTCTTCTTTTAACCCTGTTTGAATGCTTGCTAGGGAAGGAAACTCAATTCCTAGCGATCAGCTTGTTACGATTATTGAGCAATCTCGTGAAGAAGCGAGAATGGGAAAAAAGCTTACCCTAGATCAGGTCAAAAAAAGAGTTGCTTCATGGAAGAACAGGTAGTGGAGTGGTCTTTTTCAGCTCTTGAAATGCTTTCAGAGATTTATGACTACTTGTACTAATACAGCGAGGATTCTGCGGAGAAATATGTAGATGAATTATTGCAATATAGTGAGCGATCAGAAAAATATCCTGAATCTTGCGCACCGTGTAGAAATAATGAATTAAGATCAGTAGGACTAAGGTGCTGTAAATTCAAACAACATATCATTGTCTATGAGATCATGCTTTCCAAAGTAGTTATCCTAGCAGTTATACACAGCCAGAGAAATCCAGATGACTTAGCTGATATTGTAGGAGTATAATCTTTCTTGAAAACATTGGGCAGAAGAATATCTATCTCTTCTGCCCAATACTCCGTTCATCATTCATATAACTTCACCACTTGCCCTTCATCTTCTTCCTCAATCTCCACCAATAGCTTTCGTCCGCCTAGTCTACTCACTTGATACACTTTCGTACCAATTGTCCAGTTTTTGCTGCGTGTTTGTCCTGGATTGAGTGGAAAACCGTAGCTGAAATACTTGCCATCAGGTTTTGGACCTTTCACATAAGCATTGATGCGTCGCAGAGAGTTATTTTTGATTTTAAGATCAAGGAAGCGCGTATCGTATTTTGATGATTTTGGTGCGTTACGATCTTGAACGATACCCTCACTAGAAGTACGAACTTTGACTTGTATATGCTCTCCTTCATAATTAACCGTACCGCTCTTTTTGACGATACCTTCAATTAATTGAGGACTCGCTAGTTCAATGATTCCCCAATTCCATAAGTTCACATTCACCTTGGCTGCTTCTAATTGTCGAGCATCCACTGTTCCTGTTTCTCCGCTGGCATTCAATCGTTGTACTTTTCCATCCAAAACAATCTCGCCAACCAACGCCATAGCACTGAATTCAATGCGATCAAGGTTTTGGATGATTACCTTTTCGTGTGTAGACTGAACGACTTTTTTTAAATTTGGTGCACCAATCTTGATTTGAATGGCTTCTCTAGGCTCTATCCATTCTTTTTGACCAAAAGTCAATTTTCCCTCTTCTAACTCACAAGCGATATAAGGCATGATATTCTCTTCGGCAGTGATCTCTAAACTCGATTCCGTTGCCGCACAATCAATAGTAACGTTGGCATAAAGATGAATTTCAACGGATTCAATGGTGTTGATAGGAAAGGTCTTTGTAATCAGTTTTTTGTTGCCATTAATTTGAGCAATACTGATTTGGGTAAACAACAAAGAGGCTAGAATAATCAAGTTGCGCATAGTGCTTTCTTTTTTGTTAAATGATATTGCAAAAATGAGCCAAGAAAGCAAACCATGCGCTTCAAGATGTAATTTGAGCGGTTCAGATTATGATTTGGAACGAGCGATTTATGGTTACAGGGTTTTATGGTTAAGTATTACACACAGCCGTAAAGCCATTTAACCGTAAAACCATCAAATAAAATGCTTCAACATAATGACTTCTTGCTCTGTCAAATGTCGAAACCAACCTCTTGGTAAGTCCTTTTTGGTCAAACCAGCGTAGTACGTTCGGTCTAGTCGCTTTACTTGATAGCCTAAGTGTTCAAAAATGCGCCGCACAATCCGATTGCGACCGATGTGAATTTTGATACCGACTTGGGTTTTGTCTTTTTCATCCAGAAAATGCACGGCATCCACGGGCGTTGGTCCATCTTCCAATTCCAAACCTGCTTTGATTTGCTCAATGTGCTTCTCCGTCACGACTTTATCAAGCGTTACTTCGTAATATTTTTGGATTTCGTAGCTCGGATGCGCTAATCTTTGTGCCAAATCGCCATCATTCGTCAACACCAAAAGCCCTAATGTATTTCGATCTAAACGCCCAACTGGATAGACACGTTCTTCGACTTTTGATTTAATCAAATCATGTACCGTTCGCCGACCTTTCTCATCCTTGAGCGTTGTGATGGTATTTTTGGGTTTATTCATCAGCAAATAGACTTTCTTTCCTTCTATTGCTAGAACTTTACCTTTGTATTCCACACGGTCGCCTGCTTCCAGTTGATAACCAGGTTCTTTCAAAACCGTTCCATTTACCTTGATTTTTCCAGTTTTCACCAGTTCCGCGGCTTGCCGTCGAGAACAAACACCACTGTGTGCAATGAATTTATTAAGGCGCATCCCTACACTTGAATCTTCTTTTTTCTTAGACATATTTTCTTCTTTTCGCTTGCAAAAGTATGTCCTTAAAGGAAAAATTATCAATAAATTGAAGAAAAGTCTCTGCTAAATTGATGAAACCTTTGAGCATTCTGAGGGTTCTAATTGATCTACCAATCTATTTTATACATTGCTAATTGCGCACTAAAATTCTATGGAAATAAAAGAAAAAATTATTGCTGCTATCAAAACAGTATTCGACCCTGAAATTCCAGTAGATATCTACGAATTGGGCTTGATCTACAAAGTCGAAATCAATGAGCAAGGTATCGTGACTTTGGTAATGACTTTGACTTCTCCCATGTGTCCCGTCGCAGATTCCTTACCGATGGAAGTGCAAGAAAAAATAATGGCTGTGGAAGGTGTAAATGATGTAGATTTGCGTGTAGTATATGATCCGCCTTGGGACAAAAGTAAAATGAGCGAAGAAGCGCAATTTATGCTGGATATGATGTGAAAAAATCCGCCTATTTTTAAGTAAGGGCGATCGAAATGAAAGTCAATCAGCTACAAGTTGAACAAGACTTTCTGCTTAGGGGAATTTTAAGGGAGAAAAGCATGAAAAATCTATTTCACTCCTACCCACTTTTAAAAAAAATAACTGCAATAAGAGAACAAAAAGGTCAAAGTACGGCTTGCAAAAAAAAATAAAAGCAAATGCAAGCCTTGAGTACTTTGACAAAGGACAAAATTAAGAGCTATTTCCCAAAACACCGCATCTGTTTGGTGAAGATATTGCTGCTATTGGTAAATTGTATCATCCAATCCAATAGTTTACTCGTGAACACTCGAAAAGACATATATGAAAAAAACAACGAGCTTGGAAAGCAAAAATTTTGCTTTTTTGAAAAATGCAAATAACAAAACCAAGCTCGCTATTGACAAAGATAGCGCAATTCGGCGTATTAGTGGAA
>JBCDFY010000198.1:0-13709 GCA_039176995.1 Bacteroidota bacterium
AATAATCTGATCGTGGACTTTGTCAAAGAACTCTTGTATATTCGTACTCAGTTTTTTTTCATAAGGCTTAGATTTTGCTTTTTTCCTTACTCTAATCTAAGCCTTTTTTCTTCCTCCTCACTTTTTTGTCGGGTAGAGAGAGGAAAAATTAAAAAGGTTACTTCAGAAGAACTAGTTGAAAAGATCAATAAATTATTGGATGAGCATGATTTTTATCGGCAAAATGTTCTCAATATGAAAGCTGTAGACGAATTTTATACCGAAGAGAGATTTATGGAGACTTTTAACAAATTAATCGGTAAAAATGATAGTTGACCAACCAACAAAATCAGTCTTACCTCAGTAAAGACTATTCCCTGTTCGCACCGTATGTGTATCATATTACTCGTGCGAGTTTCATCCTTAAGGCAGACACGTGCAACTCAACACGCTATTCCTACCAACCTGTCCGCTATACTGATTTGGAATTGGTGTTGTGTGATACCACGCTTGATAGCGTAAAGAGCCATAAGTACTAAACTATCTTTTGAGATTGCTCGTTTTCATAACAAATCACAAAAAATGGAGTATCAATCTTTTCGTCTAGACCGCACGAAATTTCAAATGCAAACTTTTGAAGAGGCAGATTTTAATGTTCATGAAGTAAAACAGAGTCCAACTGAATGTTTGCGGGACGCTTGCTATTTGATAAGTGTGGCTTATAATTTTGACCTAAGCAATCCTCCTCGCTTAGATCGAACAGTTTTTTCTATGCGTAAACACAGCAATTGATTTGGCAAATAACATTTTTAATCCTGATTTTCAGGATTTCATCGTTGCTCTTAACCATGATCGCCTAAGCATAACGGACTGTCGCAGCTTCAGCTTAAGGAATTCTATGATAAAGTCAAATAAAAATGAGAAAAAAGTAAATATATAACTCAAAACTGTAAGTCTACAAAAAGAGTACCTCTTTTGACCACAGCAAATGCCCTGGCAATCAGCTTATTTTTGACTGCAAACATATGCCACTCGTCACGCTATTTCCACCAACCTGTCCGCTATATTGATTTGTAGGTAGCGTTGTATCATGCCATCCTCACAATTCATCGCTAATGGTTCTCTTTTATGCTCGTTCCAAATATCTAAAAGTACGATGCGCAAATGTTTCGATATAGCTTCGAGCCGAGTCAATCAAAAAACGCTTTGAACAAACTACGCCATTAAGTATGTTTTCTTACCGAACTGACGATTTCTAATTCTACGAGAAATTGTGTAAATTGTACAAAAATGTTGATTCATGCAGCAAAAATTAGCTACACCACCAACAACTGACATCACTCCTACTATCTATCCTGAATCAGACGGTCAACCTATGGCAGACAACACACTCCAGTTCGACACCATCGTCAAGATTAAAACGAACCTAGATATTCTATTCAAAGAAGATGTATTTGTTGCCGGCGACCTGTTTTGGTATCCCGTTAAAGGCAATCCCAAAAAAGTGTTGGCACCTGATGTGATGGTAGCTTTTAGTCGTCCGAAAGGATATCGCTCTTCCTACAAGCAATGGGAAGAAGAAGGCATAGCCCCTGCTGTAGTGTTTGAAGTGCTGTCGAACAGCAATAGTGCTAAAGAAATGGTGCGCAAAGGGTTGTTTTATCAAAAATATGGGGTCGAAGAGTTTATCATCGTAGATCCTTATCAGAACGAGATTAGTGTCTATACTCGTCAGGACGATGCATTGACGCCACTTGATTTGGTTTCCAATATATGGAAGAGTGAAAAGCTGGGTATCACTATTGAAACGGCAGCAGATCAGCTGAGCTTTTTTTATCCTGATGGACAACCTTTTTTGATGCCCGAAGAATGGGAAGCCGCTAAAGAACAGGAGCGTGTTCAAAAGGAAGAAGCGTTGAAAAGAGAGGAACAGGAGCGCACTCAAAAGGAAGAGGCGTTGAAAAGAGAGGAACAAGAGCGCACTCAAAAGGAAGAGGCGTTGAAAAGAGAAGAACAGGAGCGACTCGAAAAAGAGCAAGCGCAAGCTGAATTAGAACAACTGAAAGTAGAATTAGCGCGGCTAAAAAAGAAATAGTCCACTTCGTTCTTACACCCGGTAAGGCAGTGTAACTAGTCTCATTCATCGTGGTTTATGCTAGAATTTTGCCCATCAAAACATGGCAAATAATATCCATAAATGCCTACCCTCCATCGCCCCAAAGCCGTTCTCAACCGTCACGGTTGGGTTGCTGATTGATAAAAAATGTAACTTAGTTTTTTCTGCTACTGTTTTCTATTTCAAAGAACGAAGACTCAACATGGCAAAAGATAAAATACATGCCGTCATTCGCACTATCATTCAAAAAGAAGGTTGGCAGATCACGGACGATCCGTTTTATATTACTATTGACACCACGACTTTAGAGCTTGTTGGGAAATTGAAAATTCGGCTACACTCGCAAAATTTTATCTTGCTCTGCGTTGCTCATCGCTCATTTAGCGAAGGCTATAATCGCTCTTCGCGTCTTGATCAAAATAAAATTTTGTGTCGTTCGCTCAAATCACAAATCCCCAACAAGCTCTTAGCTATTGATCTAGGCGCAGAGCGTTTGATTTGAGCAGTTCAAAATGGCAAAAAGATTGCTATTGAAATCAAGACTTTTACTTGCCAATCATTGCTCTACGATTTTTATGCTGCCTTTGGTCAATACATTATTTATAGAGATGCGTTAAAGGAACAGAAAAGAGATAGAACACTTTACTTAGCCATTGCGGAACACAAATACGAGCGATTCTTACAGAAACCATTTCTGATGAGGCGGTTAGTTCAGCATGGTGTAAAACTAATCGTCGTCAATTTATTTTCTAAAAAAGTTGTCCAATGGATAGAGCATTAAAAAATAAAGAAGCCTTATTACAGATTTTAGACGAGCTATCAAAAGGTAGTAATAGTGATCTATTGGATGCTCGTACACAGCTTCTAGCAGACGAGGAAAAGGAAATCTATGCACTTTTTTTCATAGGATGGGCAGAAGACCGATACATCCATAATTTGATGTTCCACTTTGCAATGAAAGAAGGTCAAGTTTGGATATATGAAAATAATACAGACTATCTGGTTCACGAGGGTTTGATGAATTTGGGCGTAAAAAAAGAAGATATTATTTTCGCTTGGGAAGCCTTTCCGAATGTAGAAAGTTTAGAGGCAGCAGTCGCTTAAAGATTAAGATAAAACCCCTATCTTACAGACGACCAAACCACACAAATGTCTGCCCTCACCTTCCTCCTCCAACGCCCTACCGCCGTCCTCACCGTCACGGTTGGTTTATTGGTATTGGGAATAGTGAGTTTAAATATCATTCCCGTTTCTTTGCTGCCTGAAACCGCCATTCCACAAATCGCCGTACAAATCAACTACGAAGGTAATGCTGCTATTGAGCTAGAACGTAGTATTGTGCAACCTATCCGCAATCAACTGCTGCAAGTCAATCGTTTGGAAGATACCAGATGAAACGATACGAGAACTCTTCAAAGAAAAGTGAACTGCCTGATCGCCAAAGCAGAACGGATTGTCGCAGCTTGTAGCTGCCGATACTATACGCTCATACAGTTTTTGTGTGACGAGCGGCATTATTGCATAAACATATAACATTTTGTTATTCAGGATTTTGCCAAATTTTTCTCACAAAACATCATTTTTAAAAATTTATATAATCAAAATAAGACTTTTGCCAAATAAAATTTTTTTGTGCAACAACCCCGATAATCGCGGTGTTCACAAACTTTAAAAAACGGTGTCGATTAATGCGTGTCTGTGACCGCGATTCTGTATGCTCATCTAATAATGTTGTAAATGTGTTGAGCATATGCCGATAATTTGTTCCGACACTTCGGAAGCTATCGGCAAAACTCGGTTGCAAACAGAGCTTATTTTCACTAGTGTTGAAAGTTTAGAGGCAGCAGTCGCTTAGGGATCAAGATAAACCCCTATCTTACAGGCAACCAAACTACACAAATGTCTGCCCTCACCTTCCTCCTCCAACGCCCCACCGCCGTCCTGACCGTCACGGTCGGTTTGCTAGTATTGGGTATGGTGAGTTTAGGTATCATTCCCGTTTCATTACTCCCCGAAACCGCCATTCCACAAATCGCCGTACAAATAAACTACGAAGGCAATGCTGCTACTGAACTAGAGCGCAGCATCGTGCAGCCCATCCGCAATCAACTGCTGCAAGTCAATCGTTTGGAAGACGCCAGATGAAACAATACGAGAACTCTTTGAAAAAAAGTGAGCTGTTCACCTTTGTCCTATGCTGTCCGTTTTTGTCCGCAAAAAGACGAAAAAGGCGCATCGTGGCGTATGGTTTGCGCTTAACTTTGTCATAGAAAGTTTTTGCGCTGCGCAGCCGATGAGCTTTTGAAGGGATTGCCGAAAACCTTGGAGAGAGTAGGTGTTTAATTTTAGTAGATATTAGACATGAAACAACTTAGAATTTTATTTTCAGTTTTAACTTTTGCATTAGTATCAATTTTCGTTATGCTGAATCCCTCAGACATTCAGGCACAAGACAAATGTTACAAAGGTGGAAACGCTTTTGAAATAGAAGGAATACCTGCATGTGACTGCTCAGGAGGAGGAGGCATAACTTGTATTTGTGTAGTAGATTGTAAAGAGTACTAGACTATATATTTATACCTTATTTTTAAGCCAGAGTCAAATTCTATTCTTTACAGGCTAATATGATAACGATTCATTGTGTAAGTACATGATTTAACTAATAGTTAACTTTTTCACTTTCATTAGATTGTGAAAGAGTTGACTATAAATCAGAATTTTTAATTATGCTAAAATATTATACTTTATCATTTTTTCTTATGCTACTGATTTCAAACTGTTCTTCAGATAGTATAGCTAATGGTTTTAATAAGCATAAAGTTATTGGGAGCGAAAATGACAGTGTACAATCTATTAGCTTAGATGAGGCGACAGACAGTATAGAATTTCCAATCAGTATTATTTTGCCAATTGCAATATGTACAAATGAATCTTCCACTATATTATACGATTATAGTGAATCTGTCATAAAGGTGCTGAACAGCAATGGAACATACAAAGTTTTTGATCCTATGGGTAGTGGAAATGAAAGGTTGTCAGGAACTTATTTTAATAATGTGGGATATTCTGGAAAAGATCTAATAATAAGTTCTGGAAGCAGTATTCAGAAATACTTTCTTGATGAAGAAATATTCAGTACAAGTATAGATACATTCGAGCAGTGTAGCGATTTTACCTTTAAATTTAACGAACTGTTTATAGATGAATTTGAAGGCGATTCTATAATTATTTCATTAGATGGTATACCTTGTATAAATACTCCAAGGGGGAACACTCCTTTTACCGTAGATGAGTTTAAATCTATTAAATTCGCTAGGGTAAAAAACTTATCACTGAATGAAAGCAATTATACCTTCAGGATTCCTATCAGTAACCCAATAATCGACAAACAAAAATTATATGTTAGCACAAATCCTAAACTAACTTACCACAATGGTAAAAATAGGTTTTATGCTATCATTAGCCCTACTCCTTACTTGTATGAGTACAAGTTAGACATATCACTGATGGAGTTTAAACTAATTAATACTTGGAAAATTAATTTACCTTCAATAGATATTCCTATTAATTTCACCCTCAACAAAGGTATTGACACAGAATTGATAGACAAAAATTTAAAGTATAACCCAGAAATCAAGCTAGTTGAAGCAATAAATGATCATATTATAGTACTTTATAGACCATCTAAAAATACAGACATAGCTAATATAGCTGACTCAAAGTTTCCTCACCACTACCTACTAGCCATAATAAATATAGAAACTGAAGAAGTGAAAGTATACGCAGTTGATTATAATAAGATGAGCTATCTCGGATGTCAGGAGAATGGCGACATGCTGTTCTACGATAAACTTTCTTCTGAAAGAAGTAATCAGGTAATTAGCATCGTTAAGAAAATAAACATGAATTCTCTCACGAACAAAGAAATTTGATCAATCATAATCACTAGGGTATTCGACACTTGCTAAAATAAAAAAACGAAATCGGTTATCGCGTATCTGCGACAGCGATTCTGTATGTCCCTATAGGTATATAATGAAGTGGGCATTGCGCCTAAAGTGGATAAATAAGGTACGCTTGGATTTATTCCATCTTTGTCGCTTATCAATCGCGATAAAATCCCTATCTTACAGGCAACCAAACCACACAAATGTCTGCCCTCACCTTCCTCCTCCAACGCCCCACCGCCGTCCTCACCGTTACAGTCGGTTTGCTAGTATTGGGTATGGTGAGTTTAGGTATCATTCCCGTTTCATTACTCCCCGAAACTGCCATTCCACAAATCGCCGTACAAATCAACTACGAAGGCAATGCTGCTACTGAACTAGAGCGCAGCATCGTACAGCCGATCCGCAATCAACTGCTGCAAGTCAATCGTTTGGAAGATATCCGAAGCGAAACACAAGACGGTCAAGCGACTATTCAGCTCACTTTTGAGTTCGGTACGAATACGAATTTGGCATTCATAGAAGTGAATGAACAAATCGACCAAATCGCTAGCCGATTGCCCCGCGATATGCAGCGACCAAGCGTGCTGAAAGCGAGTGTGACCAATATTCCTGTTTTTTATCTCAGCGTCGTATCGAAAGAAGCCAAAGCTAATCCACTCGAACTCGCCAACTTCACCCAAACCATCCTCAAACGCCGCATTGAGCAACTGCCACAGGTCGCTTTTGTAGATGTGAGTGGTTTTGCGCAACCTCAAGTTACAATTCTCCCGAATGAACGCCGCCTACAAACTTTAGGCTTGACGGTAGGCGACATCGAAAGGCTGTTGAAGGAAAATAATGTTGATCTCGGCAGTATCTTGTTGCAGGATGGGCAGTATCAGTATAATTTGCGGTTTGAGCTGAAAGTGAGTAGTAAAGCGGATATTGAAAACATCTACTTCCGCCACGAAGGGCAAGTGTTGCAACTCAAAGATATTGCTGAAGTCAAGCTGGAAGCGCAATCTCGACGTGGTTTATTTTTGCACAATGACCGAGAAGGCGTCGTACTTGCCATTCGCAAACAAGCCGATGCGCAGCTTTTCGCACTCCAAGAAGAGTTTGATGTGTTGATCGAAGCCTTTGCTAGAGATTATCCAGAACTCAATTTCTATGTTTCCAACGATCAGTCCAAATTGCTAGAAGTATCTATTGACAACTTGCGGACAAGTCTGCTGTATGGCGCATTCTTTGCGGTGATTGTGATGTTTCTGTTTTTTAGAGGTTGGCGTGCACCTTTGTTGATTGCGATAGCGATTCCAGTGGCATTGTTATTGTCGCTGATTGGATTTTATTCATTGGATATTTCTATCAATATAATTTCACTTTCAGGCTTGATTTTGGGCGTCGGCTTGATGATTGATAACTCGATTATCGTCATCGAAAACATACAGCAATATCGAGCGATGGGCTACGACTGGTTGGAAGCGAGTGCGAGAGGAGCGAATGAAGTGATTCGACCATTGATTAGTTCGGCATTGACGACTTGCTCAGTCTTTTTGCCACTGTTATTTTTGAGTGGTATTGCTGGCGAATTGTTTTACGATCAGGCGGTGTCGATTAGTGTGGCGTTGGCGGCTTCGCTTTTAGTGGCTTATGTGTTGCTGCCTACTTTGATGGTATTGTTTACGAAAAAACGATCTGCTGTCACTATTCAAAAAGCGATTTCGACTGACAGCTTTTATACGCGCTCTGTAGATGTCGTTTTGAAGCGAAAAGGCTGGTTTCTGCTGCTGTTTGCTATTCTATTGAGTTTAGCTTTCTTCCCGATTCAGCAATTAGAACGCATCACTTTTCCAGAGTTGTCGCGCACAGCGGTGGAGATAGGTATTGACTGGAATGAGTCGATTAGTTTGGCAGAAAATGAAAGGCGTATGTTGCAGTTTCTAGCTCACAACAGCGACAGTACGCAAACTGCCAATAGCTTTATCGGTGAGCAACAATTCTTACTAACAAAAGAGCAGCAAAGTGTCAATCAAGCTAAGATTTGGTTATTCGGAACGGCCAACGAAACAGCTTTGCAAGCTCAACTATCTCAGCAATATCCAAAAGCCTCTTTTATCCTTTCTCCTTTAAAAAACGTATTCGATGAAGTATTCGGAGCAGAAGTTGCACCTTTGATTGTTCAATTGCAATCTGTTGAAAGCGATGAATTACCGACTCAAAAGCAGATGCAGCCTATATTGTCATTCTTAGCGAATAAAGGTTTAGATGTCGCTCTACCACCGACAAAAGAAGTATATGAAGTAAGGATAGAAAGAGAGAAGTTATTGCTTTATAATGTCAATCACGAAACTATTTTACAACGCCTTCGCGCTTTATTTAATGGCCATACGATTGGTACGTTGAATACTGCGAATGCATATATTCCAATTACAGTCGGGGAACAAGAAAGCGATTTATACAACAGACTAAATACCGCTCAAATTCGCAGTCAAAAAGGAAAACTACTACCGCTGTCTGCTTTTGTGACGCTTCGCCAAAGTGAGCAATACAAGACAGTCATCGCTACGAAAAGCGGTCGAGCTATTTTGCTAGAAGTGCCAGTGTACAGTGAAGAACTCATAAGACAAGTCAGCGAGGTCATTCGCGCCCAAACTAATCTAGCGGTCACTTTCTCAGGGCAAGCTTTTGCAGATCAGAAGACCATCAAAGAAATGGCGATTATTCTAACGATCTCTTTGCTGTTACTTTATCTTATTCTCGCAGCTCAGTTTGAGTCTTTGTTGCAACCATTTATTGTGATGTTGACCGTTCCAGTTGGGATTGTAGGATCACTCTTTGTGCTCTATTGGTTTGGACAAAGTTTGAATATTGTCTCTATCATTGGTATTATCGTCATGAGTGGAATTGTGGTGAATGATGCCATTCTAAAAGTGGATATGATGAATCGAAGTGTAAAAGAGTATGGTTTAGTCGAAGCGATTCATCTGGCAGGTGTACGACGTTTAAAGCCGATCTTAATGACTTCTATTACGACTATTTTTGCACTCACACCTGTTTTATTCGCTTCGGGTTTGGGGGCAGAGTTACAGCGTCCATTGGCTTATGCGGTCATTGGAGGTCTGGTGATGGGGACGTTGAGTAGTTTATACTTTGTGCCAATTGTTTATGCCACATTTTACAAGCAAAAGACCTAGAACAAAAAAAGTTGCCCTCCAAGCGGAGAGCAACCTTCATCACTTATTCCTTCTTATTTAAATTAAAGGAACAACAACTTTATTCACAAACTCAATTATTCTTAGTCATGGGTTTCTTCTAACTGCTCGACACGTGCCAAAGCAGATGCTGCCTTATTGCGCTGACCGATCAACAAAGATCGAGTAGACGCTGGCAAAGCGGTGTCTTTCAATGCTTCATCATAAGTCTCTACAAAAGTTTCTTCACCTCGCTCACACTCTTCCAAAATTGCTTCTGTTGTATCTAGAGACAAAGCAGATTTGACGTTCAACCAAGTACGGTGCAAATCGCCTTTCACAGTCGTACCCTTTTCCGGTGTACCACCTAGCGAGCGAATCTCTTCTTTGATCTCGTGACCAAAATCATAACGTTCCTGTGCTTTGGAATTGAACCAACTAACCAAACGGGTTTCCTCCACTTGTTCAGCGGCTTGCTTATATCCTTTTTCTGCGTCGTAATTTCTTGCCAATAGATCATTTAGGGCGTCTATTGCTTTGCTGTGATCAATCATCTCTATTTCTGTTTTATATTAAACAATCGGGTGGAGCATTTCTTTTTTACTTTACTTGTGCTCCATTCCTAACTAAAAGATCAAACAATAGTCTCATGTTCGTTTTAGGGCATCGTTTTGAGTAGAATTTTCTGCCAATTGCTGATGCGGTTTGGTCTTGAGTTCGATGTCGTTGTAGTTCTTGATTTCGATGATGTCGCTTGGCATATAGTAGCCTTCTGCTTGTAGTGCTTCTAGACAGCGTTCGACAGCATCTATCTTGATATTCAGTATCGACCGACGCGAACTAAAGTCATCTATCCAGAAGTAGACATCCAGATTGATTGTACTCGCTCCCAATTCTTTGACCGTCACCGCAGGCGGTTTTACATCTTGTATGATACCGTCTACGCCTTTCAGTGCCTCGATGATGATTTTTTCTGCTTTCCCAATGTCCGACTCATAGTCCAAGCCAACTACAAATTCATAGCGCAGATAGCCATCGATGGTATAGTTAAAGAGTGGATTTTTGAGAATCAAACCGTTTGGGATGAAGACATCTTTGCCGTCAAAAGTTTTGACTTGTGTATCCCGGATGTTGAGTTGTAGGACTTTGCCTTTCACGTCATTGATCTCAATGATATCGCCCTGTCGGAACGGATTGCGGAATGCCATAATGATACCTGCCAAGAAGTTTTCGCCCACATCTCGAAAGGCGAAACCCAGTACAATCGCCGAAATGCCAGCACCTGCCACCAAACTTCCAGCAATGGCGGTCATATTCAAAATGTGCAAGATCAGAATGAACCCTAGAATCCAGTACACCGTCTTAACGGTACGTGAAATAAATCCGGTAAGTAGTTGATCGTCAAGTCTTTTGGTCAGTTGCTTGCGCAGCAAGCTTTGAATGGCACGCGAAAATAAAATTAAGAAGAGCAGCAAGATGATCGCAAATCCCAAGCGCGGTAGCACTTGCAAAAAGCTTGCATAATAGCCTTCTAGCGTTTCGGAGAGATCTGTCCATAGTTGTTCCATCGGTGACGTTTTTGGGATAACGGTATCCGAAGGAATGGTGTTTGGTTTTGGTGTCTCGACAAATTAGCAGATGAACGAAGAATTGATGAAGAAATGTATTCCTCGTCAATTCTTCAGTTCTTCAATCCATCAGTTTGGCACCTAAATTTTTTACACCAGCCGATGCACCCGCTGCCCTTCTCCTTCTATCACCAAGGTATACTGTCCACTCGGTAAATCGCTCATGTCTATCGTGCCATCTAGATCGCGCTCTGTTTTGACGAGGCGTCCCATGAGATCGAAGAGGTGGAGAGCGGTGGCATTTTTGAGTTGGGAGATGCCGTAGTGGAGGATGTTTTTGGTGGGGATGGGGAACAAATTTACAATTGCCTGATCTTCTATCTCTTTTGTGTCCACAATATCTGCTAGAGGAATGTCACTTTCAAAATATGACAGTTTTCCATCCTTATTACCAATAACTGCTTCTAGCAGATTATCCCCATCTAAATCAGATGTTATCATAGAAGGTACGTCACCTATATTTCTTGACTCAAAAAAGCTAGTATTAGTAGATAAGAAGAAAACAGGTGAGGTTGAGTCTCCTATGTTTTGAAAGCAGCTAATATTCCCGGAATAGTCACCTACAAGAGCATCGAAATCCCCATCATTATCAATATCGACAAAGTGTAAAAATGAAAATGATTCAGACCTATCCAGTCCAAAAGGCTTAGGTTCATCATTTAGTAATTCAAAGATAGGGTTATTCTGATCTCCGATATTTTCGAAGTAACTGAAATTGTTTCTCTGTTCGCCTACAAAGACGTCCAAATCTCCATCATTATCAATATCGACGAAAACTGGATAAGCATCATATCCCACACCAACTAACCCAAAAGGTGTCTCATCATCAGATAGATCAAACATTGGGTTATTTGCATTTCCAACATTTTCGAAAAAGCTTATATCTCCGTCAAAGTTCCCTGTAAAAATATCAATATCACCATCCGAGTCTATGTCTACCATTGCAGGACTTATGTAATATCCTTGTGGATTTATTCCAAATGGAGCTGTGCTCAATGATAGCTCAAATACAGCTTGAGTGTCATCTCCAATATTTTCATAAAATTTTATTGTTCCTGCTATTTCGCCAACAAAGAGATCTAAGTCGCCATCATTATCTATATCAGATAGTATTGGCTTAGAGTATAGACCTACATCTAGACAGAGAGGGAAAAAATTTTGATTGCGATTTTCTGCATAATTAAGATTACCGTAGTATTCTCCGACAAATACATCTAGGTCGCCATCATTATCTATATCTACGAATGTAGGCGCGCTGTGATTATCAACAATATTTATTCCAAGTGGATTGATACTTGAAATAAGTCTAAACGAGGGCAAAGAGGCATTACCCACGTTTTCATAGTAATTTATATTGCCATAATAACCTCCAATAAAAGCATCAAAGTCTCCATCTTCATCTATGTCAGCAAAAGTAGGAAAAGAGTAGCCTCCTAAAATCTGATCTATTCCAAATGGAATTGAATCATTCAATAGAGTAAAGTCAGGCGAACTAACACTTCCAATATTTTCATAGAATTTAATTTTACCACTTTGTTCGCCAGTAAAAACATCAAAATCACCATCTGCATCTATATCTACGAATGCTGGTACGGAATATTTATCTACATTATCTAAGAGAATTGTCTCATCATTTGGAAGTGAAAACACGGGATTAGAAACATCTCCTGTATTTTCAAAATAAGCTATTTTGTTATTCTCTTCTCCCACAAAAGCATCAAAATCACCATCCGCGTCAATGTCTACAAAAGTAGGTGCAGCGTAATAGCCAACGCTTTCTAAGCCAAATTGAGATTCGTCTTCTGAGAAGCTAAAAGATGGGAGAATATCGTTACCAATATTTTCATAGAATTTGATTTTACCATATTCTTCTCCAATAAAAGCATCAAAATCACCATCCGCATCGATGTCTACGAATGTGGGTTTTGAAAAATATCCAAACCTCTCTAATCCAAAAGGACTAGTACAATTAATATCAAAAAGTATAAACGGACTCCCCGTATCTGTCACCAAAGTAAAAGTCTGCGCCTCCAAACCAGGCAACGTCAAAGCAGCCAAACCGAAGGTAGAAATGCCTAAACGAGCCAATCTACTTTCACATCTTTTCAACCGCTTCCACAGACGCCGCTGCTTCCTCAAAGAAAACCGACCAAAACCCAGCCGAGCGATTCTATTCTTAAGTTGACGATATTTGCGAAGGAGATGAGTATAGGGAGTGGAGCTTTTCATCTGCTTTGGTGTTTGTTTATGTCAAAAATAGGAAATGAAATCTTAATCTATGACAAGTTATACTTCTTCTTTAAATCAGCAAAGTTGACGACTTGAGTAAATCCTTTTGCTTTTAATCCATTGTACAATTGGGTATCGCCTGTCCACAGCATTTCATCGAGATATTCCGTGAGTGCCACAAAAGTGACGTCATCTGAATCAATATCTCTGACTAATCTTGAAGCATTAACGTAATTCTCAAATGGGAGGATAGCATCATTTATAAAGATGATATGACTATAAACAATGTCTAAAGAGATTTGTAGTTCCTCTTCTGTAAGTTTAGCACGATCAACTATCTTGTGAAAATGCTTTTTGATTTCCTCTTTGAGATAAGTGGGAGCATACAAAACAACATCGTGAGTTGCCTTATTCAGAATGAATTACCCAATTCCGCTTCTGATATTTAGCACTGCTGAAAAGATGACATTAGAATCAACGATATATACATCCATTCACTCTAGGTGACAAAACATTTAGAAAAGGGAAGAAGCGAAAAAAAGTGCTTAATGTTGTATGAAACCAAGCATTAAGCACCAATGATATACGTAGTAATAAAGATAGGTAAAATATTGACCTGTCAGTTGGGCGGGCT
>JBCDFY010000199.1:0-13619 GCA_039176995.1 Bacteroidota bacterium
ACTCTGAAAGTATAAGTAGTTTATTTGAAAAATTAAATCCTAAATACTTTTTTAGGATCAATAGAAGTGAAATAGTAAATACTCAACATATCGTTGCCATAAAAAAACATTTTAAGAATAGATTATCCATTGATATGCGGGGAGGTAAAGAAAACTTGATAACAAGTTCAGCTATTACCCCTAATTTTAGAGCTTGGCTAGAAGACCGTTGAGATATCTAATTATTCGTTAAATTTTTAACCCATTTCATTGAAATTTTAACCCACTTCAATTTTTTCTACTTGAAGGAATCTACTTGTAATAAGTAGGTTTGTGGAAAAAATTGAATCATGAGAAAATTGATCTTCCTATTTCTACCATTTTATACCACTCTGTCCTTTAGTCAAAAATCCCCAATCGCTACTATTCCATTTGAAATTAATGAAAAAGGGTTGATGATCATTAAACTCAAAATTAACGGGGTAGAGGTTTCAAACTTTGTTTTGGACACAGGATCCTCTATAACCGTGATTGATGATGATTCCGCTGAGAAGTTAGGACTACAGTTTAAAGCAGAAAAAGCGCAATTAACGGAAGCAAGTTCCACAAATAACCAAGTTGAGAAAACGATACCCCAAGAAATTACCATCAACCGAAAAGTAAAGCTAAAAGGACTGATATTATACGTATCAGATTTATCAAAATATGGCGATATTAATGGTATTATTGGTTTTGACTTATTTAGGAAATATATTTCAGAAACAATTTTTGATAAAAAGATTATCCATTTTTATAAACGAATAAACTCAAAAAATACAAGAGAGTATCAGTCTATTGATTTTGTTGAATCCTATTGTACCCCCGAAGTACTAGTTACTTTCTCTTTGGCTAATGGAGAAATTTTTTCTGGGAAAGCATTATTTGACACTGGCAATGTAAAATCTCCACTTATTATAAATTCCACTTTTGCAGAAGAAAATTACTTAACTGAAAAATTTGAGTCTGTTTTTTTAACTACTGATGAAGGCGTTAATGTAAACAGTAATGGTATATCTACCATAATTGAAACCTTAAAATTTGGAGAATTTATCTTTTCAGAAATGCCTATTTCATTATCTAAAACCAAAGAGGGAGTACTTGCTTGGGAAGGTTACTTAGGCATTTTGGGCTTAGAGCTAATCAGTAAATTTAATTTCATACTGGATTACAAAGCCAAGAAGATATACTTTCGACCAAGCGCTAATTTTAAGGAAATCTTTAATGCTTTAAGACAGAACTAGTTTTCAAAAGCAAATATTTGGATAAAAATGAATCAAGCAAAAAGCTCTTCTTTTTGCTTATTTTGAATCTCGATTTGATTGATTGTCCTGAAGGAAAATGAAAAATCACAAGGAGAGGAAGATTTTTTGAATAAGTGATAAAACCTCACTTTTCCTCCGCATAACGAAAACTGTTGTTATGCAGAGTGGAAATACATCAATGTTTTCCTCCAAACTTACAGTTGATATAACTAAGTCGCCACTCGATTCATCAGCGAATCTTTAATACTCTGGAATGGAGTAACCATTTTTATCGCTACTAGAAGCAGGAAAGTCACCTCCAGTTGAGCCAACTGCCCAAATCAAAGGACAAATCGACCATTTCAGCCACCCGTTGACAATTTCCAATAAGATTCCACTTTTTACACCCACCCACTCACTCAATTTTGCCATTTACTTTATCAAATCATACAACGACAAAGGGTAAGTAGTTTAGGCAAAACACGCATTGAAAAATGCCCGTTCTTTGTCCCGAATCAAGCAAGTAAGAGATGCTTTTATCGAAATAAAAAGTAATCAAATTTGCGTTTTCACAGAATGATTGCCTTCGCAAAAAGAATAACGAAAGCATTCATTTTTCACCTAAATCTTAGTTATGAGTAACTTAGAAAGAACGTCCAACAACCCTGACAACGCTAAGCCTTACAAAATCGCAACTGGAATACTAGCCGCTTTATTGGTGCTTGCAGTTGTAGGTGCAGTAATGTTTAGTATGGACAACACTAACCTTAAAACCGAAACCTCGCAGTTAAATTCTACAGTTGATGACTTGAATGTAATGAAAGCAAGTTTGGAGACAGAATTGGCTGATTTGGAGAACAATTACGACGCTACAATTGATGAAAATGAAGAACTGAAAGTAACGATTGAGGAGAAAGTAGCAGAAATTGAAGTATTGCAAAATAAGATTCGGCAGGTGCGTAACCGACTGAAAGGAAGCGAAAGCAAAAGTGCGAAAATGCAAGAGCATCTGGCACAGTTGGAGTCTTTGAAGGATTCGCTGCAAGCAGATATTGCGAATTTGCAAGGTGAGAATGCGGAATTGTTATCGGCTCGCGATGAGTTGACGGTTGCACTAGAAGATAGCAATAATGAAATAGTAGATTTGAATGGACAAGTGGTGGAGTTGAAGCAGATGAATCAAAATATGACCGATCGTTTGTACCGTATGGCACCAGCAGGTTTCAAAGCAGGAAACTTTGCGGTGAATGTAGAGCGAAAAAATGATAAGCTGACTTCTAAGGCAAAGCAAGCCAAGGAAATTAAAGTGAATTTTGATTTGCCGTATGTTCCAACAGAAAAGCAAGGAAAAACGGAACTGTATTTGGTCGTAACCGATATTTACGGCAATCCAGTAAAATCCACTTCTTCTAGTACAGTGACTGTTCCGAGTCCACAAGATGATCTAAAAGTAGATGTCGTGGATATTGAAACGGTGAATTTGAAGGAATCTCAATCCCTAGCCATGTCTTTTGCACCAGAAGAGAAATTGATCGCAGGAGAATACCATTTGATGGTCTATTCGGATGAAGGTTACCTTGGTGCTACCGCTTTTAAATTACGTTAATTTTTAGACGTCAGAGGTTAGACCGCCCGCATGGGCTTTCAGAAGTCAGAATAAATAACTCGTCTGACTTCTGACAATTCGCTGAAAGCGAATGATCTGACTTCTGACTTCCTAGAAATCAGATTACAAGAGTAGTCATAAGTGTTCGATTCTATTTTTATATATGCAGATTGCGTTGATTGCCCAATCTGCATTTTTCTTTTTAAGCGCACAAAGATTTTTCCATATTTCGCCTTTCCCATTTCCTATTTCTCTTTTCCTATTTCAAATCTATAAATCTTCCCCATATCTTCCTTCTTCTTTCCTTCATTAGAAATGTACAAATTGCCTTTTTGATCGAAGCAGATGCCTTCGGGTTGTGGATGCACTTCTTTTTCTAGTTTTTCGATATGAGCGATCGTTCCGCCTGATTGTAAAATAACCAGCGTTTTACCTTGAGAAGAAAGGATATAAATGTCTTGGGTCAAAGGATGAACGGCAACAGCAGAAGGTGCAAAATCTAATTTATCGTCGTTGAATTTTTTGAGTAGTTTTTTCCATTTTCGCAATTTAGGATGAGCTTCTAAGTAGCTTATGGCTTCCTCTCTCGTGATGACAAAGCGAGGTTCTTTACTCAAACTATCTGTTTCAACATCAAAAGTATAAACTCTTCTTTCTCCGTTTTCCCCATTCTTACAAGCAATCAATAATTCCTTTTTTTGAGCATCATACCCCAAACCTTCTGCATCATCTTCCTTGCTGAGATGTCCATTGAATTTCTGGATTTTTAAACTGTCTTCCCCTGCTAGTTCAACTTCGTATATTGTACCAGAACTCTTTAAAACATACATTTTATCCTTTACGATTTCTATGCCTTCATAATCTCCCTTTTTCCAAAAAGGAAGCGAATCTACCAACTGACCTGTTTCGATCTCTATCTTGAAAATGACACCTTGTTCATCTTGTACTGCCCAAATAAAATCTTGTGTTTCGCATAAGCTAATACCCGAAATTTCTTTCAAAGATTCAGGTAATTCGATGGTCTTTTGAGGATTTTCCATATCATAATTGAATGAATATTGACTGAAAATAAAGGTACTTTTTGCTAGTAAAACAGAGATCGATAATAACTTCCAAAACTGCATTTCTTTCAACATAAATGAGGACTTTATCAAGTGATTTGCTTTTGTATATTTTAGACTGTATTCACGCACAAAAAAAGAGAAATTAGGAAACTTTTAAAATGTTAATCTGTCTGTTAAAAGACACGATTTTTGTATTTAAAGGCGCAAATTATTTATCTTTGTCATCTACACGACAAATTCTCCTCGTACCATATATGACAGAAGATTAACATCTCAATGGGTAACTCTATTGTTGTGGCTTCGTAATACAAAAAAATATATTTATTTTTTTAATATAATTCAAAAAGGTGCGGGTTCTGCCCGTGAAAATTTTTAAATCCAGTGCTATGAAAAAAATCTACACGCAAAGCTTTGCGCTATTTTTTCTATTAAGCATTTCTTATCTAGCTCATAGTCAAGTCAATAGAAGTATAGATGGAAGAAATAATAATCTAGCTAATCCCGAATGGGGCGCAGCGAACACCCCCCTTTCTCGATTTACAAATGTAGGCTATTCCGATGGCATTTCTGCTCCAGGAGGTGTCAATCGCCCCAACCCGAGAACAATCAGTAACGAATTATTTGCTCAAGTGGACTTCCTCAACGACCCAAGAGGGATGAGTGATTTTACGTGGGTTTTCGGTCAATTTTTAGACCACGACATTACGTTCGTATTAGATAACGAAGAAGATGCGTCTATCCCAATACCTGCTGGCGATCCTCAGTTTGATCCTTTTGGAACGGGACAAGTTCAGATTGGGATGCATCGTTCTGCTGTAGCTCCTGGCACAGGGACGAGCACTCGAAATCCAAGAAATCATACTAATATAATTACCGCTTTCATAGATGCTTCGGCAGTGTATGGTTCAGAGATAGAACACGCCAATTGGTTGCGTACTTTTAGAGATGGGAAAATGAAAGTGTCGCAAGGAAATATGTTGCCGTTCAATACTTTCAATGGAGAATTTGAAGGCACGATTGATCCTAATGCACCACATATGGATGACCCAATTGGTTTGACGGAAAAGTTATTTGTGGCAGGAGATGCAAGAGCTAACGAAAATCCGTTATTGTTGGCTTACCATACCCTTTTTGTTAGAGAACACAATCGACTCTGCGATGAGTTACGCATACAAAATCCATCTTGGAATGACGAAGAACTATATCAGTATGCTCGAAAAATAGTAGGAGGACTACTGCAATGCATCGTCTATAATGAGTGGTTGCCTACGATGGGTGTCGAACTACCACCATATAGTGGTTATAATGCTAGAGTAAACCCAAGTGCCACAAATGTCTTTTCCGCTGCTGCTTTTCGCATGGGGCATACTTTACTGAATGGGAATCTGCTACGTCTGGATAGCAATGGAAATCCAATTGGTTCAGGACCGATTGAACTACGATTTGCTTTTTTTAATCCATTATTGGTGATGGAAGATGGTATCGAACCTTTTTTGCAAGGCATGGCGGCACAGGTACAACAGGGTATGGATGCCAAGGTGATTGATGATGTGCGTAACTTCCTATTTGGCCCTCCAGGTGCGGGTGGGATGGATTTAGTAGCTATCAATATTCAAAGAGGAAGAGAGCGCGGATTGGCAGATTTCAATACGATTCGTCAAAATTCAGGTTTATTCAGATATACTTCTTTCCAACAAATCAATAGCAATCCAGAGGTTTATCAAGCACTAGAGAACACTTATGGCAACATTAATGATATTGATCCTTGGGTAGGAATGTTGGCGGAAGAGCCAATGGAAAATTCGCTCTTTGGACCAACCATTCTGCGCATGATGCAGATTCAATTCATGCTACTTCGTGAAGGGGATCGCTACTATTTTGAAAATGACGCAGCACTACCAGCGGAGAGAAAGGCAGCTATTCGCAACACACGCATGGTGGACATTATCAAACGTAACACAGGCATTTCGATTATGCAAGAAAATGTCTTTATGGCGGATGTACCTAATCATACTTGTGGAGCGGTGACTGCAATTGGAAATGTTTCGACCGTAAATAATGCACCATTGGAAGGTATGGAAGTTAATTTGGTAGATGTCAGTCGAGATTTAAGTGCAAGAACACTAGCAGATGGTTCTTTCACCATTGAAAATATGATTGCCTGTAATCAATACGAAGTAAAAGTGGATGCCAATTCCAATGACTGGTCGCAAGGAGTGAGTACACTAGATGCTTTGAGGGTTAATTGGCACATCACCAACGAACGTTCTTTGGCTTCTCCTTATGAACAAATTGCAGGAGATGTGGACAATTCAGGCAGTTTGACGACGAGCGATGTATTAGAAATTAGAGATTTGCTATTGGAGAAACAGGGTCAATTTGCAACCGAACAGCCGTGGCGATTTGTGGATGCAGATTATGTGTTTAATCGTCCGAATAATCCACTGCAAGAAGATTTTGAGAGCATTGCAACCACCAATCGTAACTATGACGATTTAGAAATTTTAGGTATCAAAGTAGGAGATACGGACAACAGCGTGATGACTGCGAGTAATAATGCTACTGCTAATTTGAGAGTGCGCCATATTCCTGGCAACAGAAGCCATCAAGTAGAATTCTATTTTGATCGGACGATGAACATACAAGGACTCCAGTTCGATCTGAATTACGATAAGCGCAGAATGCGATTGATTCGAGTACGCACGAATTTGCCAGGCTTCGGTTCGGATAACTTAAGTTTTGATCCTACCACCGCAAGTTTGAAAACCAGTTGGATGAATTTGAATGATTACAATGGAACAACTATTCCCGCTGGTACAGCAGTTGCTACTTTATCTTTTGTCGGGAATAATGTCAGTCCTTGCTATAATATTTCTTTTAGCGAAGAAGATATGCGTGCAGAGATTTACGAAGATGGAAAAGCATTCAACTTAGTGTTGGATTGTGATTCTAATGTCGCCAACAACAGTAATCGTCCTGCACAGCTCCATCAAAACGATCCAAATCCATTTGAGGAAGTGACGATAGTCCGCTTCGATTTGCCAGAGCGCATGACCGCGAGTTTAAGTTTTGTTAGCAACCGAGGACAAGTGCTACATACCATAGAGCGCACCTTTGAAGCAGGCGAAAACCAAGTAACAATTAATCGTTCCATGTTGGGGAACTATCGTGGAGCTATTTTTTATTATTTGAAAGGAGAAGGCGTTGATTTGGTGAAAAGGATGGTGGTGGAGTAGAACAGGAATGTTCTCATTTGTGAGGCAAGTGAAGTTTATCATTGATATTTTCACTTGCCTCTATTCATTTAGTAGCGTTATATAGAGTGCGATTACATTGGTTTGAGTGAGAATAGCTTGAAATTTACTTTCACTATTAGTCAGCTGTTTTCGGTTTTGTCTAAGACTTCTTTTGCTCGTTTTCTTCACTTGATTCTTTTTCTTCTGAGCTACTATTATTAGAGCTAGACATTGAATTATCCCCATCACTTTCCTGTACTATCTGAATAGCTGTATTTGTACCGAAATTATAGGTGAAAGCTAAGAAATATCCTTGTCTAATTCGATTATTGGTTTTAAGACTAGCTGATTCAGGTAGCTTCATACCAACCTTTTGTGTACTAGAAAGTTCTCTAACTTCGCTAAAATTGAAGCCTCCACTTAGCATGGCTCTCTTCTTTTTACCAAATACAAGCGAACCACCACATAGTAAAGAATAATTCAACTTATTCGAAGCACCAGCCCCTAAGGTAATACCTGCTGAGAATTTGTTCATACGAGGATAGAAGTGTGCTAAAGCCGCAATACCAAGTGCCCCTCCGCTACTACCATTTTCTTCTACAATAGTCTTACTTACAATATTATCACCCTCATAAGTCTCTTCAAACTCGAATTTTTTGCTGCTAATGCTTGAAAAGTATAATCCACTACTAAAGTCAATCTTTACTCCCCCTGTTATTGGGATTTCTAAGCTCTGTTGATTGAGATGGATACCTCCATAATTATCGTCTTTGGGAGACATACTTATTTGAAATTCTAATAAGTCACTATTCTGAATTTGAGGCACGTTGTACTGATAGACTAAGTCTATACTTACTAATTTTTGGATAAGCAACTGTGTCTTTTGGACTATGGCATCAGGAATGGTGTCCAACTTATATTTTTCTTTGAATTGTTTATTGAAAGCAGTTACTGACAAACTATCAAGTCGGATATATTCATTTCTGTAACCTTGGTAGGTAGAAACGATATTTATTCCAGAAGACTGTGGAAATCTAGTCTCAATATTATCAATAATTTGGGCTCGTTCTCTATCAAATTGCTCCAAATCTATATAAGAGGTACTTTCTATTCTAAACTGAAAATAATTTTGGAGTTGAGTATTTATAGTAACTATATCACCAAAAGCAGTGGATAATGAGTCTAAAGCTTCCATCTTTATTTTATCATCCGCGTTCTCATTATCTGATGTACTAAACGGAGTAGCTAAACTTGAAGAGGTGATCAAAGGGGCTATAAATTCAAGTACAGTCGAAGGCGTACTTTCTGTCATCGTAGAGAAACTATTGTTAACCGTGACATTATATCTCGAAACATTGAAGTTGATGATTCTGAAAATGACTCCATCACAAGCTATCTGATTTTCTAGCCAAGAAAGATCCTTGGCATATCGAATAAAAGATTCCGAAGGACTACCATTTACGATATATTCATTCGTGGAAGGATAATAGGTTACTAAGCATTGATTAGGAGAGAGGTTATTATTTCTTGGTTGTATGATATAAAATGTAGCTGGTACAAAGTCAGTAGTTGAGCGATTCAATAAAGGACTAGTCTTAGGGTTCTCTAAAAAAGAGATTCGAGGAGTCTCAACAGTTACTACATCTTTAATATCTCCTTTCAAATTTAATGCAAATGCTACTATTTCAACTTTCTTCTTACCAATTTTTGCTTCGATCAATACTTCTGTATTCGCTTCTGTATCATCTGTTTTGAATAAATCATCTTTTTCGATGATCGTCTTTTTGCATATTTCAAAAGTATCTGTTTTGTTAGTTTTAGATGGGATTTCTATGAAAACGAATGTTTTTTTATATGAGCCACAATTAACGAGTTCAAAAGTTGTTTGTTTGCCGTCCTTATTAAATGATTGAAGTTTATAACTCTTATTGCTCAAATCTATTTGAATGGAGTATTGTGCTGTTGCAAAAGAACAAAATAATAAACCTAGCAAAATTCCTATGAAATAATATCTTGATTTAGCCATTGATTAATTGTGTTTTTAATAGCCTGATATGGCAATGCAAAAAAAGTTTTATTTTCTTCATCTGCACCAAGCAAGATCCCAATGATTTCATCAGTCCCACACTTGATGAAAGAACCAGACTCTCCTTTTACCGCAAATGGTTCGTCAAAAAAGATTCCGTTTTGACTTATCGTAATAAGTTCAGAAAAAGAATGTTCTTCTTGCTCATATTCAAATTTCACACGATTCTGATACCCTGAAAAGATACCAAACTTGCATCTACCATTCACTCCCCTAATGTTTAAGATAGTATCAGAATAATCTCTCTCGGGGGGCTTTGCGTGGTTCAAACAGTTCAAGAGATTCTGTTCTATTATTTCAACATTTTGTTCCTTGTCAATTTTGATCAATGCAAGATCTGCAAATTCATCTCTAACTGCATATTCGATATGACCTATTAATTGATACCAATCTCCATCGAAAATCCCTACCTTGGTTTTCTCAATGTTTTGTTCATTATTGAAACTGTCCCAACTTAATCCATCGCACCAAACACAGTGGTAGCATGTGACTAAAAATTGATCTTCACCTCTGAATAAAAGCCCGCCAACCACTCCATATTTCCTTGTTTCTGTAGAGGTTCGTAGATTATTCATATTAGAGATTTTCATGCCCGCTTTAATTTCCATATAACTCGTTTTTAGGCGCGATCAATACTTCTATTTCAATTCTCTCATTCTTCATTTTATCTTTCATCCACACAAGTTCTTCTTCGATTTTCTCGGGTAGTTGAGTAAAGAATAATTGTATTGCATTATTACCACTTTGATACGATACGATCTTGTACCCATTGAAATGTGGAATGTCTTGTAGTCTTGGACTAATGGACTTTGCTATATCCTGTATATTCTTTCTATTTGATTGCTGAATGGAACTTTTAGTTTTTTCCACTTCTTCATACTGATTCATGGCTTGATACTTTTTCAAATTTGAAAATTGCATCACGATATCTAACATATCATGCCAAAATTTAGAGCCTAAGCTAATAAAGAAAGCAGTTAAGATAATGCCAGGCACTAATTTGGGATCATAAGTTTCTGATAAATCACCATGGTTTACCAAATGAAAAAAATCAGCTTTAGCTATAGAAGCGACAACTAGACCACAGCCTACGGCCACCCAAATAACCCTTCGCTCTCTGATCTTTTCTCGCGTTGTATCTTGATATTTTTCTCTGAGTGATGGGATATGAAGTTTAATAAGATTAGCAATTCGCTCTGCAATAAGACTTAGGGTAAATAATATAACTACTACGGTGACCCACAAGTCGGCAGTTTGTAGATTTGCTACACTGTTTTGAAAAAGCAGAAGAGAAAACATAATTTTGATGTTAAGTTACCTCTCAAAGATCTACTATTTTCCGATCGACCTCAAGTTCTCTTGTGCCAATGCCAGCTTTGAATGTACCAATCTTCTTTTTTGATGAACTAAAGAATTGGAAGTGTTATTTTTACCCTTGTGCCTGCTGCAACTCCTACTTTATCAAACAAATCAATAATTTCTAACGAGGGAGGGTTCCCCTCTGGCGATTTCAATAAACTCAGTCGGCTCTGAGTAATGATAGTAGCTTGTGATTCATGCTTTTTACTTCCTACGTTTATTTTTGCTGATGCGGCTCTACCAATTCCATCATCCTCAACTATACAAATCAGACGTTCTTTCACTACTTCAAAAATAATTTTTATCGTCCCCTTCTCTTTTTTATGTCTAATCCCATGTAGAATAGCATTTTCTACAAAGGGTTGAAGAATCATAGTAGGTACGCCTATTTCATCTGGATCTATTTCTTCGCTTACACCAATATCATACTCATATTTTCCTTCAAAGCGTATAGATTGGATACTGAGATAGCTTTCAAGTATTTTTATTTCTTGACTAATAGAAGTGGTGGATTTGTCGCCATATTTCAAAATCATTCTCATAAAGGAAGAGGATTTATCTAAATAGAAAATAGCCAACTTAGTATCTTTCCGTTGAATATAGTTTTTAATGCCAACTAGTGCATTAAAGAATACGTGGGGCTTCATTTGTATGCGATTTACTGCTAATTGAGTTTCTGCCACTTTTTGTTTGTATTCCGCTTGTTTTTTCTGTAAAAACGCAATCTTACTTGCCGTAGCAGCTTTCCTCCTCACTAGATTGACTCGGTACTGCATAATTGCGTACACTGCTCCAATCATTGAGATTAGGGACAAGGCTTGAAACCACTTCGTCAAGTAAATAGGTGGTGGAATAATAATTTCTAAACTTGCAATAGAAGGAGACCAGACCTCATCACTATTAGTAGCTTGAACTTCAAAGGTGTATTCCCCATGTGGTAGCTCTGGATAGCGTGCAAAATTATCGCTTTCTGCTTCCACCCAATTTTCGTCTATACCGACCATTCTGTGCCTGAATTTATTTGCTGCTGGATTCATATAGTCTAGTGCTGCAAAACGGAAGGAAAGCGTATTCTCTTTTCTTGATAGCTTAATTTTCTTGATGAATGGAAGGTTGGTGATGCCTGAAGTATTACAGCCAATCACTCTTG
Source organism: Bacteroidota bacterium (assembly GCA_039176995.1). Taxonomy (GTDB): domain Bacteria; phylum Bacteroidota; class Bacteroidia; order Chitinophagales; family Saprospiraceae; genus JAAUTG01. The sequence continues at coordinate 11,761 of JBCDFY010000199.1, forward strand.
ATGGGGGTAAATCATTGATGCTTAATGCAGTAATCGTAGGGCTCACTTGATAAGTCATTGTTTCAATTTCAGAAGGAGAGAAAATATTCACACCATTAACTCCTCCAAAAATCATTTGTCCTTTAGAACTCTTTTTAGCTGACCAAAAGTTAAACTCCTCCGCCTGCAGTCCATCGGTTGCATCAAAGAGTTGTAATTTTTTACTTTCTGGATGGTAATTGACTAATCCTCGATTGGTACTGAGCCAAAGTGATTGATCTTCGTTGTTCAATAAAATGCCATTTATTGTCAAATAAGGAAAAGAGTAATCTTGTATGATTGTATCTTTGTCTAATTCTAATTTGAACAATCCTTCTGATGTAGCAATCCAATGTAAGTTTCTAGTTGAATCTGCTGTTATAAAATTTACAAAAGGCTTAAAAATCAACTCGGAATCAAAGCGCAACTCGTTTCCTGACTTATTGTAGATTATAAATCGTTTTTCTACTTCTCTGATCAAAACTTGGTTTCTTACTTCTAACTCTTTGATCCAAGAATATACTTTATAATCTAGTATAAATGGCTTAAGAAAATATTGCTCTCCTTCTGCCTGTACCTCATGGATTCCTGTTCTACTCGAAACAACTATTCTATTATCAGAAAGCTGTGTGATACATGTAAAAGTTTTTGATAAGGTTGTATCTACTTCAATTCGGGAAACTCTCTGAAATGATTGATTGAAAGGAGGAAGAACAAAAAGTCCATTTTGGGTTGCAACCCAAATTCGATCAATATTATCAGAATAGATAAAATAAGGATATTGATCTTTGAAAAGATGAGAGTTTATAAAAAAGCTGATAGGAGTTGCGCATTTTTCTCCTCTATCATTCAATACAGCTATCCCATTATCAGTTAGACACCAAATGTTTCCATTACTATCTTCTGTTATTGATTTTACATAGGATTGTTGCAAGCTATCGGATAAATTCCTTCGATATTGAAGTGATGCTACAAATCTTTTCTTTTCTATATTAGTAAAATATATACCTTTTGCTTGGGTAGATATCCAAAGTGTTCTTTGACTATCAATACAAACACTTTCAATATGTGGAGTAAATGGATAAATTTCTTCTCCATCAAATCTGTAAAACTGATCTATGAACTCTTTTTCTAGAATATCAAAAATGAATAAACCAGATTTAAGCGTAGCGACTATTAATTTTTCATCCTCATCAATTGCTATAGCTTGAACGGTATTAATTCTCTTATCTCGATATCTGTCAAACAACTCATATTCACCAGTTATCAAGTTTAGCTTAACTAACCCAAGTTCAGTTCCTACCCAGCAAGTGGTTTCATTTTGATATTGAGTATTTACAATTTTAAATTCTTCTAAATATACTTTAGATTCAGACTCAAAATGATCGTTGAACCTATTCACTATTAATCCTCTCTTCCCAGATAAAGGGGTCAAGATTAGCCAGTCTTTTCCGTTAGAACTTTTTTCTACTTTTGATAGTATGTTTAAAGGATATACACCTAGGCAATTAGCTTTTGCAAAGTTGTTGATAGAACAAGTGAGCAAAGTATCCTCAACTCTCAGCCATAACCTTTTTCCCGCATTATCTAAATGTAATAGCTGATATGAACTTTGAAATATTCTTTTTTTACAAGCCAATTTGTGATTTGTAAAACTATCGTATTTGTAATCGTAACGTTGAATGCCTTCAGAAGTGCTGAACCAAAGATTTGAATCTAGATCGGAGAAAAAATTACTGGTGACAGATGAACTCGAAAGTGTTGTGGTATCCAAACGATTCGCTCGATATTCTTTAATTCCTCTCCCATCATATCTATTCAGACCATCAAAAGAACTAATC
>JBCDFY010000200.1:0-13539 GCA_039176995.1 Bacteroidota bacterium
AGTAAATATATGCGCTACACTACATTTCTAATGAAAAATGAATGTAATTTCAACTTATATCTTTGCTAATTTTCAAATCAATCAGGCATCGAACCTGATTGATTTGATTAGGGTTTATCAAGGGTAAAAAATGGCTTTTTAGCTATTTTTTACCCTTGATAAACCCTAATCAAATCAATCAGGTTCGATGCCTGATTGATTTGAAAATTAGCAAAGATATAAGTTGAAATTACATTCATTTTTCATTAGAAATGTAGTGTAGCGCATATATTTACTACTAAGTAAACCTCCTCCTTCTTACCCAATTAAAAATCAAACCAAAACCGAGCAAAAATACCAACGGCAAAACAATATTAATCGCTTGCCATTTGGTTTTCTCTGCTTGAGCACGCACAGTATCTAACATCCGCAGCTTCACTTCTTTCCCTCTTGCTGCAATGACGCCATTGTCATCTATTAAATACTCGATGGCATTGAGTAAAAAATCCTTATTGGCGTACGTATTTCTGTCATAACGATTTAATCCAAGTGGTGCAGCAGAAAAACCATTGGGCGATTCCGCATTAGGGCGCACCATATTCCTAGCGATGTCTCCATCTGCTACAACAATCATGCGTGTGGGAACACTCCGTGCTTGAAATTCGATATTCAACTGTTGCAAAGTTGCCATCATACCATCCGCGATGCGGTTTTCAAAATAGGAAGGAAAAATGCCTTCGTAAAGCACTGCTAAAGGTTGAAAAGGTTGATTGTAATTATCGGGATTCGGTGGTTCTCTCAAGAAATCAAAACTCAGAGTAGTTGGCGAAAATTGTACGCGACTTCGGGCAGAAGATGCTAAAAGTACGGTTTTTTCTACATCTGTTTTGGTGTTGACTTTGGTATCAATGGAAGAAGGGAATTGCAAATTAACGCGATCCAAACTCTTCACGACTGGATGATCGGTTTTGGGCGAAACGGCAGGGTGATAATAAAATGGAAAAAGATCAAATTGCGTCTGATTACCCAATTGCCCTACACTCAACGGAATCTTAGAACATTCCAAATCGAGCACCATGTTTGGATCAATTCGAATACCATATTTGAAGAGTTGATCTTCTAAATTAAGTTGATAATCAAATGGAACATAGCTGCCTTTTGCCTGGTTAACGCTATCTATATTGACGTTTAGACGATCTATTAGCCACAGAATTTTTCCACCATTCATAATGTATTGATCTACCTTAAATTTGTCCTGATCGGAAAAAGCAAATCGAGGTTTCGCAATAATCAAAGCAGAAACGCGGTCGGGTGGTAAAGTTAGTACGCTATCCAGCGGTAGGTGTCCTGTATCATAATATTGGCGCAAAGTGCGTTCCAAATCATACACCTCGGGCGGCGCGAGTTCGCCATGTCCTTGCACGAAGACAATATTGGGTTTATTTTGGATTTGTAGCTTCTGAATGGCGTTGGCGAATTTATATTCGAGCAACGCGACACTATTGTTCAATACGACATCTGGATGCACACCGATTTGTTCATTTTCCAACAGATTGATTGGATAACTTCTGCCTTTATAATTGAAAATGGCATAAGGATAAATCAATTGCTTGGATTGGCTTTCCGTATTTTTTAGATTAAGACTCGTTGGTTGTACGCCATCTTTTTTCAGTTCTTCTTGTCGTGCTTTTACTTGCGCTGCCGTCCCATCCATCGGGTTGTCAAACTCATATTCCACAAGACCATTTTCTGAACGGAAATCGTCTAGCAAATCGCGTACGCTGTTTTGCAGTCGTTTGAAACCTGCAGGAAACTCACCGTCCAATAGGACTTGTACATAGACCACTTCATCTAAGTCATTCAGTAAGTTTTGAGTCGGTTCAGTCAATGTAAATCTTTTCTCTTCCGTCAAATCCAAATAGCCGTAAAAGAAATTGCCTAAAATATTGAGGAAGATTAAAATTCCAGCAATAAGTCCGAGTTGAATAAGTGCTTGTGTTTTTTTGTTTTTCATCGTTGTTGAAAACTTCAAATTGATGAGGTTTAGTATTTCATAATTTCTTTTTGATTCCTCGTTTACTTTTGCGCAAAGGTAGCGTAAAACAAGTAAGGTACTTTGAAATACTACAATATGAGTATTTTTAACAGATTGCACTTCTTTCAAAGAAAAGTGAGAATAACAACTCCAGCCGTTGCTCATTTCAACTCATGGCGGCATCGAACCGCCATGAGTTGATCAGGGTTTCTTAAGGATAAAAAATGGCTATCTGCCATTTTTTATCCTTAAGAAACCCTGATGGAAATGGATGGACTCGATGTCCATCCATTTCCAAAACAAGTCGCTCTATGAAAGGAATATTAAGCGTTGTGCAATCTAGCTATGCATACAAAATAAGTCACAGTCAGTAATTGTTCGGCAGTCTTACTATCTTGCGCCGAAATAATTAGTTCGAGTATGAAAAAAGGAATTGGAATAGTTGTTTTATTGTTTTTGATGAGCTTTGCTGGTCACGCACAAAAAGATCAGACGATCTTTAATGAAGGAGGTATTCGTTTGACTGGAGCTTGGGGTGGACCTTATGTTGGAGGCACGTTAATTGATGGAAAAATAGCGCGTCAGTCAGGTGGAATGTTTGGTTTAGAATTCAATAAAAATTTGGTGCTTGGCTGGGGAGGGAATAGTGTGGATTATCCTTCTCTGGACGGGGCGAGTATTGATTTTTCTTACAGTGGTTTATTTTTGAACTATATGCCAAGTGCACAAAAAGCTGTTCATCCTTCCTTTGGAATTTTAGCTGGAGGAGGACATTTTGGCGCAGCTGCACAAAATAATAAGAGTAAGAATGATATTTGGGTGGGTCAACCTTTTGCTGGTGTAGAATTTAACCTTTTTCGCTGGTGTAGAGTGGGCGTAATGGGTGGTTATCGTTTTGCCTTTTTTGTTGGAGAAGATTTTCCGAATATCTCCACCGATGATCTTTCTGCGCCTTATGGAGCGTTGACGTTTAAGTTTGGATTTTCTTGGGGAGATCTTTGAGAACAGTTCGTCATTTTTTGAACCACAAAGAGACAAAAGGGCACAAAAGATTGATAGACTATGATTTTGAGCTAATTTCAGATACAAGATATGCTCTTTTCTAATTGCCGATGCGTCAAATTTTCAAATTGAATAATCATGAGTGAGGAAATATTACGATTGAGGAAGGCGAATATTTATCAGGGGGAGAACCTGATTTTGAAAGATGTGACTTTCAAGTTGACGCCAGGTGAATTTGTTTATCTGATTGGAAAAACAGGAAGTGGAAAGTCGAGTTTGTTGAAAACGCTTTATGGAGCCTTGCCTTTGGAAGAAGGCATAGGCGATGTTGCAGGTTTTGATTTGACGACAATGGATCGAAAAACAATTCCACACTTGCGTCGAAAAATTGGCATTGTTTTTCAGGATTTTAATTTGCTTTCTGATCGTTCTGTGGCTGCGAATTTATTGTTTGTGTTGAAGGCAACGGATTGGAAAGGCAAGTCAAAGATCGTTGAACGCATCGAAGAAGTTTTAGCGGAAGTTGGTTTGGAAGGCAAGGCAGAAAAAATGCCACATCAACTTTCGGGTGGGGAGCAACAGCGCGTCGTAATCGCTAGAGCATTGTTGAATCAACCTGCATTGATTCTTGCAGATGAACCAACGGGCAATCTCGATCCAGAAACTTCTGATGATATATTGATGCTACTGCGCCAGCTCTCTAAACGCAACAAAACCGCTGTTCTTTTTGCTACGCACGACTATCGCATTCTTCAAAATTTCCCAAGTCGAATTTTGCGTTGTCATAGTGGAAAGGTCTTTGGAGAAGAAGAATTGTTTATTTAAGCTCGGCACATATTCCAGTTGATAATTTTAGGTTGTAGAATCATGGAGATTTTTAAAATCTCCATGATTTGGCATATCAAATTGACTCGACCTTATCATTTTGATTAGTGCTCAGCGATCTTGTATTCAAATCGGTTTCACTATGTTTTTCCTCTTTTCTAAACTGCTCAATTTTCTCATCAATCCGCTGGTTTGGATATTAGCAGCTATGGTGTACGCACTATGGACGAAAAAAGAGCGCAGAAGAAAGAAAAGTCTTTGGTTGGCATTAGGATTATTTCTTTTTTTCTCGAATGAATTTTTGTCCAATCAACTCTTGCATTGGTGGGAAAAAGAAACCATTACTGCTGATCAAATTCAAACCAACGAATATGACATCGCCATCCTACTCGGCGGCTACGGAGATCCTTATACCATACCCAATCACGACCGCTTCAATTTTGCGCCATCTGCTAATCGCTTTACGCAGACTTATGAACTCTATCGTACAGGAAAAATTAAACGGATTCTGCTGACAGGCGGCAAGTCAGATATTTGGCAAGAAAATCAATCCGAAAGTATTCTAGCGCAAAATCTGTTGCTTAGATTAGGTGTTCCAGATAGCGCAATTTTGCTAGAACCTGACGCTAGAAACACTAGAGAAAATGCACTGTTCACGCAAGATTTACTAGACAAAATTGAGCATGGAGACAATCTACTTATTACTTCTGCTTTCCACATGAAACGTGCCAAGGCTTGCTACGACAAAGTCGGTATTTCTTATACGCCCTATGCTGTAGATCATCGCTCCAAACGTTCTCCTAAATCGCTTAAATACTACCTTGTTCCAGATAGTGGCTCTTTTTCTACCTGGAAAATGATTATCAAAGAATGGATTGGCTTTGTGGTGTATAGAATAGCAGGTTATGTTTGAGTAAGCGAATGCTAATAAATATTCAAAATTCTGATTATCACAAAGTTGTGAAGTTTATTAATAAGAGTACAATTTTTCAATCATCCTACTTTTGTGCTCTTTGTTTCCTTTGTGGTTCAAAATCCAATAAACTGTTTTTTGGGTTAACAATTAAAAATTACAAACTGCATGAATAAAGACAATCCTTGGCAAACGCTCTCTATCAAAACTGCTTACGACAATCCGTGGATACAAGTCACGCATCGCGAAGTTATCAACCCTACTGGTGGAAAAGGTATTTATGGGCAAGTACATTTCAAAAATGTAGCGATTGGCATAGTGCCTTTAGATGAAGAATATAATACTTGGCTGGTTGGGCAGTATCGCTATACTTTGGAGGAGTACAGTTGGGAAATTCCAGAAGGAGGTTGTCCGCTTGGCACTTCTACTTTGGAAACTGCAAAGCGCGAATTATTAGAAGAAACAGGCATTCAAGCACAACAGTGGACAGAGTTGTTGAAAATCCATACTTCCAATTCCGTGACAGATGAATACGGCTATGCTTTTGTAGCGCAAGAGTTGAGTTTTGGAGAAGCAGAACCAGAAGAAACGGAAGAATTGGTCTTAAAAAAATTGCCATTTGAAGAAGCACTCGAAATGGTGATGCAAGGAAAAATTACAGATTCTTTATCTATTGCGACTTTGATGAAATGTAAATTGTGGATGCAAGAAGGAAAATTATAGCAGCTTCTATTCTTCAATCACTTCAAATGCCAAAAATTGATTCACCTGTGGGCCAAACAAACTGAAATTATCATCTGAAACCAAAACTAAGGTTCGGTTACCATTCGCCAATTTCGGTCCCCAACTCATCCCTTCAATATTATCTACTGGATTTTTTAAGTCCAATTTATTGATAACCAATAGCAATTCCTTTTCAACAGCTTGATATTCTGCATCTTTCAAGGACTCCAAATTAGAAATATCCGTTGCGTCGCCAATCGCAGTTCTGTAAATCTTCACGAAATGACCAACGCCGGCAGTGAACGAGCGTTCCATCACTAAAAAGACGTCTTTGGAAACAGCTAAAATTTCCACTGCGCCGCTCAAATTGATCAATATTCCTTCTTCCTCAACTGGATCGAGCAAATAAGCGTATTGGCGAGTAAATGCACCGCTTTCCTTATCAATGAAAATAATACGAACAGGAGAAATCGTCGAATCCAAAGTGGGAGCAGGGCCATCTTGAAGGAGCGGCAATTCTAGCATGGTGACTAACTCTGAGCCGTCATGATTCAATGTTAGTCCTTCAAAAACACCATTGTGACGAGCACCTATATTTTCTGCTCCATCTACTTTGAAAATATCGAGCAAATTGGTTCTGCGCACAAAAGTGCCATCCAGATTCATTTCTTGTACAAAAGGATTGACTTTATCATTTCGGCTGCCTTCGTTTGTCCAGTGTAAGCTATTACTGGAAGGATCAAATCGAATGGCTTCTGGATCAACAGCTACTTCAAAACTTCCGTTAGATTCATTCAGCAAATCTACCTTACTTGTAATTTTGATGTCCTGAAATCCACTTTCATTATATTCCAAAGAAGCGGTATAAAAACGAGGTGCATTCACTCTTCCTTGGTCATCGCTAATTAAGTACCAGGTCGCTTCTCCATCCCAATCAATGCTAGATAAGCCTCCTACTCTTGTACCGCTTGAATCTGCGCCCGAAGGAAGTACAAATTCTCCTAGAAAATTAAGTTTAGTAATCTCTTTCGTGATAGGCGCGCTGGTTTCTTTTTTGCAAGCATTTAGGAGCAGAATTAAAGATAAACCCAACGAAAGAGTTTTATAGCAAAGCTGCATTGAACTCATACTAGATGATGTTTTGATGTGAAATTATAAGATGCTATCGTCTTGGAAATATTGATTAATCTGTATTAATTGATAACTTCCTAAAAAAGCTCTGCGCCCTCTGCGTAAAAGATTATTTAATCAAACTCAAAAATGTATTCATCAACCAGCTAGACTCTGAACCAACCAAGGTATCTAACACAGAATCTGCCTTATGAGAAAACAACTGAATGTCCTTAACTACTTTTTTAAATTCTTGAGCATCTGCATCTTCTCCTTCTACATGAGAAATTTCCTCTAAAGTTTTTACCATAGGTTCTAGCTCCTTTTTCTTACGCTGCATGATGATGTTTTTCACCACTTCGCCCATGTCTTTTTCCGCTATAAAAAACTCCTTGCGCTCGCCTGATTTCAATTTTTTATGCACCAATCCCCAATCTATCAAAGCACGTAAATTCATATTGGCATTCCCTCTGGAAATTTGTAGTTCTTCCATTATTTCTTCTGCACTCATAGGGTTGGAAGAAATCAAAAGAAGCGCGTGAATCTGCGCCATTGTTCGTGTTACGCCCCAACTAGAACCCAAAGTCCCCCAAGACTGAATGAATTGCTCTTTTCCTTCTGCTAAAGTCATTTTCGTCTTTTATTTTTCTTTTTTGATTTTATGTAACGCTCACTACTCGTGTCCTCGTTTTTCTTTCACAATCCTCGGTAATGCGAAAATGTAATGCTTCGGGATTGCTAAGCCCCGTGATTTCTGCTTACCAATCCTTTCAGGCTTGGCAACCAGAAACCGCTCGTAACATGACTGATCTATTCTCTAAAGAAATGGCACTTTCACTACCGTTGCTTCCAATCTCTTGCGTCCTGTTGAAATAAAGATACGATTTCCCACACTGCTCTGTTCTTTCGTCACGTAACCCATTCCAACTGGCATTTCCAAAGAAGGCGAAATGGTACCAGAGGTCACAACGCCAATTTCCTTACCTGCTTCGTCTTCGATGAGGTAATCATGTCTTGGTGCTCGGCGACCGTCGAGTGTAAAACCAACCAATTTTCGTTCTATACCCGCTGCTTTTTGCACTACCAACAGGTCTTTGGCTACAAAGTTTTCTTTTTTCAACTTCGTAATCCAACCTAAACCAGCTTCTAAAGGACTAGTTGTATCCGTAATGTCATTTCCATACAAGCAATAGCCTTTTTCTAAGCGTAAAGTATCTCTTGCACCCAAACCGATCGGCAATAAGTTGATCTGTTCTTTTTCCGCGGCGGCAAATAGTGCATCCCAAATGACTGGTAATTGCTCATTTCTAGCATAAATTTCCACACCACCTGCTCCAGTGTAACCCGTTGCAGAAACTAGCACATTATCCTGTCCAGCAAAAACACCTTTCTCGAAAGTGTAGTATTTCATATTTTCCACATCAATTGGAGTCAAAGACTTGATGACTTCGAGGGCTTTTGGCCCTTGTACTGCTAGTAGACCAGTCTGCTCTGAAATGTTAATCACTTCTGCACCAAAACGGTTGTGACTTTCAATCCAATTCCAATCTTTTTCAATGTTGGAAGCATTCACGACCAGCATGAAAGAGGCTTCTCCCGCAACGCTCATATTTTCGGGTAAACGATAGATCAATAGATCATCCACAATTCCACCTTCTGCATTAGGTAGACAAGAATATTGTGCTTGACCAATGGATAATCTACTCACATCGTTAGAAGTGACATATTGAAGTAAGTCCAACGCGCCTTCGCCTCGGATGATAAATTCCCCCATATGCGACACATCAAAAACACCTGCTTCTTTTCGGACGTTGTGATGTTCTTCTTTTAATCCACTGTAGGACAAAGGCATATTGTAACCTGCAAAATCGGTCATTTTCGCACCTAATTCGATGTGCTTGGCAGTGAGTGGTGTATGCTTCATTAATTTGATTTTAGAATTTGATAGTTGCTCAATCTTTTTTTCACGTGCAAAAATAACAACTCTAATCAGAAGATAAGGTTTTCAGTATTTCTTAGCTATTATCGAATGCAAATTTCCTATGTTTGTAGCCATACAACATACGAAATCATGCCAAAAAAGAAATCCGCGAACATTCTTCGTCCTCATGCAGAAGAGGTGTATGCACAGGAATTGAAGCAGCTTAAAAAGTTGGATAAAAGAAGGCGTCCTACGAATTGGGAACTGTCACCTTGGGCAGTGGTGACCTATTTATTGGGTGGAGAATTAGAAGATGGGACAAACATTGAGCCCAAGTATTTTGGTAATCGAAGATTGATTGAAATTGCAGTAGCGACCCTGGCAACTGATCGTGCTTTGCTGCTCGTTGGTGTACCAGGAACTGCAAAAACTTGGGTTTCAGAACATTTAGCGGCTGCTATTTCTGGTAATTCAACACTTTTGGTACAAGGCACAGCGGGTTTAGACGAAACAGCTCTGCGCTATGGTTGGAATTATGCAAAATTGCTGGCGGAAGGACCCTCAGAAGCCGCTTTAGTAGATAGTCCAGTGATGAAAGCCATGCAAGAAGGAAAAATCGCTAGGGTAGAAGAATTGACAAGGATTCCAGCGGATGTGCAAGATACTTTGATCACGTTACTTTCAGAAAAAATACTACCTGTTCCAGAATTGAATACCGAAATTCAAGCACAAAAAGGCTTTAATTTAATTGCTACTGCGAATACGCGCGACAAAGGTGTAAATGAATTGTCCAGTGCCTTGCGCCGCCGCTTCAACACAGTCACTTTGCCTTTGCCTAAAACACTAGAAGAAGAAGTCAAAATCGTGGTGACAAGAGTAGAAAAACTAGGAAAATCTCTAGAGCTGCCAGAAATCAAAGATGCCAATGCAGAAATTCGGCGCTTAGTTACCATTTTCCGAGAGTTGCGTAATGGAGCAACCGAAGATGGACAAGTCAAACTCAAATCGCCAAGCAGCACCTTGAGCACTGCCGAGGCAATCTCTGTGGTCAACAACGGACGCGCGCTGGCTACGCACTTTGGCAACGGAGAACTGAGCGCAAACGATCTAGCCGCAGGACTCACTGGAGCAATCATCAAAAACCCAAATCAAGACACACAGTCGTGGCAAGAATACTTAGAAACGGTAGTACGTGTGCGTAAAGATTGGAAAGATTTGTACGAGGCCTGTAAAGCACTTTTGTAGTATTTATGACATAGCGCGCACATCTTTTTGCAATATTCTTTCGTTATAAAACCATACAAGTACCCGTCACAGTTTTATACTATTGAAGCGTCTATATCTTTCTTTCAAGACATAGATCATTTCCCAATTCATTCAATTTTATTCACCATTCACTCTTTTATTATGAAAAAGACATTCTTCCGATTGTTATGTTTGAGTTTTGTTGTATTGAGTTTCTCGAACTGTGAAAAAGACAAAGAAGGTACGCTAGAACTCCAATTCAAATTGATGTATGATGGTCAACCTTTGGCGATGTTTGATAAGCACGACTATCCTGATGGTTCTTCCATTTTCTTCGATCGCTTCAATTTATTTCTATCCAATAGCTCTTTGATGAAAGAAGGAGAAAAAGCATTTGCGTTCGATGTGCAACTGCTTGATTTTAGCGAAATTCAAGATATGGAAGCCGCTCAAAAAGGGCTAACGGTTAATTTAGGTGAGTTTCCAATCGGCAGTTATGATGGTTTAGAAATGGGTGTTGGTATTGCGCCTGAATTAAACAAAACTTCTCCAAAAGATTACTCTTCTAGCCATCCACTCGCCAACAATTATTGGCATCAGTGGGACAGCTATATTTTTATGACCATCGAAGGAAAAGCAGATGTTTCGGGCGATGGGATGCACGATTTGTTGTTGACTTATCACATTGGGAAAGACGAAGCATTCAGTAGTAGACAATACCAAACGCCTTTTGAGATAGAAGGTGGCAAGAAAACGACACTTGAAATGCAGATTGACTTGTTGGATATTTTGAGCAGCGGCAATGATTATTTAGACATCAAAGCCACGCCCGTAGATCATTCTACTGATCCAGAGGTATATGAGTTTTTCTACAAAAATATGCCCAATGCGATTAAAGTGAATTCTTAGGAATATCGAATACTGAACAAGGAATATTGAATAATGAAGCACAAAGCATTCTACCTATTTTTATCGTTCTTGATTCTTGTCTTTGCTTGTAAAAAAGACAACATGGGCAATACAGAACAGCCTATTGAAGAATTGCCGATACAAGCAGAATACAATCCAACTGCTTATGAATTGGATATTCCAGAATGGTTACCCAAAATGGATATTCCTGCCGATAATCCAATGACGAAACAAGGCGTTGCGCTGGGTAGAATGCTTTTCTTCGATCCTATTTTGTCTAGCGATGGTACAATTGCTTGTGCAAGTTGCCATTTTCCAGAGCGTTCTTTTGTAGATGGTAAGCAATTTAGCTTAGGCGTGAATGGAGCAGTTGGAAAGCGCAATGCAATGTCCCTTGCGAACGTAGGCTTTTATGAAAAAGGACTGTTTTGGGGAGGAAGGGTTAATACCTTAGAAGAACAGGCAGTGCTACCGATTGAAGATCATTTGGAGATGAATGACAGCTGGGAAAATGTGGAAAATAAGCTGCGTCGCCACAAAGGTTATCCAATTTTGTTTAGAGAGGCTTTTGGCATTGAGTTGATGAGCGAAATTACTAAAGACTTAGCCGTAAAAGCCATTGCTCAATTTGAACGAACCCTCATTAGCGGCAATTCGCGCTATGATCGTATCGTGAACGCGAACGATTTAGACGCAGGTTTCCCAACCGATGCAGAAGAGCGGGGTATTCGTTTATTTTTCTTTGAGTTGTCTCAACAAGATGAGCACCCAGGTTGCTCCCATTGCCATGGTGGACCTTTGTTTACAGACAATCGCTACTTGAATAATGGCATTGATAGTGTACAAACCTTAAGAGATTTTGAAGATAAAGGACGTGGAGCAATTACTGGAAAAATAGGCGATAATGGTAAGTTTCGAGTTCCCACTTTGCGCAATATCGAACTGACTGCACCATACATGCACGATGGCAGGTTTGAGACTTTGGAAGAGGTACTAGAGCATTACAGTTCGGGTGGGCACTTTGCGGATAATTTAGATGCTAATATCCGTCCTTTCACACTGACAGAGCGCGATAAGAAAGACTTGATTGCTTTCCTGGAGATGCTAACAGATACTACTTTCGTGAATAACGAGTCTTTTAAATCACCTTTTTAATCAGGTTTACTCATAATTAACTTCAATCGGCTCACAATCATCAGGTAAGTCTTGCGTCAAATAAATATCCACCTGTTGTCCTTTACGCAGTTGGCGACTGGCGGTATATTGAGGAACAGTTTTGTAAACAAAAGCCGTTGCGCGATCGCTCACCGTCACATCAGGCTGTACATTTCCAAGAACGAGATCAGCATCTTCAAGTAGGACTTCTACTTCTTCGAATCGCTTACAAGCTAAAGATGGCATGGTTGTAAAACCTGCACCATATTCCGTAACCACGAACTCAATGGTACTTCCTTTTTGCAATTGATACCCTTTGTCTATTTGTCTGAAGGTCAGTTCTTTATCATTGTGAAAGACTTTTAAAATCGTACCTGGCGCATAACGACGATTAGCGACTCTTTTACGAATGACCGCTTTTAGTTCCCGTTGAGCCAGCGCATTTTTATAAAGCTCAATTTCGTCTTTTTCTGAAATTTGAGGCATGGTCGTTTCTATTCTTTCGTACTTCGTGACGGTCAAATAAATATTTCTACCTTTTTTTACGCGTGAAAAAGGAGCGGGATTTTGAGAGACGACTTGATTCGGCGGCTTGTTTCCTCGATCAATAGAATCTAAAACGGTGATGCGAAATTGACCACTGTTGCGTTCTGCCTGCTGGATGGCATCTCGCAGATCCATTCCAATATACTGATCTACTTGCCAAGATTCGCCATTTCGTGTACACTGGTTCATCAGAAAGGAAGTGATGAAAAGCAAACCGAGCAAGGCCGCAATGACCAAACCAACATTTTTTAGAATGATGGGACTGGTAAAAAAAGCAGCAATTTCTTTGCCAATTGTTTGTAGCCGTTCTTTCATTGGTATGTTTGTTATTCTGAGTTTTGGGAGTAGTGTATAGCTTAATTTTCTCTGATTCTTAGTTGAATCTTTTGCAAAAATAAAATTTCTCCGCTCATCAGAGACTCTAGTGTTTCAAAGACCTTGTTAAACGATTACTTCCTGGCGAAATATTGCCGATAATCAGTTAGAATTTTTACTCTTTGTTTTATGCTTGTATCTCCTTCTATTCTCAACACGGGACAACGTAAATTATCAATCCACGCATTGTGAATCACTAAACTTCTTCCTTCAAAAGTACCTATATCGTATTGCGCTGCCCATTCCAAAAATGCTTGAGAATTGGCTTGAAAACTTGGGTCAGTATCTAGGAGCGTTCCGTAGCGTTCTCGCTCTCTTTTCCGCAATCTTTCCATTCTGATTTCGGAAGGAATATAGAGAAACACCATCCAATCAAAAGCCGTCGCCCAGTGCTCTCCCCAACTAATCATTGAACCACTTACCACTACATTTTCGCTTGCATTAAAGTCTTGTAGCAAGTTTTTATTTCGCTGCTCTAATGGCACTTTCGTCTGAAACGGCGGATCAGTTTTTTCCCAATAGTAATCATCCGCATCCAAATGCGTCCAATTCCACTGTTGAGCGATTGTTTTTCCCAGAGTCGTTGTTCCTGAGCCTGATGCTCCGAAAATATGTATTTTCATATTCAAAAATCAGCCAACAAACTTACAGACTTCTTTTGTAATTATGATGAAAGGTAGGAATACGTGTGTGTAACAAATTGTACAAATACTCAAAGTGTTTGCTGAGAGCGACTTGTTTTGGATTTGGATGGACATTGAGTCCACCCAAATCCATTGAGGTTTCTTAAGGACAATAAAT